>JAQBOU010000033.1 GCA_028287865.1 Mucilaginibacter sp. | reverse complement strand
TAATGCCAACTCTAGACCCCGAAGATTCCAGATTTAGCCAGCTTGAGGCTTACGGGCACAAGAAGGTTGTATTTTGCAGTGATCCAGATACCGGTTTAAAAGCAATCATCGCTATTCACGATACCACCCTTGGCCCTGCATTGGGCGGAACACGTATGTGGGCCTATAAAACCGAAAAAGACGCATTATACGATGTGCTGAGGCTTTCCAAAAGCATGACCTACAAATCTGCCATTACTGGTTTAAACCTTGGCGGTGGTAAAGCAGTAATCATAGGCGATTCGCGTAAGGATAAAACAGAAGCATTATTGCGCAAATTTGGCCGTTTTATAAAAAATCTTAATGGCGAATTTATTACCGCCGAAGATGTGGGCACCAATCCAAAGGACATGGAATACATCCGGATGGAAACACAGCATGTTACTGGTGTGCCTGAATCTATTGGAGGTAGCGGCGACCCTTCGCCCATAACTGCATTAGGTGTTTTTATGGGAATAAAAGCCTGTGTAAAAGAATTGTACGGGAATGATAAACTAACCGGGAGATCAATTATTGTGCAGGGAATCGGGCACGTGGGAGAAAATCTTGTAAAACTATTACGCGATGAAAATGCAAAGGTTTATGCCAGTGATATCAATGAGGAAAGGGTAGGCCAGGTAGCTAAGAAATATGGGGCCGAAGCAGTTTCAAACAATAGCATTTTTGATATCGATGCCGATATTTATTCCCCTTGTGCATTAGGCGCAACTATTAACACCCAAACCATCAGCAAGCTTAAATGTGCAATAATTGCCGGATCTGCGAATAACCAACTGGAAGACGAAATTATCCATGGGAAAATGCTGCTGGAGAAAGGTATTTTATTCGCACCGGATTATGTGATCAATGCCGGCGGTATTATTAACTGTTATTCTGAATTAATGGGCTTTAGTAAAAAGCGCACCATGCAGTTAACCGAAAATATTTATGAGGCAACACGCAATGTTTTAAAACTTTCTGCGGCCGAAAGCATTTCTACCATTGAAGCAGCAAACAAAATTGCCGAAAAGCGTATTGCAGATATTAAAAAAGTAAAGTCAACCTATTAAATACTAAACATATCCCGTCAGTGGCGGGCTAAAATCGTTCTTACAAAATGTTAAATCGCAGGCACCTAAGGGTAAAAGTTCTACAGTCGTTATACGCTTATCATCAATCAAATAGCGGCGACATTAAGCAGCATGAAAAGAATCTGCTGCAAAGCATTGACAGCGTTTACGAAATGTACATCTGGATGCTTTCACTAATCTCTGAGGTTACAAGTTATGCAGAGAATGACGCAGAGGAGCGTGCCAATAAACACTTGCCTACTGCCGATGATTTGAACGCTGATGTTAAAATACTAAGCAACAGGTTTATTCTGTCGTTAAAAAAAAATAAAGATTTTTTAACCGGGCTAAAAAAGTATAAAATTGCCTGGGATTTTGAGCCCGAGCTGGTAAAGTCGTTATTCATTGTCCTTAAAAGTTCTGACGATTATAAAGAATATCTGAAAAAAACAGGCGATACCATACAAACTGATAAGGATATTATAAAGTTCATCTTTAAAAAGGTGATCTTAAAATCATCCATCGCCGAGCAGGTTTTTGAAGATAAATTTATTTATTGGCCGGTTGATAAGGATGTATTACAAGCGCTGATAGCGAAAACGTTTAAGAACTTTTCTTCTGATAATTACGATCAGAATAAACTGGCGGAGATTACCGGCAACTGGGAAGAGGACAGGGAATTTATTGTAAACCTTTTTGAAAATAGCATAAGGTATAATAGCGATTATCAGCAGTTTATAACCGACAAAACACAAAATTGGGAACCCGATCGCATTGCAATGATGGATACCCTGTTAATGAAAATGGCTATTGCCGAATTTCTTAATTTTTCATCGATACCGGTTAAGGTTACTATAAACGAGTACCTTGAGATATCAAAGGAATTTAGTACACCAAAAAGTAATTCATTTATAAACGGTATCTTAGACAAGATTTTAAGTGAATTAAAAGCCGAAAATAAAATAAAAAAGATAGGCAGAGGATTAATAGAATAATTACAATGAAAAAATTGTTTTTAAGCTTAATTGCAGCAGGCATGCTGATGACAGCCTGCAATCAATCAAACCAAACAGGTAATGGTGCTACGGCCGGTAATACTACAACCGCAAATGCTGCCGATGCACCTTTGATGAAATTTGATAAAGACACCCATGATTTCGGTAAAATAAAGTCGGGTGATAAGGTAACTTACGATTTTAAATTTACTAATACCGGTAAATCACCTTTAATAATTACTGATGCTGTTGCCACCTGCGGCTGTACCAAACCTGAATGGCCTAAAACACCGGTTAAACCAGGCGAAAACGGTGCGATACATGTTACCTTTAACAGTGCCGGTAAAATGGGGTTACAGGACAAAATGATTACTATTACCGCCAATACAAACCCTGCTCAAAATATGGTTCATTTAATTGGCGAAGTAACGGTTATCCCAACAAAATAATTTAAATTAAAAATGATAGCAACTATTTTATTACAAGCCGGCGGAGGCTTTGGCGCAACACAATTAATCACCTTCGGTTTAATAGCCGTTGTGTTTTATTTTTTTATGATAAGGCCGCAGGTTAAAAAACAAAAGGATCAAAAGAAATATGTTAACGAACTTAAAAAAGGCGATAAGGTGATAACAACTGCAGGTATCCACGGCAGAATACTTGAAATTGCCGAAACAACTTTTTTAGTTGAAGTTGAAAATGGCAAGATCCGTTTCGATAAATCGGCAATATCTTTAGAAGCTTCGAAGGCGTTAAATACACCGCCGGTGGTTACTAAAGCATAATTTTAAGGTAAAAGATTAAAGGTAAAAGGTTAAAGGCAGTTCAAAAACCTTTCGCCTTTTACCTTTCGCCTTTTACCTCCTTCTTTAACCTTTAAAAATGGCAATAATCAAGCTGTCTGCTAATGAACGAAGAAGGGTATCAGTGTTTTTTACATGCCTGATATTAGCCGTTTTTGCGTGGATATTTACCGTATTGTCCAATAATTACAATTATACGGTTCAGGAGGCGCTGAATTTTAAAAATACCCCCCAAAGACGCGCTTTTCATTCCTTACAATCTGATACGGTTGATGCTACCGTAAGTGGAACCGGGTGGCGAATGTTGTTTTCGAAAATGAACAGGGATGTTAAAATGGTCACCGTTGACCTGCGCACACTCGAAAACAAAAGCTATGTGGTTCTTAGTTCGCAATTAGACCAGATAAATAATAAAAAAGAAATCGGTCAGCAAATAATCGCCTTTAATCCCGATACGCTTTATTTCGATTTTTCGAACCGGAAGGTGAGGCGGATTCCAATACACCTGGTAGCCGCCATGAGGTTTAAACACCAGTTTTTCCAGTCGGACAACGTAACCATAAACCCCGCTTATGTAATTGTAAATGGCCCCGCCAATGTAATTGATAAGCTAACAGAATGGCCATCAGATACGTTAAAGCTTGATAGTGTAAGTGAACCGGTTAGCGCCGTTTTAAATTTACAGCGGGTTAAAGAGGGTAATATGAGTATTTATCCCAAAAGCGTACAGGTAAATGTACCTGTTGATGAATTTACAGAAAAGACCCTGCTGATACCGGTTAAGCTGATCAATAACCATAATTACGATGATGTAAAGATCTTCCCTCAAAAAGTAAAAATTACTTTTATGGTTTCCCTAACCCGGTATGCCGAAATTGATGAAGATTTTTTTGAAGCAACAGCCAACCTTGACCTGTGGCTTAAGCAGGGATATAAAGCATTGCCGGTAGTAGTATCAAAAATACCTTCGTATTGTAAATTAGTAAAAGTTGAGCCACAGAATATTGATTTTATTATAAGAAAGTAATGCTTAAAATAGGATTAACCGGCAACATGGGCAGTGGTAAAACTACTGTAAGTAAGGTGTTTGAAATATTGAGGATCCCGATTTTTTATGCAGATGATGAGGCCAAGCAGGCCATGACAAATGATCTGATACTCGTTAAGGAGATCAAAGCGGTTTTTGGCGAAGAATCTTATTTTAATGATGGTGCTTTAAACCGTAAGTACATTGCTTCTATTGTTTTTAATAATAAAGAAAAATTAGAGAAACTCAATTCGCTGGTGCATCCTGCCACATTCAGGGCTTTTGATGCCTGGCTTAAAAATATTAAAGATGTACCTTACGTTTTAAAAGAAGCGGCCTTGTTATTTGAAAGTGACTCCTATAAAATGTGCGATTATACCATTATGGTGCAGGCCCCGCTGGCGACGAGGATAAAGCGCGTTATGGAAAGAGATTGTATTTCGCGCGAAGAAATAGAAAGCCGCAATGCCAACCAGTTTCCTGAAGAAAAAAAGACGCAGTTAGCCGATTACGTCATAAAAAATGACGATCAGCAGTTAGTTATTCCGCAGGTTTTAAAATTGCATAACCTATTTTTGTCGCTATAGTCATTGGGTCTCATTAGTCATTTGTAAGGGGCTTTTATATGGATAAGAAATGCCGTCAATAAACACGGGCAATAGTGATGGCCTTTTCATGTTTACCTTTTTCAATGCCTTTAGCCTCTGTAGTTAAAACTGCATAGTCCAGCACATTCTTATTATCCCACTTGTGTTTTAAGCAGCTATCGTACATAGCTTTAAAGCTTCTCTATTTCCTCAATAGAAAGTTTAGTAAACTTTGAAATTTGGACAAGTGGCAGACCATCCTTTTTCATTTCTTTGGCAATAGTGGGCTTCTTCATGTTTGCCTTTTTCAATGCCTTTAGCCTCTGCGGTTGAAACTGCATAGTCCAATACATTCTTATTATCCCACTTGTGTTTTAAGCTGCTATCGTACATCGTTTTAAAGCTTCTCTATTTCCTCAATAGAAAGTTTAGTAAACTTTGAAATTTGGGCAAGTGGCAGACCGTCCTTTTTCATTTCACGGGCAATGGTGAGGGCTTCTTCATGTCTGCCTTTTGCCTCTGCTGTGGATACAGCATAGTCAAGCACATTCTTATTATCCCACTTGTGTTTTAAGCTGCTATCGTACATTGTTTTTTCCTCCTTTGTCAAGTTTGTATATTCTGCAATACTGAACAATTTCTCAAATATGGGTTTCCGCAGATAAACCGGGATTTTTTCCATCCGGCTCATGTTTTTTAATACATGAAACCATCTATCCAAATCCGTGTCTAAATCGGTTTCCGCTTTTACAAATTTACTTAATTCTATATAGGTATAACCCAGTTTGTCATAAAAAATTTCACCGGTATCCCTGTTGCACAGGCAAATGTCGTGGAGATAGCTATTTGCCGGGCTGTCTTCCAGTGTAAAATCTTCCAGCAGGGCAATTAAATATACTTCGGCAATGTTGTAGCCCCAGGCACTCCGTTTGCCTTTTGGCGCCTGGTCGCTTATGAGGCGGGAAGTATAAAATAAAGCCCTTTCTTTAAAATACCCTTGTCGTGCCCGTTGCACCTCAATTATAAAACGTTCGCCGTTATCTCCTGTACAGAGGAGGTCAAATACGGCTGCGCCCTCTTCTTTTATATCACCGGGGTGTTCATTTTTATTGTACACTAAATCAACAATATGCTTGCGCCCCCTAAATACTTCGTTTAAAAAAGCGATCAGCAAGTCCTTATTAGGCTCGCTGCCAAATATTTTTTTAAAGGCGAAGTCAACTAAAGGGTCTATGTATTTCCCAGTTACAGGTCCATGGGACTCCTCTCGGTGTGGTTCATTCTCTGGCATATTCAAAGATAAAAGTTTATTCCTTATTCACCGCTACAGCGAATTTAGCCCACGCTGGGATAAAAGTAAAGGTATATAAACCCCGATGAAAGAATCGGGGCCCTTGACATTTTACCCGGCTTTGCGCTGTTTGTTGCTTACCTGTTGAATATGGACTGGTGTTCAATAGCATTGGCGGGTTGCCCGGCTTTATTATTGCAACGAGGTTACTGTAAATTTTAATGTCCAAACGCGAAAGCGGGGGAGCAAGCGGAAGTTGGGCAGAGCCCTACTTTGCTTGCACTACGCTTCGCTACGGGGGTTTTGAGTACACCCAAAGTATACTTTGCCCCCCTCACGATAGTGTAAAGGCCGTTTTTAGTATACTTGTGAGTATACTTTGGGGTAAATCATTGGGTTTAAACACGGATTATTTTGAACGCTGATGAGACCAAATTCTGTTGTCCAAGTAGCGGGCAGAAATTATACGATTTAACGATTTGCTTAATTTAACCGCTGTTTAACGGCTGTCCCTTAAAGGGATAGCCGTATTTTGTTAACTAATTTATCTCCCTTAAAAGATTATATTTGTTTAAAAAGACGATGGCACCAAAACAGCTTGTTGATAGATTTATAGCAGATATAAGCAAATTAATAGAAATTCGCGGTCGGATTTCGGGGAATTTTATTCCTAATGATTTAAAAATAGTTTCATTCTTAGTTGACGATACGCCTACGGGTTCAAACAAAGACATTGAAATTGCATTACAAATTATAGACAACGGATTACTTAGTCATCAACTGGGTGAAAAACTGAATATTCATAGGTTTTTAAATGACTTAACCGTGAATCAAGAAAAAATAGTTGAGCAAGTAAAATGTATCCGTGACGGTAATATGGAATCTATTTATGGGAAACCAACCGGTAAATTTGATTTGTTAATTGAGACATTGGAAAAGTTACATCAAAAAATCATGCCGAAATGATGAAAAAACTGATTTTTATCCTGACATTATTATGTTCCTTCTTAACGCTTAAAGCACAGGATATATCGGGTGTTAACAATTATTCTGATGGCTTTAGTAAAGGCTATAAAAATGGTTATTGTTATGGAACAGAGTTTGAGGGCTGCATTGCTCCAATACCTCCTATTCCTCCGATACCATCAAACGGAGAAAGTCCAGATAGTTATCAAGACGGTTACAACGAAGGGTTTTCAATGGGATTACAAGACCAAAAAAAAGATATTTCAAATAAAAATCAACGCTATCAAACCACTTCACCACAATCTATAGATTTTATATATAAACTTAATGTTGGTTCTATTTTAGAAGTAGCAGCGGCACAAAGACAGTTAAAAGGAATAGCATTTGACTATTATTCTAAGAAGGATTATAACACGTGTATTGCGCTGTGTTTGAAATTACTGCCAAGTGATTCTAATGATAGTGAATTATATATGTTGATTGGAGCGACCTATTTTGCTGAAAAAGACTTTAAGAAAACATTATATTATCTAGAATTTGCGCGGCGATATGACACAAATAATGAATACGATAAACCAATTAGAGAGTTTGAAAAGGAATGTA
>JAQBOU010000027.1 GCA_028287865.1 Mucilaginibacter sp. | reverse complement strand
ACATTATCACTATATAAATCATACAGCATTGGCACTCCGGTATACAATGCGCCATCATAAAAAACCGATCCCGGCGTAAAGGCATTTAAATCCGAAAAATAGGCGTTTCCCTTAATGAGCGGATCATAGAAATAATATTCGGGCCCATTATACAATGGTGATCCATCCCCCAACGAGGCATGAAAAAGCGTTATTGCATTGTTAAGCGCAAATTGCTGTGAGCTGCTATCTGTTTGTGCAACTTGCGAAAATGCATTTTTCCAGGTTACAATACAAAAAACACTTACCAATAAAAACTGGCAGACACGTCTTCTCATAAGTTCAGGTTTAATTAATACATGACTTTAGGTTTACAATCAAGTATTGTTTAAATGTAAAAAAAATAAATTTCTTTTTATAGTTAAAAAGTATTGTAACAATTTAAATACACGTATTTAATTACGTGCTTTGTTTTGGAATTGTTACAATGCTTTATGATGATTTTCTTCTTAATAGCCTTAATCTGATATTTGGCCTATACTAACGCGCATACAATGTGGCTCTAAAATATTATAGATGACCTCAGCATGTTGTGATAAGACATCGTTACAAAATATATAAACATAAAACGGCCCTGGCAAATAATGCCAGGGCCGTTTATATTATGTTAATTAAAGTTTTAAAGCTTACGCTTTACTTCAACATTTTCATAGGCTTCAACTATATCACCTACCTCAATATTGTTAAAATTGTGAATATTTAATCCGCATTCATAACCGGTACTTACTTCCTTAACGTCATCTTTAAATCGTTTTAACGAGGCAAGTTCACCGGTATATATTACAACACCTTCGCGGATGATCCGTATTTTGCTGTTACGGGTAATTTTACCATCAAGCACCATACAGCCGGCAATGGTACCAACTTTGCTAATCTTAAAGGTTTCACGGATCTCAACGTTTGCAACAATCTTCTCTTCGAAGGTTGGTGCAAGCATGCCTTCCATGGCTGCTTTAATTTCATTTATAGCGTCGTAAATTATAGAGTATAGCCTGATGTCTATCTGTTCCTGTTCGGCCAGTTTACGGGCGCTTCCTGAAGGTCGTACCTGGAAACCGATAATAATAGCATCAGAGGCCGAGGCCAGCAATACGTCAGATTCGGAAATCTGCCCTACCGCTTTTGAAATAATATTAACTTGTATCTGTTCGGTTGATAGTTTTAACAATGAGTCGGACAGCGCTTCAATTGAACCATCCACGTCACCTTTAACAATAATGTTAAGCTCTTTGAAGTTACCAACAGCTAACCTGCGGCCAATTTCATCAAGCGTGATGTGTTTCTGTGTACGCAAGCCCTGCTCACGTTGTAATTGTAAACGTTTATTGGCAATTTCACGCGCCTCAACTTCGCTTTCAAGTACATTAAATTTATCACCGGCAGTGGGTGCTCCTTGCATACCTAACACCTGTACCGGTGTAGATGGGCCTGCGGCATCAACCCGCTGTCCACGTTCGTTTGTAAGGGCCTTTACACGCCCGCTATAACAACCGGCCAGTATCGGATCGCCAACTCTGAGTGTTCCTGCCTGCACTAAAATTGTAGTAACAATTCCGCGACCTTTATCTAAAGCCGCTTCAATAACAGTTCCTACTGCACGTTTATCAGGGTTTGCTTTTAGTTCAAGCAATTCTGCTTCAAGCAACACTTTTTCTAAAAGCAATTCAACATTTAATCCGGTTTTGGCTGATATTTCCTGCGACTGGTATTTACCACCCCATTCTTCAACCAAAATATTCATTGCCGATAACTGTTCGCGAATTTTATCCGCATTTGCTCCCGGCCTGTCAATTTTATTGAATGCAAAAATAATAGGCGCCCCTGCAGCCTGCGCATGGTTTATGGCCTCGCGGGTTTGCGGCATCACGCTATCATCAGCAGCTATAACAATAATTACTATATCCGTTACCTGGGCACCCCTGGCACGCATGGCAGTAAATGCCTCGTGGCCCGGTGTATCCAAAAATGTTATTTTTCCCTTATCATCCGGCAATGTTACCTCGTAAGCACCAATATGCTGGGTTATGCCCCCGGCTTCACCACCTATAACGTTTGTTTTACGTATAAAATCGAGTAATGAAGTTTTACCGTGGTCAACGTGACCCATAATGGTTACTATAGGAGCGCGCGGAATAAGATCTTCCGGGTCATCAATCTGGTCAAGACTGCTCTCCTCATCCTGTGGTTTTACAAACTCAACCTGGTATCCAAATTCATCGGCAACAATGCTTAATGTTTCGGCGTCAAGCCTTTGGTTGATCGAAACGAACATGCCCAGGCTCATACAAGTACTGATGATCTGTGTTACAGAAACATCCATCATGGATGCAAGCTCATTGGCAGTTACAAATTCTGTTACCTTCAGCACTTTTGACTGGAGTTCGTTCTCCATTGCAAGTTCTTCGGCCGTTGCGGCTACATCATCACGCTTTTGACGGCGGAATTTAGCCCTTTGTGCGAATTTTCCCGATTTACCGGCTCCGCTTAAGCGTGCTAAAGTTGCCTTAATCTGATCTTGTATATCTTTTTCTGTAGGTTCTTCTTTGGGTCCATTGCCTTGTGGAACATTCCGGTTCCTGAAATCAGGACGATTGCCGCTATGTGGCGGCTGATGTCCTCCTCCTGCTCCGCCCCCTGCAGGGTTGTTACTCCTGTTTCTGAAATCAGGTCGGTTACCTCCATGTGGTTGCTGATGTCCCGGGGGATTAGCTGCCTGTTGGCCGGGTTGATTTGTCCCCGGTCCCTGGCTGGTATGGCCTCCAGGCCCCTGGTTATCTTTACGCTTTCTTTTACGTTTATGATCAGCAGCGTTATTTGTATTTGACGATGAAGCTACAGGATTGCGTTTTGGCGCACTAACAGGCAACTGAATTTTACCAACCACATTGGGGCCGGTTAAACGTTCAGCTTTAGCCCTGATAACTTCGGGCTCCTGGTCTTGTGGCTCTTCTGTAGTTTCAACCGGTTCTTCATTCCTGATTTCTGCTTTTGGCGCAACAGGCTCTGGAATAATTTCAGGTTCAACCGCTGCTTTAGGCACTTCCTGCTGTATTACCTCTTTCTCAACTTCCTTTACAGGTTCGGGCTGTGGCTGCGGCACTACAGGTTCGGGGACAACAACAGGTTCCTCTTTTTTAGCTTCAGGTTTTTCAACCGGCGGCTGAGGTTTTGCATTCAGGTTATTAAGGTCTATTTTACCTACTATCTTTACACCCGGTAAAACCTCGTTACTTTCTGCAGCTTTTTCTGGCTGAGGCTCAACAGGTTTTGGCTTTTCAACTGCCGGTGTATTATAATGATGACCTGTATTTTTTATAAGGATCTCTTCGTTCTCAAAATCTCTTGAACGGCGGTGTTCAACCGGTTTTTCAGGAAACGCTGCAGGTTCTTCTTTTCGTATCTTTCCGATACTGATCTGCTTGGCTTCCTCCTTAATAATTTTATCAACAGCAAACTCCTTCAAAAGGGCATTGTACATTTCGGCATCAAGCTGGGTTGTAGGATGCTTTTGTACCTTATACCCTTTCGTCGCTAAAAAATCGACGATAGTACCTGTACCGATATTCAGCTCTTTTGCTGCTGTAAATAATTTTATGGATTTGTCTTCTGACATTTATTATAATTCTTTCTCTGCTATTTTGTGCAAAAATACTATTTTAATTTTGCTTATTATGCTTATTCAAACTCTGCCTGCAGAATTGATAGTACTTCTTTTACTGTTTCTTCTTCCAGATCGGTACGTTTTACCAATTCATTAACAGTTAATGCCAATACTGATTTTGCTGTATCTAAACCAATACGTTTAAATTCATCAATTATCCAACTTTCAATTTCATCTGAAAATTCTTCAATATCAACGTCTTCATCATGCTCATCTGCCTCACGGTAAACATCTATCTCATATCCGGTCAATTTACCTGCCAATTTAATATTGTGCCCGCCGCGGCCAATAGCTAATGATACCTGGTCGGGTTTTAAATACACTGCCGCCGTTTTTTTCTCATCATCTAATTTTATAGATGTTATTTTGGCAGGAGACAATGCACGCTGAATATACAACTGCAAATTATTGGTGTAATTGATCACATCAATATTTTCATTTTTTAGCTCACGAACAATACCATGTATCCTTGATCCCTTCATACCAACACAAGCACCAACAGGGTCAATACGGTCATCGTATGATTCTACAGCTACTTTAGCCCTTTCACCAGGTTCACGTACAATTTTTTTAATGGTGATAAGCCCGTCAAATATTTCCGGTACTTCCATTTCAAACAAACGCTGTAAAAACTCAGGCGCAGTACGGGATATAATAATTTTCGGATTGCTGTTAAGCATATCCACTTTATCAACAACCGCTTTTACGCTATCTCCCTTTTTAAAATAGTCGGCAGGTATCTGCTCTGATTTTGGCAGCAATAATTCATTGCCTTCGTCATCAAGTACCAGGGTTTCCTTTTTCCAAACCTGGTAAACTTCGCCGGTTACAATTTCACCAACGCGGTCTTTATACTTTTTAAAGATCTCGTCTTTTTCCAATTCTAAAATTTTAGAAACCAGGGTCTGACGTGCAGCCAATATAGCACGGCGGCCGAAACTTTCCAGGGTGATTTGTTCAATATGCTCATCGCCAACTTCAAGACTCGGATCTAAAAGCTTCGCCTCTGCCAATTCTATCTCCAGGTCATCGTCTTCACTAAAACCATCTTCCATCACTTTGCGTGTACGCCAGATCTCTAAGTCACCGTTATCGGTGTTTACAATTACGTCGCAATTTTCATCTGTACCGTACTTTTTCCTGATCATGCTTCTGAATACATCTTCCAGAACGCTCATCATTGTAGGACGATCGATGTTTTTGAAATCTTTAAATTCCTGAAAAGAATCAATTAAATTAATATTGCTCATTTTCTTACTTGAATGATATTAAAACCTTTGTTTCTGTTATTTGATTAATCGGGATAACGCTTTCAACAAGTTCGGCTTTTTTCCCTTTTTCTTTTATTTTTTCTTCAATTATTATGGCATCTTCTGTTATACCGTTAAGCTTGCCTTCTCTTTTAGTTCCATCTGCCATTTTAATGGCTAAGTTACGACCGATATTTTTTACATATTGTCTTAATGACGTAAGCGGTGCATCAATCCCCGGTGATGATACTTCCAGATTATAAGCAGTTGCTATCACGTTTTCTTCTTCCAGATGAAACCCTACATGCCTGCTGATTGCAACACAATCGTCAATACCTATGCCCACATCACCATCAACCAGTATCATCAGCTTACCGTTGGAGTGCATTTTTACATCTACTAAAAACAGGTTTGGCTTGTCCGATATCTTCTCTTCAACCAGTTCTCTTACTTTTTTTTCAATATTCACTATCCAAATGATAATTTGATTGATAAAATAAAAGAGGGGACAAACGCCCCCTCTTTTTTAATTCAGATGCAAATGTAATGATTTTTATTGGAGTTTCAAGGGTTTTATTGCTTAAAAATCAAATCAGTATATTGTGCTTTACCCAGTCTCTTTTTGTTTTTTATGAAATCTAAAATACCCTGTCCTTCGCCAAAGCGATAATAACGCATAAAATAAAGTTGTCCCTTTATAAAGGGTGTATCAGGGGTAAATACTACAGCGCTGTCCTTTAGTTGGTATCTGCCGGGCTGAACGGGCTGATAGTCTTTCATATCTGTATCCGCGGGCATGCGAAATACAGGTATTAATCCCTGCCATACATCGGGTATCGAATCCCTGTTTATATCGCTTACAACTGCATAGTCCAACCCTGTAAACTTAACCGAATGGCTGTTATTTACCAGATTAATATGAACCGTAGGCGACGCCGGTTTATGTGTGCAGCCAATACCAAACAGCAACAAAAGCAATAACAATTTCTTCATTTCTTCAGCGTTGTCTCAAACAACTTAAATATTCGTTTATACTCATCCGTCCAGCTGCTGGGTTGTATAAAGCCATGATCTTCTACCGGGTACGATGCCAGTTCCCAGTTGTCTTTGTGCAGTTCAATTAAACGCTGGGTTAAACGTATAATATCCTGGTAATTAACATTTTGGTCAATCATCCCATGCAGCATCAATAAATTACCTTTTAACCCGTTGGCAAAATAGATGGGCGAACTTAAACGGTAGGCTTTTTCATCATTAAAAGGCTCATTCAAAATTTCATCAGTATAGCCGTGATTATAATGCGCCCAGTCGGTGACCGACCGGATACCGGCGCCTGCGGCAAATACATCAGGCTCGGTGAACATCGCCATTAAGGTGATAAACCCGCCGTATGAACCGCCGTATAAACCAACGTGCTTTGGGTCGACGCCATATTTCTCAACCAGCATTTTTACCCCATCCACCTGGTCGTTGAGGTCTTTTCCTCCCATATGCCGATAAATAGCGGTACGCCAGTCGCGGCCATAACCCGCGCTGCCAGAATAATCGATATCCAATACAGTATAACCGTTATCAGCCAGCATATTATTAAACATATACTCGCGGAAATAAGAGCTCCACCAGTAATGTGCATTTTGAAGGTAACCGGCCCCATGTACAAAGACTACAGCTGGTCGCGCCGGGTTGGGCTTTTCAGGTAAATAAAGTCGCCCGTATACCTCACCGCCGTAGCGGTTTTTAAAGGTTATCATTTGCGGGTCGCGCCATGGATACGATTTAAATTCATCAGTTGTTGAATTAGTAACCTGTATGGCAGCGGCGCCCGGTTTATTTGGTTGGACATATAACTCCCATGGCTTATTTGAATAGGAGTAACGGATAGCAAGCCATTTTTCATCCGGTGAAAGCGATACCTCATTGCCGCCCTTCATCGAAGTTAATTTAACAGGCTGGCCGCCGGTAACGGGCATTCTGTAAAAATGTGTTACCCCCGGATGTTCAATATTGGCGGTAAAGTAAAACGTTTTTTTATCGTTCGACAGTTGCAGCGTTTGTACTTCCCACTTACCAGTTGTAAGTTGTTTTTTTGTACCAGTGGTTACATCCAACAGGTAAATATGGGCATAACCACTGGCCTCGCTTTCAAAATAAAAGTGGGTGTTGTCTGTCCATCCGAAATTATTTTCGCCCGGTCCCCCCACCCACGCTTCGTTTCGCTCCCGGTCAAGTAACGTTAAACTTCCGTTTGCCGGGTCGAGCTTCATTATCCATCTGTCTTTATTATCCTGGGCAGTGATTACAACAACTGCGTTTTTACTATCATCACTCCAGTAAATGCCCCGTACTGCTACTTTTCTGTCTTCCTTTCGTTTGGTACGTTGTTCTAGCTCTTTGGGATAGTCTTTCACGTAATCGGGCAAATCTTTTATGCCCGGCAGCGTTGACGTGTTTATTTTATAAACGGTATCCTTTTGGGTATCAAAAACAAATGATTCATAATTAGCTTGCGGTGCGCCAACCTTTGTACGGTTATTGATATCCTCTGTAAAGCCGGAAGCAGTTACATAGTCGGGTACAATGGTTCTTTTTATATCAGCCGGATTTTTAGCCAGGCGATAGGTAATAAAATGCTCATCCGGACTAAGCACCACATTGTTTACCGATTTGTCGTCGATTGATATCTCCTTTAATTCTTTTGGCGCTAACTGCTTCTTTTCAATCGAATCCAGCTTTCTATCTTTCTCTTTTACTTTTATAATATCAAATAATTCCAGTTGCTCGCTTTTAAGCCATCGTTCCTGCTCATCACCAGTTGCCTGGCCTGCCGCCTGTACGCCACGCCTGCCGCCTGTTTGCGTTGTAGCAGGTGTAGCAGATGTAGCAGAATGTGTAAAATTGGTAAGCTGTATTAATTCGCCGCCGGCTAGTTTAAGTGCGTATAAATTACCGCCCCGAATAAATAGTACTTTGCGTTCATCACCGCTAAATATGGGATTACTTTCACGTTCTGTTGTATTAGTTAACTGTTGTGTTTTACCGGCTTTGGGTTCAGAAAGAAAGATATCACCATCTTTTTCGTAAAGCTTTAATGTGTGTTTTTTGTTCCACTCGCCACGTTCGGATGCCAGCAGCTTTCGTTCATCAATACCTACTTTTACCGGTTTAATATTACCGGGCATTACTGAAAACAACTCGTCCCGTTCTGCATTTTGCGGGTTCCAGTCAAAATAGATGTGCCTGCTATCATCTGCCCAGTAGACATTTGATGGCGATACGCCTATCCATTTGGGATTGCGCATTATTTTTTCTACCGTTAATGTCTCCAGCTTTTGAGCAAATGCGGTCGAACAGATTGGTATAAGTAAGAGTGTAAATATTTTCTTCATATGGTGATTAGTTAATGGATGATTAAGCTTAAGGGTGTTTTACGTTTTCCATTTGTTAGCCTAATCAATTATTCACCCAATATAACAGTTTCAATAATCATTACTAATTTTAACAATTGCTTTGTTACAAATAATATGGAATTAAAAGGAACTGGTTTTATTAAGGATTAATAACTTCTGCTGATAGCCTCCCCGGCTTTCACTTACCTTATGCACGTACAAATACTTATTCTGCTGCGTAATTCTACTTAATTATTACGGGTGTTAACACTTTAATAGTCAGGTAATTTTCCGCTTGACCAGCCTTCTGTTGCTAAATACCTTTACTTATGAAACAATGAGGCACGGGCGCTCATAGTTTTAAGGAATAAGCCAAAATCCTTATGCCATTATTGAGCCGGCATAAAACAGCGCGGGCAACCCGAAAACCGAAAAGGGTAAACAGAGTAGGTAAACAATTATAAATTTTTTATCATGGCAACTACCAGAAAATTCTCTAAAGAAAGTACTGTTTATGTATCAGTACCTGCAAAAATGTCCATTGAACAAACACACAGTGTTACCGGTGAAATTTTGCGCATTTTAGGATGTCCTACTTGTTATTCAGGATTTAAGATTCACTTTATTGACGAATCTGATATGATAAACGCCAGTATTGGTCAGCGCGGAGAGGTGAACATTTCAGCTTAAACTAAATTTAATAAATGAAAGAACTTGGCGTAGGGCTGGTTTATGTTCAGGGATTTGAAAATTTTCTTGCATCGCATTCATCATTGGTTGATGTTGTAGAGATTGAACCGCAGTCGTTTTGGTACGATAAAAATGATGAGTGCAATGCATTTAAATACGACCCTGAAATAACCAATTTTTTGTGGGCTTTAGAACAGCCTAAATTGTTTCATTGTGTAGGATTTCCTATCGGGGGAACTTTTAGTCCTCCGCAAGAACAATTTAATACCTTAAAGCAACAAGCTAAAGAATTGAGCCCGGAATGGATAAGTGAACATTTGAGCTTTAATTTCTTTAACGATGGGAACAAGGCCGTAAACGCTGGCTTTCTGCTCCCGCCCATCCAATCAACTGAAAGTATAAAAATAGCGGCGGCTAATATCCGTAATTACCAGTCGCAAATGAATCTTCCATTTGCATTTGAAACCGGGGTAAACTACTTGCAGCCCCGTAAAAATGAAATGCCCGACGGTTTATTTGTCCGCAGCGTAGCCGAAGAGGCGGATTGTCACATCTTACTCGACCTGCATAACATTCTCACCAACCAAAGAAACGGAAGGCAAAGCGTTAAGGAGTTTCTTGACCTTATTCCTTACGAACGGGTGATTGAACTACATGTAGGTGGCGGTATGTACTATAAAAACTATTACCTTGATGCACACAGTGGTGCTTCGGATACCGAGCTATTAAGTATACTGGAAAGCGTCGTCAAAAAATTACCTAATCTTAAAGCGTTGATATTTGAAATGGCGCCGGATTACCTTATAAAAATCCCGGAACGCGAGATAAGAGATCAGTTGATAAAAATGCACAGGATATGGGATAAAAGAGGTAATGAATACAAAAAGAAAGACACCAGGCAAAAGAAGCATAATTACGATGAGAGCATACCGGTAAATGAATGGGAAACTACTATTGGCAAACTTATTTTGGGTAAAAACCCGGAGAATACCTTATCAAAGAAGCTGCAAAAAGATAAAGGAATAGCAATTATCAAGGACCTGGTATTTAATTTCAGAGGGTCAATGTTAATTTCACTATTAAAGTTAAGCACGCGTTTGCTAAGGCTCACTATTGGCGAACTGGCTTTTAATCATTATATAAATGATTTTTTTTACAGTTTTACCCCTGAGCTGCTGCCGGTTATTTTAGCAGAACAATTTTTAGCTTATATCAAAGCAAAAAAGATCACTGATAAAATCCGGTATCTTGAAGAGATCCTGGAATATGAATTAGCCGCCATTCATAACGCAATAGATAAGCAGGGCAGGAGCGTGTTATTTGATTTTGATCCGGTACCTGTTTTGGCCGCTTTGAACAATGCACAATTACCATCTGCTCAACTTAATAGGGAGCTTCATATCATTAACATTCCTGCATCAGCAAATGAACTGCCTGAATTTGTACCTGTTGTTCACAATTAATTTATCAGCCTGCCGGATAAGTCAACCGTTCTGGCAAATGGATTTATAAATTTATTGGCCAACACGGCAATTCCCCCGTCTTACCGGGCGTTTCAAATCAAAATCCAGTTTGAATTTACATTGTGTTTCTCCGTCTTTTTGGATGTTTTTATTTAATATCCCGGGGTCGGTTCCCCCACGGTCGCCATCTTTTTAATGATAGCAAATGAAGTATTCAAATAAAGATTGAGATTTTTAACAGTATCAGCAATTTTTTTAAGGAAAGAAGCGCCTGTCTCCATTTCAAGGCGTAAGTCGGTGTACACACTGTGCCAATAACGGTGCAAAAAGCTAAATTATGGCAAAACCTTGCTGCAGATTAAAATAATACTTAATTTAATTTTTTTTAAGAACATGACAGACGAGCAAATGAAATACCCTACCGGGAAGTTTAAGGCACCGGTATCCTATACAACTGAAGATCTGCGTGGCTGGATAGCCACCATCAAAGAGTTCCCCGGTAGATTGCGACAGGCAATAATAAGCTTAAATGAAAAACAATTAGATACTCCTTACCGCACAGGCGGATGGACCATACGCCAGGTTGTACATCATGTTGCCGATAGTCACATGAACTCATTAATGCGTTTTAAATGGGCACTTACCGAAGAAAATCCAACAATAAAACCTTATGAAGAAGCAGACTGGGCGTTACTGGCAGATTACCGCCTGCCTGTAGAATCATCGTTAAAAATACTGGAAGGAATTCATTTGCATTGGGTTACCCTGCTCGAAAGTTTTACCGAGGATGAATGGAACCGTGCTTTTTTACATCCCGCTTCGGGTGATACTATGGAGCTGAAAAAAGCGCTTGCTTTATATGCCTGGCATTGTAAGCACCACCTGGCGCATGTGACAGAAACGATTAAGAAATTTTGAGGAAAGAGGGATGGAACTTACAATTAAGTTATTCCTTCAAATCTATTAAAAGCAACAGCCTCCCGTTTACGAGAGGCTGTTGAATATCTATAGGTATTGATAATTATATACCCTTATCATCACTGCCGCTATTATCTGGCAGGCTTGCAATTCTGAAGGCAACATTTCCATCCGGATCGGTTACTTTTTCATAATATATATCATTAGGAGACACATAATATCTTTTCCCGTTTAATGAAACCTTGCGACAACCATCGGGCAACTGATTTACAATGTCACCAATCTTTGGTGCTGCAACTGATGCATTTGGATCGGTAGTCCCGGCATCTGTATTTAACACACCATCCTTGCCGGAAACAATATATATTTTTTTGCCTTTATCGTCAACGCTTTCTTTATAATAAACACCATCAACTTCGTAATACTGCACGCCATCAATCTTTATTGGCTGAGCGTTATTCGGAAGACTTGGAACTCCGGCGCCAATTGGCGGGGCAGTTACCTGGTAACCTCCGTTATCATACGGGCTATAAAAGATACCATTATCATAATAATACAAGGCATCGCCCCAATAAAACGGATAAAATCCAAATCCCAATCCTGCACAATAAAATCCAAGGTGCGGATATCCGTAATATCCAAACCCCGGCCTGTAAAAAGCACCGCCGTGATAGCCCACACCTGCATAATAACCCGCGCCCGAACGATAACTTGTTACACCACGCGAATTAACGCCGGCATTTACTGAGTTACGTGAGCCAAATCCAATACCACTATTATGAAAGCCACCGCCGCCGCTTGAACGTACACTACCACCACCACCGCCGCCGCCGTGAAAGCCGCCACGTTGTGCACTTGCTGATGAAATCACCAACACTGAAAATAATCCGGTTAAAAATAATCCGGAAGTGAACTTATAAAACCTTTTCATATGCCAATTAAAACTATTTAACAGATTTTTTATATCTTAAGTATACCCTTTATTAAATAAGACAATTATTAGACCAAACACCAGGCAAATGGTTTAATCCATCTGATAAATTATTTATTAATTTTTCTGGTGCCGGATTAAACTATTCACTGTCAGCCAAATCTATATAATTACCAGCAATTAATTTCAATAAGCAACATTAAATTTCAATTAGATCGGGCGGAAATATGAGTTTAAAGGTGCTTCCGTGGTCTTTTTCAGATACTACCGTTATTTCTATCCGGTGAAACGCTGCTATGGACTTTACTATAGGAAGCCCCAGGCCAAAGCTATCCTGCTGAAGGGATTGCCTGAACTTTTTAAACCGGTTAAAAATATAAGGAAGATCAGCTGCACCAATGCCAATCCCTGTATCAATTATACTCACGGTGAAAACATTTTGCTCAAGTTTTGCAATAACTTTTATCCCACCATTTTCATGGTTATATTTAATGGCGTTATTGATCAAATTGAAAAAAAGGTTAAATAATAAAAACTTATTTACGTTCACTAAAAGCCAATTACCCGGTATACCAGCTTCATAACTGATATTTTTGTCCTGCAGGCGTATGGAAATTTCATCGTAAACTTCCTGTAACAATTCAGCAAGCGGGATTTTATCTTCCTTTAAAAATTGTTCGTTTTCAATTTGCGATATCAACAGCAAGGTTTTGGTGATGCTTTTTAGCCGGTTTAATATTTTTTGCATTTCCAGCAGGCGGGCTTTTAACTCGTCGACTATATCCTCCCGCTCAAACATATTTTCTATTTTCGACTGCAGGATAGAGATTGGTGTCATTAACTCGTGTGATGCATTTGAAATAAATTCGCGTTCCTTTTGGAAGGTGCTTTCAATAGTTGTGATCATTTTATGAATACTGATATCCAGGTATTCAAAGTCAGATGTGCTGGTTTTTACTTTGTCATACGGGCCGAAATTGGGGAACTTATGACCTATTAATTTTGTTTTGATAATTAAGCCCAGCGGACGCAATACATAATTTGAATAGAACAAATCGGCCAAAATGGTCAGCAATATCATACCCAGCAATACGGCGAAGGCTACATTTTGAAGTGCACTGGCAGTTTCAGTAATTGCGTCAACACTTATTGCAATTTCCAAAAGATATTTCTTTTTATCCGCTTTAAAATCATGACTTAATATCCGGTACTCTATGGTGTCGCCCTGTATTAAGCGTTTTTCATTTTTAATGGTATCTAAAAATTCGCGCAGGGTATCAATGCCGATACTTACATAATCCTCTTTTAAGGGTGTATAATAACTGGCGTCACTATAATTTTTTATGCCCTGAACATCTATAATTCGCAACAGCTTTTCCTTTTGTTTACGCAGCCTGTTGTCGGTATAATTTTGATTGATGTTTTTGATCAGCTTTGGTAAAAGCAACACAAAAATGGTTACAATTACCAGTTTTGAAATGGCATTAAACAGGGTAAGTTTTGTTTTTAGTTTCAAATACTTAAGCGTTGATCTTTATTTTATAACCCAAACCGCGTACAGTTTCCAACCAATCGGGAGGTGCATAAACATTTAATTTTTTACGGATATTCTTGATATGTGCATCTATATAATTGGAGTCGTAATCATCATTTATTATACTGCCCCAAATATGCTCGCTTAATTGTGAACGTGTTAATGTGCGGTTTTTGTGTAAAATTAAATAGGCTATTAAGTCAAACTCCTTTTTGGTTATGGTACTAACATCGGTATTGTAATATGCAATGGTGCGGTCGGTAAGATTTATTAAAAACCCGCCCAGGTCAATAAGGCTCTGTTTTAAACCAAACTTTCTACGGGTAATAGCCTGCATTCTGCTTTGCAGTTCCAGTAAAGAAAAGGGCTTGGGCAAATAATCATCAGCACCGAGATCCAGACCTTTTATACGATCGTAAACTTCTGCACGGGCGGTTAATATGATGCAAACGGCCTCCGGGTTATACTTTTTCGCTTCTTTAAGGAGGTCTAGCCCGTCATAGTCCGGTAAGCCAAGGTCTATCAAAATAAAATCATAAAGATTAACAGCAATTTTTTCGGAACCTGAAGTGCCATTATAACAAACTTCGCAGATGTAGTTGTAGTTATTCAGGAAAATTTCCAGTTCGTCTGCAAGGGCCTTTTCATCTTCAACTATTAAAACGTTCATGCCGGTGTTAAAAAAAGACGTACAAAAATGTAAGGTTAAAGAAAACTTCATGGTGGTTTTTTAAAGCCCCCTCCACATTAACAGGAATTGAGTATTTCCACGAAGCTTCAAATGTATAATGAGGCCTGTTATATGCTATTGGCAATTTGATGCTGTAATTAAGCGCATTAAATCTTCCGTTATTATATTGCGGGACCTGCGGCGATCCCCCGGCAGGGGGTATAAAAACAGCATCCAGATCAAATTGACTTGAATGTTCCGAATAATATTTCCCTACAAAGTTTTGTGTTCCAAAAATTGCACTGATCGTTGGATCGAAGGAAAGGTAATCTTTGTCATCAAAAATACCAAAATTGGTTTCAATGTG
>JAQBOU010000004.1 GCA_028287865.1 Mucilaginibacter sp. | reverse complement strand
TAGCGACCTGAAGAAAGATTCAGATGGCGACGGTGTTTCTGATCAGTTTGACAAATGTCCTAACACTCCTGCAGGTACTGTAGTTGATGGTTCTGGTTGCCCTATCGTAATGCCTAAACTTGATACTATGAGGGAAGCTGGAAATGGTGCTTCATCTGCAATAGCTTACAGCAATATCCAATTTGAATTTGATAGCTCAGTTTTGAAACCTTCATCTTACCCTGTTTTGGATGCTACATCGCAAGATCTTCGCAACAATACCAAAATTATTGAAATAGCCGGCTATGCATCGTCAGAAGGAACTGCTGTTCATGCTATGCGCTTATCAAGAGACCGTGCTAACTCAGTAAAAACTTACTTGGTTAACTCAGGTGTTGATGCAAAACGTTTAAAAATTAAAGCATACGGTGAAACCCGCCCAATTGCTGATAACTCAACCGAAGAAGGCCGTATAGCTAACCGTCGTGTTGAAATTATAGTACTTAGCTCAATTTCTAATGAAACAACCCTGATAAAATTTGATCCGGGAAAATCGACCCCGATCCGCAATACAGATGACCTTAATAAGGCTGTAACATTTTTAAAACAGAATCCGCTGTCAACCATCACCTTAACAGCACGCTGCTCAAAAGCAGAGCCGTTTGATAATGCTGAAACAATTACTAATAATAAATATAAAAATCTTTCGGATAAAAGGCTTCGTAAAGTTGTGGATTACTTGTCTTTAAACGGTATTGATAAAAGTCGTATCCATCAAATTTCAGTTGGAAAAAACAGGCCTTATCACGGTAGGGATATAGCCCCAACAGATCAACTTCATAACCACACGGTTGAACTTAGCACGCCTTAACCCCAAAAAATGAAATTGCTATCTTTTTGTCTAATAAAATAGCAATTTCATTTTTCGGCCGGTTGGCTACAAATTAACGTTTGTTTTTACTGTTTTACCAACCTGCTCAACAGCATCTTCCGCATACTGCTTTGCTTTTTCAAACCAGTCGGGTGCATTTTCAGTTAGATCGTCCAAAATAGAACGACCATCCGGTCCTTTTTTGGTAATATAACTAATACCATATCCAACGGCAGCGCCAACTATAATAAATTTTAATAAGCCCATAATGTTAAGTTTTTTAAATAAAACGGCAATAATTACAGAATGTTTTTAAAAATTTGCTGTGCAGCCTTTAATCTTTTATAATAGCCGGAGATCAATAATTCACATATTGCTCATCAAATGTGCCATCGGCATAAAAATCAATTAAACCATAACCAGGGGCAGTTTCATGTTTATTCCCTTCCCACCATGCACCGCTAACCGCCCCGTTGCAGATATAGGTTACATTGTTATAAACCACTTTGTCGCGCATGTGGATATGGCCGCTTAAACATAATTTTACATTTGGATGCCGGTAAAACAGGCCAACAATTTTTGATACATCGGTATGCATATCACCGCCAAGCACTTCCCATTTATTTACCGCAGTTTGATCGTCGATCATCAGGGTAGCGGTAAGTATAGGAATATGTGAAAGCACGCAAACCGGCATATCAACAGGTGTTGTTTTCAGTTCATTCTCCAGCCATGTAAACTGTTCGTCGCCCAGTTTGCCAATGTACCAGGTGTTGTCAACATCCAGGTGTACGCTATCAAGTAATATAAACTTCCAGCCGTTTTTTATAAAGCTGTTATAGGGCGAGGTAAGCTTAAGCTGATCAAGCGCATATTTTTTTCCGTATAATGTTTGCCCTTTGTCATTTTCGTTCCACCAAATATCGTGATTGCCTAAAATATAATGTACCGGCAAACTGCAATCCGATTTAATGGTACTGTGCCACAAGTTCCATTGTGCGTTTATTGTGGTTATATTCTCCTTATTCATGTCAAATACAACATCGCCGCCATTAAGTATTAAATTTACGTTTGCCTGCTTTTGTACATGGTGCAAACATTTTGCAAAGCGTGCGGGTGCATCAAATTTATCCTTTAAATGCACATCGGTAAGGTGCGCCACCCGCAATACAGCAGTTTTATCCCTTACAACAGCTTGAACGGGTAAGGCAGGGATCAGGAATAATCCACCCAGGGTTTTAAGAACTTTTCTTCTAAGCATACAGCGAAAATACCAACATTAAGTAAATTAAATGTGATCTTAAAATCAATATTATAACCTTTATCCCTTAGACAAAATTAAGTTGCGTACCTCTGGCACGCTAGTTACTTTCCATTATATTTTTCTACCGGCCTTTTGCACCGACGGTGAAATTTTAAAGGAATATTTTTGGAATTAATGTTTCTACCACATCTTGTTTTAAATCCCCAGACATGAAAATTACGGATTTTAATGCGTTTGCCTTAATCCCATAAATAAAATCAAACCCCAAAAATTTTTGATTGTCAACTAACCAATTATTGTACATTTACAAAACATCAGATGATATGATGAATAACAATTTAGTACAAAGAAAGTCTCTCGCCGATGAAGTTGCCGCCCGGCTACAGGAAAGCATATCGTCCGGAAGTTTTAAGGTAAATCAAAAGCTGCCGGTTGAGGCTGAACTGATGCTCAACTTTGGCGTTGGCCGGTCCACTATAAGGGAAGCAGTTAAAATATTGGCAAATTCGGGGTTTTTAAGGGTACAACAAGGTATAGGTACATTTGTTGAAGATACATCGGGCATAAACGAGCCGATAGCCCACCGTTTAAAAAGAGCCCAGGCTGAAGACATTGCGGAAGTACGGCTGATATTAGAATTAAAGATTGCTGAAAAGGCGGCCTTAAACCGTACAGGAAACGATATATCAAAACTGCAACATTGCTTAGATAAGCGGATAAAGGCAGCAAACGACAATTCGCTTAACGAATGTATTGATGCACATTTAAATTTCCACATCCTGCTGGCAGAAGCTGCCAAAAACGATATCCTGGCTGACCTTTATAAATTATTTGCGATGCAATTAAAAAGCGATCTACTCGCCAAATATGAAGACACCTCTTTTTTTAAAGATGTTACGGAACAGTACAGAAACCTGCTTGACGGTATATTAAGGCAGGACGCCAAAAAAGCCTGGTACTGGTGTGCTAAAATTACCGGGAACAGTAACTGATAAACCGCTCACCCTTTATCGTCATCCTAAAACAACGTGGCCTGGTAGGGCCGTGCCTCAACAACCTGATTTTTATAGTATTCGCTGTCATTTCGGCCGCCAATATGGTAAACAGCTGATTCCTGGTAACGGGAAGCTACAATAATAGTAGTATCATCGGCACAGCTATCAAATAACTCTTGCACCAATTGGGGATCATTATTGTTTTTTGACAGGTGCGACAGCAGTAGGTGAGTCAGGTAAGGTGGCCTGTGCATGGTAAAAAGTGCTAAGGCCTGTTTATTAGAAAGGTGGCCATTACCGCCGCGGATACGCCGCTTTAAATGAAAAGGGTAACCACCTTTGTCCAGCATATCGTCATCATAATTTGCTTCCAAAAAAGCAGCATGGCATTTACCAAAGTATTTTATCACCTGTTCACAGGCAACGCCGATGTCGGTAAATACGCCAACTGTAATATCCCGGCAGGTAATTATAAAGCTATGGGGGTTACTGGCATCATGGAATTTTGTGAACGCTATAACCTGCAGGTCGCCGATATTTATGGTCTCGAAGGCTGCAAACTCCATTACCAGGTGCCCTTCAATAATTAAACCACCGCTTTGAAGTGTTGGTGCAGTGATATAAACGGGAAGCTGATATTTTTTTGCCAGAACAGGTATACCGTTAATATGATCAGAATGCTCATGCGACACAAAAATGGCTTTTACCTTAGCCATGGATAAACCCAAGCGCAGCATTCTCTTTTCTGTTTCACGACAGGAAATTCCGGCATCAACCAGCACGGCTTCATTTTCGTTCCCGATATAATAACAATTTCCGTTACTCCCTGAATTTAACGATGCAATAAACAGCGACATATTAATATGCAAAGTAACCGGATTTTGATGAAATATCAAGGCTTGATTTCGGAATTCGGAAGTTCTATATTTAGCCCATGGATTCACCAATAACTTTACCCATACTGGATGCCGCAGAGCTGCGTGTACTTGGCTCATTAATGGAAAAAAGTAAAACCACACCCGATTATTATCCCATGACCATCAATAGCCTCACGCTGGCATGTAATCAAAAAACATCCCGGAAGCCGGTGGTGCAATACGATGAAGATACAGTGGCCCAGGCACTAAACACGCTTAAAAGACGTGGATTAATTTCAACAGCTACCGGCGGTTCTATCCGTTCTGTTAAATACAAACACAATTTTGCCATTGTATTTCCTGTATTGCCCGCCGAAGTAACAATTATTTGCCTATTGATATTGAGGGGCCCGCAAACACCGGGAGAGCTTAACACCAATTCGGGCAGGATGTATGAATTTGAATCGATAGAGGATGTACAGGCCCTGTTGGAACGGCTTAGCACACCCGAAATGCCTTTTTTAATGCAATTGCCAAGAAGGCCGGGGCAGAAAGAAGTTAGGTATGTGCACTTATTGGGCGGTATACCAGACATAAATGAAGAAGATTTTGCCGATGATGCGCCAACAAGAAATACAACTGGCCTGGAAGCAAGAGTAGCCAGGCTGGAAACCGAGCTGGCTGAATTGCAGGAGGCATTTAATAAACTAATGAAAGAGCTAAGTTAGGCACATACAACATGCTGAAACTTATTCAGGTATACTTTGTTAGGTAATAAATATATTAAGTAAAACGCTTGATATTTTAACCAATAAAACAATTAAAACCTATGAAAAAGTTAAGTTATGTATTTATGGTCGCCCTTGCAGCTTACGCATTTGAAGGGTGCAACAACGCTCCAAAAGACGCTAAACAAAGTGCCGACAGCGTAAATAAAACTAAAGATACTACGAACAATGCTGCAGCAACCGGCGGTATAGCAGTAACCAGCGATGATGCCAAATTTGCCACAAAAGCGGCTGCCGGAGGGATGGCAGAAGTAGAAATAGGCAAACTTGCCGGGCAAAAAACCACCAACGCACAAATAAAAAGCTTTGCTGCTATGATGGTGACAGACCATGGTAAAGCAAATGATGCCTTAATGGCGATTGCTAAAACAAAAAACATCACGCTCCCAGCAACACTTGATGCTGATCATCAGAAAAAGATGGACGACCTTTCAAAATTATCCGGGGCCGATTTTGATAAGGCTTACGTAGATGCAATGGTTGATGGCCATAAAAAAACACTGGATTTAATGAAAGATGAAGCAAAAAACGGTAAAGATGCTGATTTGAAAGCATTTGCAGCCAATACCGCACCAACCGTGCAAATGCACCTGGATGCTATCAACAAGATCCATGACAGCATGAAATAAAATATGGTTGAAGTTTTTAAGCAAAGGGGGAAAGGTTAACATCTTTCCCCCTTTGTCTTTTGCAGAAGTTTTCCGGCGTCAACATGTCAATTGTAATACATTGATTTTATTTCTTTTTGATTTATTGAATTTATTTAAAATTAATATTATTACTCTTTAGTTTATAATTATTAAAACCATCGCTTTTATAGCGTGTTGTTATTTACTCAAATAAAACACAAAATATGAAAGCAGCGGTATTTCACAAACCAGGCGACATCAGTTATGATACTGTAGAGGACCCACGTATAGAAGAAAGTGGTGACGTAATTTTAAAAGTAACATCAACCGCCATTTGCGGTTCAGATCTTCACATTTACGATGGCGGAATTCCGCAGGCAAGTGATATGATTATGGGTCACGAATTTATGGGAATAGTTGAGGAGGTCGGGTCGTCGGTTAAGAATTTGAAAAAAGGCGATCGCGTTGTAGTTCCTTTTCCGATAGCCTGTGGTCATTGCTTTTTTTGCACCCATGGCGCCTCCCCGGCTTGCGAAAACTCCAATTACAAGCATTACGGCCCCCAGGGCGATTTGCTCGATGGTAAGGGCGGTGCGCTTTTCGGCTATACCGACCTGTATGGTGGGTACTCTGGCGGACAGGCAGAATATGTACGCGTGCCTTATGCGGATGTGAGCCCGAGAAAAGTACCGGATAATATGACCGATGAGCAGGTTCTTTTTTTAACAGATATTTTCCCTACAGGTTGGTCGGCTATTGATTGGGCGCAGTTGAAGGGCGGAGAGGTTGTAGCTATTTTCGGCTCTGGTCCGGTTGGATTGATGGCACAAAAAGCTGCCTGGATAAACGGTGCCAGCAGGGTTATTGCAATTGATCCGTTAAATTACCGTCTTGAAAGAGCGAAGGCCGTAAATAAAGTTGAAACCATTAACCCGCATGAGGTTGACGCAATAGAAGCTATCCGGGAGATGACCGGCGGAAGAGGCGCTGATGTTTGTGTCGATGCAGTTGGCTTTGAGGCAGAAAGGTCGTTTCTTGAAAAGGTTAAGGCAACTATAAATTTTGAAAAAGGCACTGATAAAGTAATAGATGCCTGCTTTAAAGCGGTACGTAGAAACGGGACGGTGACTATTGTTGGTGTTTACGGTACCCCGTTTGATAATTTCCCGGTACACCGCATGTTTGATAAAGCTATTACTATTAAACAAGGCCAGGCCCCGGTATTGAATTATATTGAACACCTGATTGATTTAGTGACAACCGAGAAAGTTATTTTGGATGATATTATATCGCATAAGCTTCCATTAGCGGATGTAAGCCATGCTTACGATATTTTTAAAAACAAAGAAGATGACTGTGTTAAGGTGGTGTTGAAACCATAAATTAACTATTTATTATTTTATCTCAGACTGACATGGAACAGGAAGTGATTGAAAAAAAACCTCAAAAGCAGGACCGCCAACCTGGTATTGAGGCTGAAATGAACCCTAAGCCCGAATATATTAAGGCTACCTATAAGGCATCGGGTAAGTTAAACGGAAAAGTCGCGCTCATAACGGGTGGAGATAGCGGTATTGGGCGTGCTGTAAGTGTTCACTATGCCAAAGAAGGGGCAGATGTAGGAATAGTTTACCTGGATGAAGATGTTGACGCACAAGAAACTAAAAAACTGGTTGAAGCCGAAGGAAGAAAATGTTTGTTATTTAAGGGGGATGTTAAAAACGCTGATTTTTGCAAGGAAACCGTTCAAAATATAATAAGCGAACTTGGAAGCCTAAACATACTTGTGAATAATGCAGGTATGCAAATACCACAAAAAGAAGCGGAAGCAATAACGGAAGATCAGCTGGAACAAACATTTCGTACAAATATTTTTGCTTACTTCTATTTTGCACAAGCGGCGGTTGAACATATGAAAGAAGGGGATTGCATTATTAACACCACATCTGTAACTGCTTACCGTTCGTCGCCAAATTTGATTGATTATTCATCTACCAAAGGGGCCATAACTAGTTTTACACGGTCGTTGGCTACAAATCTGGCAAAAAAGAAAATCCGGGTTAATGCAGTTGCACCGGGCCCGGTATGGACACCGCTAATTGTTTCGACATTTGAAGAGGAGAAGATAAAAAAGTTTGGTAGCGAAACTGCCATGGAAAGGCCCGGGCAGCCATCAGAACTTGGGCCTGCATATGTTTTCCTGGCATCGGATGATGCCTCATTTATTACAGGCCAGGTGATGCATGTTAATGGAGGCGAAGTTGTGAACGGATGATCTTAACGTAGATATTGGGTGGGGTATGTTAATCTCCCACTCAATATTTCATGCCAATATGATATTACCTGCCTGAGAAGCTTCAAAACGAATTATATTTTAAGTAATAGATTCAATCTCTAATACAGTTGCGTTAAAAAGCTAGGAAAATATTAAAACTGATTCAGGTCATTTTTATGGGAAGTTATTAGTTGCAGCTTTGCCCATTATGATCATCTACAAAAAAATCACCTTTGATTCGGCTCATTTTTTACCTCATGTTCCTATAGGACATAAATGCCAAAATGTACATGGGCACACTTATACGCTTACCATTTTTATTGAAGGTGCACCGCCGGCACACAAGGGATGGATAATTGATTATGGTGATTTAAAGAAAATTATCACGCTGGTGATTGATCAGGTAGATCATCATTTATTAAATGATCTGCCCGGTTTGGAAAACCCAACAAGTGAAATACTTGCAATATGGCTGTGGAACAAAATCAGGCTATTGCTACCTGCGCTGAAAAGAATAGAATTGAGCGAAACTGCCACGTCGGGTGTGATTTATGAGGGAGAATTGCTTTAAGAGAAAAGCCTTAACTGATCCGTTTGCTTGCCTGTTTTTTGTTTGGGGATAATTTCGCCAAAGTTTGAAAGAGAGATACCCAGCAACCTGATCCTTTTATCTTCTGGGTTTGTGGCTGCAAGTAAACGTTTTGCGGTAGCGCTGACGGTTTGCAGGTCATTCAATCCAACCGGAAACGACTGATTGCGGGTGATCTGTTTAAAATCGCTGTATTTTATTTTGAGGGTAACAGTACGCCCTTTAAGCTGGTAATGCTGTAAACGATTGCATACAATACCCGCTATTTTATCCAGTTCCGCCTCCATTTCTTCAATAGTGGTAAGGTCATAGGCAAAAGTATCTTCAGCAGCCAGCGATTTTGTTTCGCGATGCGGCTGAACCTCGCGGTGATCGTTTCCGCGTACTATCTGGTAATAAAACCTGCCCACTTTGCCAAAATGCCTGGTCAGTTCTTCTTCAGTAAGTTTTTTAAGATCTTCGCCGGTATGAAGTCCCAATTTTTTCATCTTTTGGGCGGTTACTTTTCCCACGCCAAAAAATTTTTCAACCGGCAGTTTTTCCATAAACGCCTCAATTCCCGAAGGGCCAATAAAAGTTAAACCATCCGGCTTATTAATATCCGAAGCGGTTTTTGCCACAAATTTATTAATGGAGACCCCAGCGGACGCCGTTAATTGCAATTCATCTTTTATAGCCTGCTTAATTTGTTTCGCGATTTCAATAGCCGAACCAATATTTAATTTATCGTTGGTTACATCAAGGTAAGCTTCATCTAACGACAAGGGTTCAATCAGATCGGTATAACGGCTAAAAATTTCACGTATTTTTTGGGAAACCTCTTTATAGGCAGCAAACCGCGGCCGGACAAATAATGCGTGAGGGCAAAGCTGCAATGCTTGTTTTGAAGGCATGGCCGAGCGGATGCCGAATTTTCTTGCTTCGTAACTTGCAGTGGCAACTACACCGCCCCGGCCTTCGGGCAATCCGCCTACAACCAATGGTTTTCCGCGATAGTCGGGATTGTCGCGCTGCTCAACTGAAGCATAAAACGCATCCATATCAATATGAATAATTTTGCGATAGTTTTGAACAGGTGCCTTTTCCATGAGGTAGCTTAGCTGTACAAATATATTTATAAGCCATGAAGCTAATGCAGCTTACCGGTTAATTGCCTGGCTTATTGCGTTAAATCATATTTTACGATGATAGTTGGTAACAACATACCTGTATCAAGCAGGGATTGGTTGGCTGATATAATAGGTTTACGATTGTTTATATAATCATAAACTGCTTTTTGCAGGTCACGGGTATTTGCAGCAGGGGGATTAAAGCCAAAAGAAAAAGTAATTATAAAATCATTTGCCGTTTCATGGTCGGGCAACATCCATTTTCGGGCCGATTTCTTTAACGCTTCAATAACAGGCGGTATTAAAATAGCATCATCCGCATAATAAACAACAATTTTTGATAGTTTGCCTTCATCATCCGACGTGAATTTAAACACCACCAAACCGGTTGCTTTTTTCTTTATAATCTCCGGCGAAACTTTTAAGCTATCATTAAAAAACCGCATCATATTAGCTTTGCCGCCTCTGAATGGAAACACCGTTTTATTTTGCGCCATGCAGTAACACGACAACAGCGCAATAGTTATAGATAAAAATACTTTTTTCATTGTTGGTTCCTTACGGACTTATTTATTCTTCCCTCGGTTCACGCTTGGTGCCTTCATAAAGCTCATATTCCAACAAACGGCAATCAAGCTTCCCATTGTAAAACTCCATTTTACGTGCAGCCTTTAAACCAATTTTTTTAGCAAGGTCGGGATTGCCTGTAAAAACATAACCTCTGTAGCCAAGGCAATCCTTTTTCATAAAATCGCCGATACGTTTATAGGTTGCTTCCAATTTGGTATGTACGCCTAATCGTTCGCCATATTCCGGATTAAACATGATGACTCCTGGTTCTTCCGGTACTTCGGTATCTGCAAAATCACAAACGCTAAAATCAATTAAATGTTCTACTCCCGCAGTTTTTGCATTTTTTTGGGCAATATCAACAGCATCTGCTGATATATCGGTAGCTATAATTTTAAAGCCGGTTTCCTTTTTTGCCTTATCCTTTAATTTTCTTCTTTCCGTAAAAAACACAGTTTCGTCATAACCCATAATGTGCATAAAGCCATAATTCATCCTGAAAAGGCCGGGGCATTTGTCGGTTGCCAGCAGCGCAGCCTCAATAGCCAGCGTGCCTGAGCCGCACATAGGATTAATAAAAGTGCTTTTTCTACCCCAGTGCGTGGCCATAATGGTTGAGGTAGCCAATGCTTCGAGCATTGGAGCCTTACCCGGAATTTTGCGATAGCTGTGTTTGGCCAAAGTTTCGCCAGAAGTATCTATAAATATATCAGCCTCGCTGTCCTGCCAATATAAATGGATCACGGTTTTATTTGCATCTGCCCCGGAGTTTGGCCGCAGTTCCTTTACAGATTTTATTCGGTCGGCTATGGCATCCTTAACTTTTACATTTGCAAAAAGCGGCGTTAATATATGCTCATTGTTAACGTTGGAGGTAACAGAAAAATAGCCGGTGAAATCAATCAGCTTTTCCCATTCTATTTCAACAAGGTTATCGTAAAGCTGTTTAGGGTCGTCAGCTTTAAAGCTTTTTATTAAATATAAAACCTGGCTTGCGCAGCGTAAATTCAGGTTCAACGCTATACAATCAGTAACGGTGCCCAAAAGCTCAACGCCGGTTGGAAATACGCGAACGGGAGTAAAGCCCAGTTCTTCAACCTCTTGTTGCAGATAAGTTGACAACCTTTTATTACAGGTTATGATAATTTTACTTTCAGTGTGGAAAACTTGCATGATATTTTGCGAATTTATGAATTAAATACGCCCTATTTTATTTCTTATCTATTAACTTTACATTTTTAATTTTTTGAAACTATGGAAATTAAGGGTAAGGTACATGAAGTGGCTCCAACCGTACAGGTTACGGACTCGCTCAAAAAAAGGGAGTTGATACTTGAATATGTCGAGAATCCACAATATCCTGAATATTTAAAGTTCGAAGCAATACAAGATCGTTGCGGTTTATTGGACAATGTTAAAGTTGGGGATGATATTGAGGTGTTCTTCAATTTAAAGGGTAGACCCTGGACTGATAAAACAGGCAAAAAAACCTATTTTAACTCATTGCAGTTATGGAAAGTTAATGTATTGGCCGGTGCAGGTGCAAGTTCAACACCAGAATATGCTCCACCTGCAGACATCAGCTCAACACCAGACGAGGACGATTTACCTTTTTAAATTAATAATCAATTGCTGGTTTGCTTTGGCAAACGTATAGTCATTAAAATAGCCCTTTAATTGAAGGGCTATTTTATTATACAATAATAAATTTAGTTTGCGGGCATACAGAATTGAACTATTGTTCCTTCATGATCTTTTTTACAGAGATATTATGCCCCTGTTTAACCTGCAGATAATAAATCCCGTTTAATCCAAACACAAAGGTTTTGCTAAAGTGGCCACCGGCAGTTTTTTCGTTCCATAATATTTTTCCTTCGCTATCGGTCAGCTTAACCTCAGCAGCAGTTTTAGCAGGCAAATCAAACATCAATAGTGTTTTGCCGGTTGAAAATTCAGGAACCAGGTTTAAATCGCTGATCTCAAATCGTCCGCCTTCTACATGAGGCATCCTTTTTAAATCGTCATTTGAAACTTCAGATACATGAAAGGTTACATGGGTGCTTATTCCGTCTTCATCGGTACTTACGTAGTCAAAGTTCTGGCTGTTACGACGCTCAAGCCGCATCCCTGCAGGATTAAAATTTCCGCTCCTGAATCCCGTGTTATTCTCATTGCCATTGCGGTATTTAAAGGCGAAATTCATCTTTTTCAAATTGCCGGGCCTGCCGTCCGTCATATTGCCCATGCTGTCTAAATCTGATTTTCTTTTGCGAAGCTCCAGGTGATTCATTCTACCACCAACGCTATCTCTTCTCTTGAATGTAAAAGTTCCTGTTTCATTGCCACTATTCATCTGGCTGCTCATCCGGTTAATATCTTTCAAAGCTTCTTTCCTGTCGGCAGATGAAAGATCTTTAATGTTTTTGCCATTTACCGTGGTATCTCCATTAACGATGTTGATATCCACATTTTTTTTGGATTGCGCCAGCAGTACAGGAGGTAGTGCAAGTATAGCAATCAAACTAAGCGCAAAAATTAACTCAAAGCCGGGTCTTAATAAAAACGTTTTCATTGGGGTGGTGATTTTAATATTAATTAAACTCTCATTCAAATTATTTATTATAGTAACTGGATAATCGTCCTTTGTTAAATCTATCTATTATCAAAATTAGCAAAATACTATAGTTCAAGTTGTTAATTGTAGCTTTTATTTGTTAAAAATTGTTAAAAGCAAAATATCTCCGGTTATTTAAAATATTTTTGTTTTCAGGATGAAGAAGAGAAGTATCACGCTTATTATTGGTTTGATGAGTTTTGCACTTTTGGGTGTGATTGGTATGCAATTATACTTTTTGAGGCAATCTTATCAAATGCAATCGGAACTTTTTGACCGTTCTGTTATTGAAGCATTAAACAATGTGGTAGCCAAGGTCACCAAACACGATGTCCAAAAATTTTTAAATGTAAAAGCCCGTAACGGAAATGCAAATCCAGGTATATGGAATACCAGAGATAGTAAAAACGTTACTGATAATGCAACTGCTAATAATACAATTATCCATAAAAGCTCCCAAAAGAAACTTACCGGTCGCGAAAAAAAAATAGCTTTATTGCGGGACAGCCTGAGACGGATGATAATGCATAAAAGAACCGATGCTGAAATTGCCGGGTTACAGTACGAAGAGTTTACCGATGAGTTTGGCGTAGTGCACGGGCGGCTAACGCCTGTAATAGTACGGACACCACCGGTTTTAAAGAAAAATCAAAAACTGCATAAATACGATACCATTCGTTACACCTATGTTGATCCGCAGTTTGGTAAACAAGTGATTTCTATTCCGCATATTAATGCCCAGTGGCAACGTGAGCAAGACCGCAAACAGAAGGAAAGGCAATTCAGGGAAGTACAGAAACTGCTGGAAAATGATTCACTTCAAAACACCCCGCACAGTACGTCAACCGTGATAGAGAATTTAGCTGCAGAATACGGCAAATACGGTGAGCCTTTAAGAATGCGTTTAGACCCCTTATGGATAGATACCCTGCTACGGTTTGAACTGCAAAATAAGGGAATTAATTTACCGTTCAGCTATGAAGTTACCACAGCAAACAGCGATTCACTTATTTTTTCAAAAGCGAATGATATTACTGGTGCAAAGCCAACGTTTACAAACATAAATACCTATCAAACGCCTATATTCAGTACAGATGTGGTTAATGACCCGGGAATGATAAGGCTTGCTTTCCCGCAAAAGAACAACCTGATCCTTGACAAGATGACTGCTACGATGGCTACAACCGGGGGACTACTGCTTGTATTGGTTATTTGTTTGGGATATACCATTTTTTCAATCCTGAGGCAAAAAAAAGTGTCAGAAATGAAAACAGATTTCATTAACAATATGACGCATGAGTTTAAAACTCCGGTATCAACTATTATGATTGCCAGTGAAGCTTTAAAGGATAATGAAATTGCACAGGACAGAAACCGGGTTGCCCGCCTTGCAAATATTATTTATGAAGAAAACGAGCGTTTGGGCAGCCATATTGAAAGGGTGTTAAATATTGCCCGAATCGAAAAGAACGATTTTAAATTAGATAAGAAGCCGATTGATGTAAATGAAATGATTGCCGTGGTTGTTGACAGCATGGAGCTTAAACTGCAAAAGAACAATGCCGTTATATCTTTACAGCTTGAGGCAGAAAATGCTGTTATCAAAGCGGATGAACTTCATTTTTCGAATGTAATATACAATTTGGTTGACAACGCTATTAAATACAGCGTTAATAATCCGGATATTACCATCAGTACCCTTAACAAAAACGGGCAGGTAGTTATCAAGGTAGCTGATAAGGGCGTTGGAATGAGCCGTGATCAGCAAACAAAAATATTTGAACAGTTTTACCGCATCCCTACAGGCAATCTGCATGATGTTAAAGGCTTTGGTTTGGGCTTAAGCTATGTAAATACAGTAGTTAAACGGCTAAATGGTATGATAAGCGTCAAGTCGGAAAAAGAAAAAGGGTCGGAATTTGAATTAAAGTTTCAGGTTGCCTAGCAGATCCGAAGACGGAACAAACGACGTAAAAGCAGGGAAAGGCATAGATGCAACCGGTTTGTAAAATAACCGGAATGAATTACAAATAAACAATCTTTCGGATTCCGGAGACTTTTCCGATTTACGTACAAAAAACATGAAAAAAATATTACTTGTTGAAGATGATCCGAACCTCGGTTTATTGTTACAGGATTACCTGCAGCTAAAGGGAAAGTTTGACGTTATTTTATGTAAGGATGGGGAAGAAGGTTTAAGGGCCTTTACTAAACAAACTTATGATTTACTTATCCTGGATGTTATGATGCCTAAAAAGGATGGGTTTACTTTAGGTAAAGAGATCAGGAAGATAAATGGCCATATTCCCATAATTTTTGCCACCGCAAAAGGGATGATCGAGGATAAAACACAGGCCTTTAATTTAGGCGGGGACGATTATATAACAAAGCCTTTCCGTATAGAAGAATTATTGCTTCGCATAAATGCCTTGTTAAAAAGGGCAAATAATTCGGAAAAGCAGGAAGAGGAAAAACAAACCATATTTAAAATTGGCCACTACGTTTTTGACTATACATCCCAGCTGATTACCATTAATAACGTACAACAAAAATTATCAACCAAAGAAGCCGAATTGTTGCGCCTGCTTTGCCTGCGAAAAAACGAAGTGCTTACCCGCGAAGAGGCCTTGCTGAATATATGGCATGATGATAATTATTTTAACGGCCGCAGCATGGACGTTTTTTTAAGCAAGATCCGTAAATATTTACGGGAGGATCCTTCAGTGGAGATCATTAATGTACATGGGCGGGGTTATAAGCTATTGATCGATTAATCAGCCATTTCTTCGCCAAAATGAATAATGTTACCATTATTATCCAATATGCTAAACTGTTTCATTTTCCAAGGCATTTCCTGCAGCGCGCCGTTGGGATGCACAATTCCCAGTGGTTCATATTCGGCGTATAATTTATCTACCCCGGTAACATTGATGTAACAGCCTGTAGCCTTTGGGATTTCGGGGTCTTTACATGGCCATAAATGAATAATTATTTTATCCCGGCCTAAAATAATATACCCATCCCAACTGGAATAAAAGGTAAAGCCTAGCTTTTGGGTGTAAAATTTGGTAGTTTCCTCTTCGTTAAGGGATGCTAAAATGGGTACTGCAGATTTGAGCATGGGTTAGGGTATTAAGTTTTCTAAATCATTTATATCTTTTGCCCGGCCTGATGCTTTTTTAGCATTTATCAGGTCGTTGATAAATATAGTACGTATCATTAATCCTTCTTCTTCAAAATAACTGCATTTTGAAAACATTCATTAAAATCGAGTCCTTTAACATCAACCATGATATCTATTGATGAGGTTGGCTTGCCGTATGTAAAAACATCCAGCTCAATATTATTCAAAAAAGCATCTTCGGTCATTGCAAAAACAAGCATCCCAAAGTGAGAAAAAGCAATTTTGATATTATTATAATTTTCGGCTGTTCTTTTAACCCAAATATCCATGTCACCGGTAGTTCGTGAGTATCCATGAAGAATAACCGAATATCCTCCAACAAGAATGTATTTTACATTGTAATCATTAAAGCACTTTATAAAATCTCTGAAGTCTTCATTAAAAATATTTCCCATCCTTATTTACGTGAACGTATTTTAAAGATCGTTTTGTCCATCCGGGGCGGCTCATTCTCAGGGTAATTGTAAGCTATGCTGTTTAAATAATTAGCAATGCGAAGCCGTTCCTGCTATGTAAGTTTTTTGTAATAAGCGGCATGGTTCGAAGCATCCTTCGCTGTTTGGGCTTTAAAAGCAGTTCTGTCTAACCGGTATGGGCTCATTACACAAATATACTTCAAAAATATACGCACTTGTAACAACTTTGTTAAGGCATGTGGTAAGTTTTGCGCTTTTTAATAAATAAGTTTGTTATTAACTGATCAAATTAATTTATTATGAAAATAAAACTACTTTATTCATGCCTGCTTTTTGCAGGCTCAATGGGCTCCGTATTTGCCCAGGAACCCGTTGACACCGCAATGGTTAAAAAAATACGCGAAGAAGGATTAAACCACTCAAAAGTAATGGAAGCTGCCTTTTATCTTACCGATGCTTCCGGCCCCCGTTTATCCGGCTCACCTGAATTAAAACATGCCCAGGATTGGGCAGTTAGCCAGTTAAAATCATGGGGAATGGTAAACGCCAAACGCGAACCATGGGGTAAGTTTGGTAAAGGCTGGGAAGTTCAAAAAAACTATGCGGCGATCACCGTTCCTTATTATCACGCTATCATTGCCATTCCTAAAGCCTGGACGCCCGGCACCAATGGCCCGGTTAATGGAGAGGTGGTATTGGTAAAAATTGATACCGTTACAGACATGGATAAATACAAAGGAAAGCTGCAGGGCAAAATTATAATATTTGATACCAAAGCCAGCGCCGAACGAAGCTACAAAGCGGATGCCGTCCGTTATACAGATGACGAACTGGATGCCATGACCAAAGACGCGGCACCTGCAGGCCCGCGAAGAACTTTTGATCGCACTGCATTGCTTAAAGCGCGGGCGTTTCGTGCAGTTATAGATAAATTTTTGGTGGCTGAACATGCAGGCCTGGTATTAACCCAGGCACGTGGTACTGACGGAACCGTTTTTACTACCAACGGCGCATCCTATGCCGATACCGCAAAAGCTGTTTCACCTGAGCTGGAAACCAGCGGTGAAGATTTTCAGCGTATTTTGCGTTTGGTAAAAGCAGGTATCAAAGTAAATATAGAAGCCGATATAAAAACACAATTTTATACGGACGACCTGCTGGGATACGATGTGGTAGCAGAGATACCCGGAACAGATAAAAAATTGAAAGAGCAGGTAGTAATGATAGGCGGTCACCTCGATTCATGGCATGGCGCAACCGGCGGAACAGATAATGCGGCTGGAAGCGCCGTAATGATGGAAGCGATGCGCATTTTAAAAGCGGTTAATTTTAAACCGCGCCGTACCATCAGAATTGCCTTATGGAGCTCAGAAGAACAAGGATTATTTGGTTCGCGCGGATATGTGCTGAATCATTTTGGTGATCCAAAAACGATGGAGCTAAAACCTGAACAGTCAAAAATTTCGGCTTATTACAACCTGGACAACGGCACCGGTAAAATTCGCGGCATTTATATGCAGGGCGATTCCGCAACGGCTCCAATTTTCAAAGCATGGCTGGAGCCCTTTAAAGACCTTGGAGCAACAACCGTAACAATCAGGAATACCGGCAGTACAGATCACGTATCTTTTGATGCAGTTGGCATCCCGGGCTTTGAATTTATCCAGGACCCGCTTGATTATGGTACCCGCACCCATCATAGCAACCAGGATACTTATGATAAAATAAGCGAAGATGATTTGAAACAGGCAGCTACCGTGGTTGCATCATTTGTTTACCATACGGCCCAGCGCAATGAAATGATTCCCCGTAAAGCATTGCCACAACCGCAGCCAGCCAGGAATTAATATATAAGCAATAGTGGATGATGGGATTTTTCATCATCTACTATTGCTTTATTCTTTGATCAAATAAAAACGGCCGGTTGTTTATTATACGGATATTTTTAAAATCTTCATGTGCTGGGTTTAACAGGTAATTAGTTTCCTCTTCAATAATAGATGACGGGATTTGCAAAATTGCCGATTGATTTTCTTTGATCCATCTTTCGCCTATCTGCTGTGTAATGTACATTTGATTATATTCTGCCCAGGAAAGGGGCAGGTCGCTTGGCGAAACGGTTATTATTTTAATATGATCAGGAAATTCGATCGTCATTACGCTAAAAAGCTGGTTTAGGCCTGTTTGGCTGCGATGAACGGCATTTTCAAGGCATGCCAATGACCGTGACGACGCGGTATAGATCATGCCAACATCATTTGGGTTCCAGCGCGCAGCCCTGCCCGATGCTATTAATTTACCCGCATATTTAGCAAGTGTTATTCTGTATACCAGCATCTTGATGTTTAAGCCAGATCGCCAAATTCAATTCGTATCAGTTCTTCTTCTATTAACTGTATGCCGGTAATTGTATCCATAAGATCAAATGGCAACTGGTTGCCAAGCCCGTAAGCAGGTGTGTTAAGCCATTGATGAAAGCTTTTTGCAGAACCAAACAGCACAGTCCCTTTATCAAACAAAGCGAATGATTTAAGCAGCTTTTCACTTATTGCCGCATCAAGTGTGAGCTCGCGGGTAACATGGTTTTGTATGGTTTTAACCGTTGTTTTAAATGTTTCCTGAAATTCATCCTGGGTAAACCCGGAAAGAGAAAGAAAATCAAGGGCCGCTTTGGCATCAAGCCCCTTTTTTGAATTGGTTAATAAGCTGATATCATCCCGGTAAAACGGCTGATAGCTGTAAATAATCTCAGGCTCAGACAGCCTGTTATCGGTTTTAGGTTCATCCATGCTATACATAACATGACCTTTATTCTTTTTACCACTTTGTTTTGATGGCTTTTCTTTTTCGGAATCAGTTTTCATTTTTGGATTATTGCTTAACATACAGTAGCTATATGTCAAATATAGAAATTTTTCCATAAAAAAAAGAAATTTTTCTACTTTTTGCCAAATAAATCACAGCTCAATTTTTTGATGCTGATAGGGTATCTCAACGTCGGCAAACCCTTTGGCCAATATTTTTTCCCTGAAATGTTGCTGTACCTTATATTCGCCATGCACAAGAAATACCTTTTTTACTTTTTGCGGATCCTGGCAGCTGATAAAGCGAAGCAGATCTTCGTAATCACCATGTGCACTCATTGATTTTATAGATTGCACTTCTGCCTTCACTTCGTATTTTTCGCCAAAAATAAATACTTCTTTATCGCCCCGTAACAAGTGACCACCTAAAGAATTTGGTTCGCAATATCCTACCATTAAAATTGTACATTTTGTATTGCCTATGTTGTTTTTGATGTGATGTTTTACCCGGCCCGCTTCGGCCATACCCGACGAAGAAATAATTACACAGGGTAGCGGGTTGTTATTTAATGCTATTGATTCTTCTGTTGATTCGATAAAGTGCAACCCTTTAAACCCAAAAGGATTGGGATCTGCTTTTAAAACTTCCTTAACTTCTTTATTATAAACTTCGGGATGGTCCATTATTACCCTGGTTGCTTTTTCAGACAATGGACTATCAACGTAATAACGCAGATCAGGGAGGCTCCCTTTTAACTCCAATGAATTTAATGCATACAATAGTTCCTGCGTACGGCCTACACTAAAAGCAGGGATTATCAACTTTCCGTTTTTTTTCAAACACGTGTGGTTTATTGCTTCCAGCAAGGCATCGTCAATAGCACCTGCATCCTTATGGAGCGAGTCGCCATAGGTGGATTCAAGCAAAATATAATCAGCCTGCGGAAATCGTTGAGGGGTATTTAACAGCATATCGCTATAGCGGCCCACATCACCACTAAAAGTTATCTGTGTATATTTTCCGTCCTCTAACACAGATATATTTATAGCAGCACTGCCAATCAGGTGTCCTGCATCAGTAAAGTTAAATTTCACACGGGGTGTAATTTCATATTCCTCATTATAATCAACAATTTTAAATAACCGCAAGCACTCAATCGCTTGTTCTTCAGTATATAAAGCATTTAATAGCGGCAATCCGGTTTTTACTCTGTGCCTATTGCTATATTCTGTGTCCTGTTCCTGGATCCTTGCCGAATCCGTTAACAGGATCCTTGCAAGATCCATAGTTGGGGCCGTGCAAAATATTTGACCTTCAAAGCCTCCGGCAACAAAACGCGGAATTAACCCACAGTGATCAATATGGGCATGTGATAAAATCAGATAGTCGACCTTTTTAGGATTAAAACCGAAATGTTCGTTCAAATCTTCAGTGGGTTCACCCATGCCCTGAAACATACCGCAATCCAATAAAATAGTTGTTCCGTCATTTAATTGAAGTAAATGCTTGCTGCCGGTTACATTACGGGCAGCGCCGTGAAAAGTTATAGTCATTGAATTAGTAACAAGCAAACAGCAAAAAGGTTAATCAAAAACAATAAAAATAAAACTAAAAATTTAGTTGTTTATTTCGTTTATAACACTTAATTTAGATTTACCAATTAAAAGGGAAGAATCAACTCTTAACTGTTATTTATAATATTATGGAAATTAAAGAATTGACCCGCGCGGAAGAACAGATAATGCAGGTTTTATGGCAATTAAAAAAAGGTTACGTAAAAGACGTAATAGACGTGCTTCCTGAACCAAAGCCTGCCTATAATACGGTATCTACCATTATCAGGATTTTGGAGACCAAAGGTTTTGTAGGCCATACCGCTTACGGAAAAAGTCATGAATACCATCCGGTAATAAGCAAGGATGAGTACCAAAACTTTGCTACCGATAAATTGATGAATGGATATTTTGATAACTCGGTAAAAAGAATGTTCTCCTACTTTGTAAAAAAAGAAAAGATAGATTTAAAGGAAGCCGATGAGATTATGAAACTGATTGAAAAACTTAAAGAAAAATAATTATGAGCTGGTGGCAATATTTAGTGCTGGTAAATATTTACCTGCTTTTATTTTACGGGTTTTATGTAGTATTATTAAGCAGGGAGACATTCTTTCAGCTTAACCGTATCTATCTTGTATTAGCTGCATTGCTGTCTTTTTTAATTCCGATTATACAGTCTAACTGGGTCCAGAATTTATTTATAACCCAAAGGGTAAAATATACCATTTATACCAGCCCTGTTATGTTTTACCAATTTAAACCTATACAGGATACCCACGTTACCGTGGGGCAGGTATTAACGGTAATTTATATTGGTGGAATAGTTTTTTTAGCTATAAGATTCATTACACAGCTTATCGCCCTTAATAAAATAATAGATGCGCCGCAGTCTTCCGCAGCTTATTCATTCTTCAAAAAAGTAAGGCTTGGAGACGAACTTGCCGACAACGGCGTAATAGCGGCGCACGAAAATGTACATGCTGCCCAGTGGCATTCGGCAGATGTATTGCTTATTGAAGCCGTAATGATCATTAATTGGTTTAATCCTGTGGTTTATCTCTACCGTTTTGCAATAAAGCATATTCACGAATTTATTGCCGACAGGCAGGCTATTAAATCCGGCACCAATAAAGAAACGTATGCTTTATTATTATTGAGCCAAACGTTTAATACACCCTCGCATCAATTGGTTAACCCTTTTTTTACGCATAGTTTATTAAAACAAAGGATCATCATGCTACAGAAGAACAATTCGCGCGGCTTATCCCTTGTGAAATATTGTTTATCAGTGCCAATGTTTGTTTTGATGCTGATCCTATCATCGGCAACCGTGAATAAAAGCGCTACAATCCGGCTGTTTAATACCAAAGTGGAACAGGTATTTTTGACCCCTGCGACACCGGCAATAAATAGCCATAACCGGGTGACACCACCTGCAGATATTCATAGACCAACCCAAGGTAATAGCTTTGTCAATAAAAGTCCGTATGTGCCACTTCCAAAAGACACTATTCCCGCAGACAATCAGAAGATTTTCACCGTTGTTGAACAAACGCCCGGTTTTCCCGGCGGAGTGGATGCCTTTTATCAATATTTAGGGCGAACAATAAGATATCCTGCAAAAGAACGGGAACAAGGAATACAGGGAAGAGTAATAATTACTTTTATAATTGAAAAAGATGGTTCATTATCAGGTGTACATTTGGTACGCGGAGTTGCAGCGGATATTGACGAAGAGGCACTAAGGGTTATCAAGGCTTCACCAAAATGGATACCCGGTAAACAAAATGGCAGATTGGTTAGGGTAGCATATAGTGTTCCAATATCTTTTATGCTGAATGGAGGAAAAAGAACTGTGCCTGTTGAAAATAAAACCGGAGCAATAAACGATAATAAAAGCAATCAATCCGTTCAGTTAACTGGCATTACAGGTGCCGTTTTGAAACCTGACACTGGAGGGAAAGTAGGTGACTATCACTTAAACAGCCCCTCCGGAACTCCATTGTACCTTGTTGATGGAAAAGAAGTTTTAAACTTAAGCACGATTAACACGAATAACATAGAACGTATTGATGTTTTAAAAGACAAAACTACAACTGCCCTGTATGGGCCGAAAGCTGCATTGGGCGTTGTGCTTGTTACCACCAAAAAAATTAAATAATCTAAACCTTATCACCTTAAAGTACCGTCAGATCAGTTATTAAACATTTGTTTTTAACAGATGAGCCGCCTGCAAAATAACCAGCAGGGATTATTAACGTTTGTTTATGCCGATTAATTTTTACATTTATATAAAAATCTAATCACATGAACTGGAAAATCATCTTACAATTATCAATGTTTGGGTTAATAATGGCTTTTGGCACCATATCATTGATATCGGAAAAAATTGAACCTGCATTCTGGTTGGTTATTTTTATCTTTTGTGCATGGGTTATTGCCAGGGTTTGTCCCGGCAAGTACTTTTTACATGGCTTTTTAGTAAGCATGGTAAACAGCGTATGGATAACAATTGTCCATATAGCATTCAGACAAACATATATTGCCCATCATCCGGATATGGCATCAATGGGCACGAGCATGCCCTTACCACTTTCAATTCATCCACGCCTGACAATGGCTTTAATGGGCCCCGTTTTTGGAGCTATGTTTGGCATCATATTAGGGCTGTTCTCACTGGTCGCCTCAAAAATTGTAAAGAAAACCAGCTAATTGCCAGAGGTATAGGTGGATTGAGAAATTATATTTCTAACTAATCACTGACCTCAAGCCTCTAATCTCTTGTTCCCTATTTTTTCTTTTTAGCAGCTTCCATTATTGGTTTTACTGCATCGCTTTTGCCCGACTGATAGTCTGACTTTCCTTTTTTAGCAAGAGGATTAGCTGGTTTTTTTTTCTCTTTTACGGCTTGCCTGTCTTTACTCATGATTTTAAAATTTGATGCGTTTTAGTTAGCAGAACAAAATTCTGTGTTATACCATTAAAAACCGGGTTCCGGTTAAAGAGGTAATTTTATTAAAGGTAGGCTTAAAAATCGTTATAAGCAGAATATTGCGGTAAAAACAAGCATTAAAAACTATTTATCACCGTTTTTCGAATAATTATTCAGAAAGCGTTTACAGATAAAATCTAAATTTATACCTTTGAAAACAAATACCTGGAAACAGGCTTTATAAATACGATAAAATTAATTTGCAAAAATGAAACCCTTTATTCCAACCGCAGTTTACGGAGTTTTAACTTATATCCTTAGCCTTACCTTAATAGCTTCGCCATGGATATTCGGATTGGTTGATATATCAAGCGCCGCATTATTTATTCCCATATATATTGGATGGCTGCAATTGATCATGTCTATATTCACCAATAACGAAACTGGTTTTATCAAACAGTTTCCTATTCAAATGCACTTAACACTTGATGTGGTAATGGGCTTCTTTTTAGCGGTATCACCCTGGTTATACACCTTTTCTTCAAAAGCTTTCTGGCCGGAATTAATTTTTGGGGGGCTTTTAATGTTCTTAGGGAATTTCGCAAAAAAATCGCCTTTATTAACAAAACCGCATCATTCAATTTCTGAAGGACTATTAGAATCCACTGATTCAACTGAAGGCCGGTTAAGCATATAATTAAAATTTAAGAAGAGCCCTGGTCGATTACAAATAATCGGCGAGGGCTTTTCTTAATATAGCTATCAGTTCTGTATCACCAAACTGGTAATTATCTTCAATATCCAGCATTCTTACTTTTTTATAAGCTACAGTAATCGGGAAGCGAGTTTTAAGTATCTCCGTGTGCTTCCGCTCCATAACGAATACCATGTCAGCCCAATTAAGTAATTTTTCATTTATTTTGATCCTGGCCTTATCACTCGTTCCGGCCGAACGGGCATTGTGTACGGCGTGCCCTTTAAACAGCATTTCGGCAGTTGGGCTTCGCCACTGATTTTTACTGCAAATAAAGAGAAGGTTTGACAATGATTTCTTAGTTATAATTCGGGGTTATGTGAAACCGCTTTAATTTATGCCTTTTTTAGGCATCCAAACCTGGCTTTTTATCATCCATTTGCCGTTTACCGTCCGCAATACAAACGCAAAAGCACCTTTTGCCGCAAAATGCCCTTTGCCTGGTAAACTACCTGTGTAACTAACTGGAACAACTATATAAACATTATCGGCATTTTGTTGAAAAACAGTTACGGTTTCAATATTGCCTTTAAGTTTTGTTATTTTAAAATCCTTACATGCTTGTTCAACAGCATTTACCCATTGAACACCGGCCGTTGGGCCATTCCATGAATAGGGAGGCTCGTCATCGGCTACTACCGCATTTGGAGTATATAAATTTGCAACATTTTCTATATTAAAATCATTTAATGAATTAATAGCCTTTGTAATCACATCTATTATCTCGGCAGGAGGGATCGTATCCGCGGGCAGGTCAACGGTTTTAACCAGCGTAAAGTTTTTGGTTATCCATGGTTGAGGTTCCCTTCCGGCATTTGCAAAGTTGTACTGAGGTAATACAAGAAAGCCAAAAACCGAAATAATCGTGATAATATTCTTCATAATTGTATGCTGATCATTGTACGATTTAATTTACATAAACATTTTAAAAACAACGGGAAAATGTTTTTCCGTCGTGCATTTTATCCCCGAATATAAAAATTATTTAGTGGTTTACTTAACTATCACTTATAAAGTATTATTATCAGCGAGCTTGGTAACTAATTTATAATGTTGAGCAAATCAACCGTAAATACCAAAACCGAATTAGCGGGAATGGCGGCTTCCGGCGAACTGTTGCCATAACATAAAGCAGATGGAATAAGCAAAAGGATCCTGCCGCCCGTATTAATATGCGGTATACCAATTTGCCAGCCTTTAATATAACCGCTTAATGCGGATGAATCATTTATCCCTGGTGCAAAAACAGACCCATTTAACAATTTACCTGTGTAATTTACCTCCACACTTGAAGTTGCCGTTGGATAGGCCCCGTTGCCCGACGTTATTATTGAATAGTAAAGCCCGGACGGGTCTTTGGTAGCATTTATATTATTAGCCGAAATATATGCTTGTATCAACGCATCATCGGTTGCAGCCTGTTTTACAGGGCTAAAAACTTCCTTTTTGCATGATAAAATTCCTGTAATGAATATACTTAACAGTAAAAAGCATTTCTTCATGTTTGCTTGTTCAGGATTAACGCTGTTTTTTATTGCTAAAATTAGGCATAGTTATTTAAATATTAATTAATTACTTGTCTATGTGGTTATCTTACAAAAATAAAACCACCAAAGCCTAGATTTGAGCAAGGTTTATAACTTTGCAGCATGGAATCCATTAACTGGCATGATTTTGAAAAAGTTGAATTACGCGCAGGCACCATACTGGAAGCGGCTGATTTTCCGCAGGCCCGCAAACCGGCTTATAAAATAAAGGTGGATTTTGGACCTATGGGTATTAAATGGACCAGCGCCCAGGTAACAAAACATTACAGCAAAGAACAGTTGATTGGCAAACAGGTTATGGGCGTCATTAATTTTCCTGAAAAACAGGTGGCAAACTTTATGTCGCAGTTTTTGCTTACCGGCTTTGCCGATGATAACGGCGACATAATTTTAGCAGCAATTGATAAACCGGTGCCGAATGGCAGTAAACTGATATAATGAGATATATAAACTTTGGCGATGAACCTACCATTTCGCCGGATGATTTTTTTATGAACGAGGCCATCAGGGAAGCAAAACTAGCCTTGGCTGAAGAAGAAATCCCTATTGGTGCAATAGTGGTTTGTAAAGGACAGATCATCGGCCGGGGTCATAACCTTACTGAACGGCTTAATGATGTTTCGGCGCATGCCGAGATGCAGGCGCTTACTGCCGCTGCAAATTTTATGGGTGGTAAGTATTTGCAGGAGTGCACGCTTTATGTAACACTTGAACCTTGTGTAATGTGTGCGGGTGCAAGTTACTGGTTTCAGTTGAACCGCATTGTTTTTGGCGCATATGACACTAAACTGGGGTTTGGGCGGATCAATCAAAAAATTACGCATCCAAAAACGACCATAACCGGCGGGATACACGAAAACGAATGCGCCGAACTGGTGAGGGATTTTTTTAGAAGTAAACGGAAATAGGGTAGTTCATGGTCGATGGTCCATAGACCATGGAAAGATAGATCAGGTTGATTACCATGTTGATGATCTACCGACAATAAACCAGAATAAAACATGACATTTATCAGAACAAATATCACAATCAACACTTTATATTTGTCACGGTCTAACATTAAACTTTAAACTAAATATTATGGCTTTCACACTACCGGCGTTACCTTACGCTACCGATGCGCTCGAACCGCATATTGATAAAATGACCATGGAAATTCACCATGGCAAACACCACCAGGCCTATGTTACCAATTTAAACAAAGCGCTTGAAGGAAAACCTGAAGCTGATAGCAGCATTGAAGATTTGATGAAGAATATCTCAAAGTTCCCGGCGGCGGTTCGTAACAACGGCGGCGGACATTATAACCACAGTTTATTCTGGACGTTACTTTCGCCAAGCGGCGGTGGCGAGCCTACCGGTGCTTTAGCTACAGCTATTACAAGTACCTTCGGATCTTTTGCTGATTTTAAAACAAAAGTTTCTGAAGCCGGTGCAACCCGTTTCGGATCAGGATGGGCATGGCTTATTGTTACTCCTGATAAAAAATTGGCGATATCCTCAACACCTAACCAGGATAATCCGTTGATGGATATTGCTGAAGTAAAAGGTACGCCGATTTTAGGCATTGATGTTTGGGAACATGCTTATTACCTGAAATATCAAAACCGTCGTCCTGAATATTTAACTGCTATCTGGAATGTGATCAACTGGAACCACGTTTCTGAATTGTACAGCAAAGCAGTATAACACACATATCCTGAAGGGGAATATAAAACGGCAGGATTGAAGAATTTTGCCGTTTTTTTTATTAATCGATTAGCTGATTGAGCGCGGCAATCGCTTCAAACTATTAATCTAACTAATCTGTTAAATCCAATATATCCCGGTTCTGACAATATAAATTACTATGAAAGCAATAGTTCTTGAAGCGGCAGATAAGCCACTTGTATTAAAAGAAGTTGATAAACCCACGCTAAATGCAGGTGAGGTTTTGGTTAAAATAAAGGCCGCGGCTTTAAACCGACGTGACTACTGGATCACCGTTGGCAAATACGCGGGCATAAAATACCCAAGCATTTTAGGATCAGACGGTGCCGGTGTGGTTACAGAAGTTGGCAGCGATACCAATAAGGAATGGCTAAACAAGGAAGTGATCGTTAATCCAAGCCATGACTGGGGAGAACACCCTGAATATCAGTCAAAGGAGTTTAAAATCCTGGGCCTTCCTGAAAATGGCACTTTTGCCGAATATGTTAAAGTCCGTGCAGAATATTTGTCTCCAAAACCTGCCTATTTAAGCTGGGAACAGGCGGCAGCAATTCCGCTTGCCGGCTTAACTGCATACCGGGCCTTATTTACAAAAGGCAGGGCTAAAAAGGGAGACAAGGTTTTAATATCCGGAGCAGGCAGCGGAACCGGTGTTTTTGCGCTCCAATGGGCGGTAGCAGCGGGTTGCCAGGTGTTTGTAACATCCGGCACGGGCGAGAAAATAGAACGGGCAAAACAACTGGGAGCAGCGGCGGGCGTAAATTATAAGTCGCAGGACTGGGCCGGGCAACTGCAGCACCTGGCAGGCGGATTTGATATAATTATTGACAGTGCACTGGGCGATGGTTTTGCTAAGTTTCCTGAAATTTGCAATCCGGGAGGACGCATTGTATTTTTTGGAGGAACAGCCGGCGGTGTACCGGCATTGGATGGGCGTAAAATATTCTGGAAGCAATTGCAAATACTGGGCACAACCATGGGCACCGCTGAAGAATTTAAGGCGATGACAGATTTTTTAGAAAAGCACAGGATATTCCCTGTAATTGATGAAGTATTCCCGTTGGCTGATGCGCAGAAGGCTGTTGATAAAATGGCTAACTCATCGCAATTTGGTAAAATTGTTTTGCAGGCATAAAGTATGCTTAACCTAAAGGTTGAAGCAATTAAGTGGGAGCTGCCTGATACGGCTACTTTCTTTTTTTCGGAAACATCCGGCAAAAAAATCCCTTATAAAGCCGGACAGTTTATTACGCTGGTGTTCAGCCATCACGATGAAGAGATCCGGAGGTCATATTCATTAAGCTCATCGCCTGACGAGGAATTATTAGCTATCACTGTTAAGCGGATAGAAAATGGCGAAATATCACGTTACCTGTTAACTAAAATAAAACAGGGTGATATTTTAACAGCCGTTGAACCAGCCGGGCGATTTATTATAACAGGTTTTGAAGCAGAAAAAGATGTTCTGCTCTTTGCTGCCGGAAGCGGCATTACACCTATATTTTCTCAGCTCAAATACCTGCTCAACCGAAAAGGCAAAAGCAGGTTCATCCTTATTTACAGTAATCAAAGTGAAAGCACCATTTTATTTAAGGATGAATTAAATACCCTGGTTTTAAAAACCCCGGAAAGGCTAAAGATCATTCATTTATTGAGCAACGAGGCCAACAGGCTTAATAACCTAATGGTTGAAAGATTGGTGAAGCAGCATGTATCTGTCTTAAATAAGGCCGAAATTTATACCTGCGGTCCATTTACCTATATGCGGATGATCCGGCTTACGCTGCTGTTTATGGGATTGGAGCCAGCGCAGATCCGCAAGGAAAACTTTGTGCTGGAAACAGTGCCGGTAAGTCCTGTTTTGATCAACTATCCTCCACGCCGGGTCAGGATCCATTTTAAAAATGAAACCTACGATCTTGTAACAGGCGAAAATCAATCTATTTTGCAAGCGGCATTGCAAAACAATATTCAGCTCCCTTATAGTTGCCGGGTGGGCGATTGTTCAACCTGTTCGGCAATATGCAAAAGTGGTAAGGTTGAAATGGTTAGAAATGATGTATTGACGGATGCTGACCTGGCTGCAGGCTGGATATTAACCTGCACCGGCCATGCTTTAACTGATGATGTTGTAATTGAGTATTAGGTGAAAGGTAAAAGGTAAAAGGTAAAAGGGTAAACGGGAAAAGGTGAAAAGTTTTCTTATCTTCTGGTTGATTTCAGCTTAATGTTACAATGACAGGATCACTCCACCAATTACCTGATGCCCTTTACGATATACCCCATTAAGCCGCGTGTTATCAACCTGACCACTTGTTAGATAAAGTTGGTCTGTACCGTTACCTGTTTCCCAGTTATAATAACCGTAGCCGATATTTATAGCAATATGATTTGTTATGCTGAAAGCCAACCGTGCATTCGCATTTATTCCATATCCTTTTGCAACATGGCGGTAACTAACCGGATGCTGAAACTCATTGATCAGGTTCCAATTGCCCTGGGCAGTGTAATTGACCTGGTTATAGGTAAGGTCTTCCATTAATTTTAAGCCGCGCCAGATCTTTAAGGACGAGGTCACTTTTATAAAGGGGCCATTCCAACGGGCAAAATAATTGCTGTTTAAAGCAGGGAACTGGCCGGTAAGATCAACTAAATAAAAATTTTGCACATTATCGCCAAAGCCGACATACGGAACAAGGCTGAATAACTTATTATTAAAAATAATATATCCGGCTCCTGCCGACCATGAACTGGTATTTCCCTTATTGTCGCTAAAGTTTCCTGTGTAGGTAGGCGCAGTTCGGTTATCACCCTGATAATCCATGTCATTTACGGAGCCTGACGTTACCGATACCCGGCTATAATCAGCAAAAAGCGAAAACCGGCGCCATACATTCCATTGCATCGCTGCTTTGTATTCCTGGCCGTTAACATTTTTCCACTTTAATTCTGAAAGTACATTGGGACTTTGACCGTTACTATTCCCGGCAATTGACCAGTGAAAGTCTTCGTTCTGCGAGCCGGTTGATAACGATAATTGCAGCTTTTTTTCAATATTCTGCGCCCGGGCAACAGGCACATTATACAAGATGATCAATATGAATAAACAGAATTTTATAAACTTGGTCATCTATAGTAACTGAAAATCAAAAAGTAGCCGGGATTAATGGTTTATTTAGCTTTATAAATTCTCACATAATCAACATACATGCTGGCTGGAAATACGCTGGTATCAACATACTGACCCGGGAAATCGCCGCCAACCGCCATATTTAAGAGGATGAAGAATGGATTTTGAAAAGCACCTGTGTTGTTGATGTTATTGGCGATGTTGCCAGTTACATACAATACACCGTCTACATACCAGTTAATGGAATTTTTATCCCATGCAATGGCATAAACATGGTAGCTATCAGGGTTATTTACTGTAGTAGTTTGCCCGTATTGAACCGCCCCGCCTCCGCTGTTCCAATGCATGGTGCCGTATATGGTATTGCCGGCATTAATATGCTCCATTATGTCAATTTCGCCGCAATTAGGCCATGATACTGTTGTGATATCTGTTCCCATCATCCAAAAGGCAGGCCACAATCCTGCTCCCAGCGGTAATTTTATGCGCGCTTCAACAAGGCCGTATTGTGCAGAAACTTTGTTCAGCGTATTCATCCTGGCAGAAGTATAAAGCTGGTTTCCGTTTTGTTCCCGTTTTGCAGTAATTACCAGGTTGCCATTGGCAACCGTTGCATTTGCTGCTTTGTAATATTCTTCTTCATTATTTACATTGAGGTTCCCGGTTTCAAAGTTCCACTTAGTAGTATCCACGGCGGTACCGCTAAACTCATCCGACCATATCATTGTATACTTAGTAGTATCCAACGACGGTGTGCCAGTGGTAGTAGTAGTTGTCGTGGTGGTGGTTGTAGTAGTTGAGCTGCCGCCGGCAGTACTATCCTTTTTGCAGGAAACTGCAAAAACAACAAGCATCAGTCCTATACTGATGCTTGTTATGAGTTTAAATGGTTTTCTCATAATAATTGGTCTGTTAAAGATAACCATTTATCATTAAAAATGTTCTGTTACTGCGGTGCAAGTCAAATTGTCGTTAATGAAGTAGTTTTGGCTAAAGCCCTTAGTTTCTTTTCATTTTAAAAGGGACGGAAATGAATTGAGAAATACCAGGCTTTAGCCGAACTCGTCAAACTACCATGAGCAAACAATCAGATCATATTTGTTTTCGACAATTTGATCTGCACCCATTACTGGTTTACCTTAAAAGATTCCCATCCTGATGCCGTTGCGCGGGTACAGGTCATTGGCTGTGTTCCGTTTTCACTCGAAACATATTTACCATTGCTTCCCTGCAAAATAATAGTACCATCGGCATTTGTTCCCCAGGTAAACGTTTCCCATGCACCAACACTTGTTCTGTTACAGGTAATGGCCTGCGTGCCGTTTTCACTGGACACATATTTTCCCATGCTTTGTAATGCAACTTTCCCGCCACCTTCATCAACCACTAAAAATTGCTCCCATGTACTGGCGGTCGGGCGGTTACAATTCATAGGTGCAGTGCCATTTTCTCCGCTCACATATTCATTGTTAAAGCCTTTTAAAGTAATAGTTTGCCCAATAGGAGGGCCACTGCCACCAGTTACACCTTTGTATACCCGCACATAGTCAACATACATATTAGCCGGTAGTGCGCCTGTGTTTACAGTTTGCCCCGGAAAATCGCCGGCTACAGCCAAATTTAAAATAATATAGAACGGATTTTGAAAAGCACCGGTATTATTGATGCCATTAGCGATGTTAGCGGTGGCGTACAAATTATTATCTACAAACCAACTAATGGAGTTTGTATCCCATTGTACTGCATACAAATGGTAACCGGTTGGGGTTGTTGTTGTATTGCCCCCGTATTGGGTAGCCCCGTTATTATTCCAGTGGATAGTACCGTAAATTGTATTGCTGGTATTTATTTGTTCCATAATATCAATTTCTCCGCACTGCGGCCACCCTACTGAGCCAATATTAGTTCCAAGCATCCAGAACGCCGGCCATGAGCCCTGGAATGTCGGCAGTTTAATGCTTGCTTCAATCCGACCATATTGGACAGATAATTTTCCGGACGTTTCCAGCTTGCCTGATGTATAAGGCTGGCCGCCAACGTTTTGGTTTTTTGCGGTAATTACCAGGTTGCCGCCTGTTTCGGCAACGTTAGCACTCTGGTAATATTCCTTCTCATTATTAACGCCGGGGTTACCGTTGTCAATATTCCATTTTGAACCATCCACACTGGCTCCATTAAACTCATCCGACCAGATCAATTGGTAAGTAACTGCTCTTGGTGCGGTTGTTTGCGCTGCACTGCTGACGGCCGTGCTGCCTTTTGAGGTGGTGCTTAAATCCTTTTTACAGGAACTAACCACCCCCATAAGCGTCAGTAACATAATGGCGCCTGTTAAAAATTTTGAGAGTTGTGTTTTCATAATTTGGTTTATTAATTTAACATTTAATTGGTTTGCTTATTTATTTACCCCAAATGATTCCCATCCCGAAGCTGAAGTGCGGGTACAGGTCATGGCCTGTGTGCCATTTTCACTCGAAATAAAGTCGCCATTGCTGCCCTGAAGCGTTATAGTACCATCGGCATTTACGCCCCAGGTAAATTCTTCCCACGCGCCATAACTGGTACGGTTACAGGTAATAGCCTGTGTGCCGTTTTCGCTCGATACATATTTGCCCATACTTTGCAGGGCTACTTTTCCATTACCGGCATCGACCACTAAAAACTGTTCCCATGTGCCTGCTGTTGCGCGGGTACAGGTCATTGCAGTAGTACCGTTTTCGCCGCTCACATATTTACTATTGAAGCCTTTAAGCGTAATGGTTTGCCCGATGGGCGCACCACCACCCGAGCCGCTTGACTGTGTGCCTGCCCACTTAAAGGTGGCAACTGCTCCGGCGGGCAAGGTATAGGTGAAAGACTCAGCACCCCATTTAATTTTAAATGATTGACTTGAAGACGCTGTATTAAGGGCAACCACCACCTTCGTCCCATCAGGGTTTTTAAAGGCTACGTTTTGTATGCTTGATGAAAAGGTATTTGATGAGATCCTTACGGCACCTGCTCTTACAAATTCGGAAGCATGTGCAACAGTGTAATACGCGGTATTACGCGTGTAGTTATTCCCCGAGATAGTTACAGCACCCATGCAGGTAGAACAGCCGCCGGAGGTATGCGGGTTGTAATTTGGATCGGCTGCGAGGTTCCACTCTAAAACAACACGGCTCCAGTTACGCGGGGCACCAATAATTAAATTATTGACATGCCATGAAAGATCGCCGCCAAAGTTGCCAGGCCCGCCAATGTATTGTTCTGTAAAATAAACGTTCTTGCTGGGATAAGCATTATGAACGGTAGTTAAAGCGCTTATATCGCCTGCGTATAAGTGAAATGCAGAACCGTCAACATAGGGGTTGGCACCCGAGTCACCTAAAACAGCTTCGGGATAACCGGGCTGGTCACAGTTATGATCATAAGCTATGATTTTAGTGCTGATGCCATTTGATGCAAACTGCGGACCCAAATTATTTTTAATAAAGTTGGCCTCTTCGTTGGATTGCATCGTCATGGCCGGGTTATTATTGGCATTTAATGGCTCGTTTTGCGGTGTAACGGCATATATATTTATTCCCTGCGCCTGCATTGCCTGGATGTATTTTACAAAATACCTTGCATAGGCATCATAATAAGCCGTGTTTAAGCTGCCGCCTGTAAACCCGCCATTGCCCGAAGTGCCGGTTTTCATCCATACCGGCGCTGTCCAGGGGGTGGCCAATATTTTTATAGATGGATTTACGGCGATGATCTTTTTTAACACCGGTACCAGGTCAGTCATTTCCTGGCTGATGCTGAAATGAGTAAGGTTAACATCTGTTTGACCTGATGGCATATCATCATACGTAAAATCTGAGGAGCTTAAATCAGACGCGCCTATAGTGATACGAACAAAACTTGAACCCACATGACCTGAAACCGTTGAAAAGATATCAGTCAAAAAAGTACTTTGATTGCCGCCCAGGCCATTTATTAATGAGGCGCTGCCACCGGTTAAGCAATAGCCAAAGCCATCAATGGTTTGATAAGTGGTGTTTTCGTCAACGGTGATGGTAGTAGCGTTGGTGCCTGCATCGGCGGCAAAATTGATATTACCCTGCTGCGCCAGCAATTTACTTTGATCTGCAGTTGTTTCCCATACATTAACCGTTTCGTTAGCGGCTCGTGACACCGTACCCGCGGTTGTGCTTGTTAAACCGGGCGTCGCTTTTGACAGGTCTTTTTTACACGAATAATAGAACATTGCCGACAGCATTAAAAACGCCGTCAGTAATTTAAGTTTGTAATTTGTTCTCATAAATTATTTTGATTTAATTGGTTTAAAGCATATAAAAATTATTAACCATTGCTGCAAATGCATGCATCAAGGGCCTTTAATTAACCTTTACTTAAGAAAACAAAGCGCAAATTTTGGAAGGGGATACAAAAATGCATTAATGATTTTCTGGCAAGCGGGTACTGTTTTGGTTTAGTTTTGGTTTTATTGGTAATACAAATCTATGTTAATTTATAAGTAAAAAGCAAATAAAATTTTCATAAATAACTGATTAATAGTAAATTGTGTAAATTTCGATACGCTTTAAACACATTGGTATAATTGTAAACATTCCGTTACAAGCGTATGAGGAGAGCTTTGGTGATAAGTAAGGAGTATTTATGATACGCTTGCTTCACACATTAATTTTTACGAAAATTGGGAGAAAGAGAGCAGAGATTTGAGATCAGGTAGGACGGTCGAATTAGTCTATAAAGATTTAATGTCGGAATATTAATTAATATAAGAGAGGGGGCACTTACCAATAGATTAACTGGTTATAATGGCTAATCTTCGTCAATAACGAGCTTGCTCCAGCCCTTGTCACCTGCATTTTTGATCTCTTTCTTTTTAATTTCCATTACTTTTTTGATACGGGAACTGTAAGCCCAACAGGTGCTTTGACGGATAGAAAGAATTTGTGATAATTTATGTGACGATATTTTTCCTTTGGTTGAGTACATTAAAAATATCATATAAAAGGCTTTGTTAATGGGAATACGTGTGTTTTGCAGCATTGTATAAGCTATAACTGACTCTTCGTAACCACATTTGGAGCATCGGCGGCTATAAGGTAAATGACCATGTCCATAATGTATATTATTACATTTACGGCAGCTGTATCCCTTGTCCCATTTCAGATCTGACAGAAATTTAAAGCAGGTTTCGCGGTCGGGATAGATCTTACTGAATTCATCAAAATCAACCTCTGCCGACATTACCCTGTCGTGCGTAACTTTTTCAATGTCCTGGTGAAGCATGGTATTGTCGTTTTCAAGCAATACATTCATCCTCGAAATTTCTTCTGCCTGGTGTTGTAGTAATTCATTAACCGACTTCAGTTCTTCGTTTCGCTGCGCTATCAATGACGATTTTACTATCAGCTCTTTGGTTCGCTCCTGTACCTGGTCCTCCAGGCTTTTATTTAAAGCATCTTTTAGCTCTTCATTCAGCTTCAGCTGTTTTATTACGAGGCTTTGCGCTTCTTCTTCCTTCTTTTTTAATATTCGTACTTTATCGCCTATGGCAAAAGATATAAAAACCATCTCCATAATAAAGCAAAAGCTTAAGCTATAATACATGGTTGCCGTAACGGTAAACCACCAGATATTTAAGGCAATTAAGGTTTTTATAATAAAGCCGGTGAGTAAAAAAGTATAGCCGATAACAAAAAAACGAGCCGGCCTGTACCCTTTTATCAACACATAGCAGCCGGCGTAGCAAGCCAGTGTTAACGGTACTATTTCAATTATTTTATAACTGAACCAGTTATTATTAACCGTTAAGCATAAAACAAAAAATACACAACGCAAGGCAATTACCCACCCAATTAACTTATTTAACCGGGGTGCATTAACTTTTACATTTAATAAGCTCTGCGCAAAAAGCACCGAGAAAATACTGGCAGAAAATAAGGCTACTCCATAAGCATTGTGGTTCCACACCGGTGAGCCCGGCCATATATACTGGTAGGCAATACCATCTGCACACATTTCATAAAGGCCGATACTAAGGTTATAGGCTATATAATATAAGTATTGTTTTTGCCGCATGGCAATAAACATCATGAGGTTATATAACCCGAAAACCAGTATCATCCCGTAAAAAATGCCGAAGAAAAAGTATTCATCCAGCGCGTAGCTGATAAACCAGTTTATGGAGCGCAACACAATAATAACATTAACCGGCTGGTGAGATTTTATACGGATATAATACGATTGGTCGCCGCTGAGGTTGGCGGCTAAATTAAGGCTGAAATTTTTATGCTGATAAAGCCTTGCTGAAAACGGGCGGCTGCTGCCGAGGAAAGTAGCAGTATAATTATTTTGTTTACCGGGCGAATAAACGGTAATGCTATCAATTGTCTGGTCAAAAAACTCCAGGATCCAGTTGTTTTTTGAGCTGGGATTATACCTTATTTTTATACGGTACCAGTAGGTATCATTTGGATCGCCGGTTACAGGGGTTGCATCCTTGTTTACTTTAAACTTATTTGTAAAAACGGGGCTTTTAATTTGGTTGATAGTAAGGTGGTTATGGGGATCTTCCAGATAATCAACCTGGTTATACCGGAATATTTGCTGTTTGGCGGTGTCAGTTATTTTAACCGCTACCTGTGCACCAGCGCTTGTAGTAAGGCACAATAAAAATAATGGTGCAGGTATAAAAAATTTCAATAAAAATTTACACATACTTACAGGTAGCTAGCTGCCGCTTTGGATTGGAAGCTTAGCATTGGCTAAAAAAGGTTTACAATTGGCTAAGACAATTATAAACCTTTTCTTTTTCGAATCCTATTAAAGGTAAGTATTACAGTTATTATTGAGCCTGAGGGGAGAGATAGTAAAAAACAGCAGCATAAATTTGGGCAATACTATTTTTGCATGGAGGGGTATATCAGTAGTAACAACTTGTTAAAGAAATGCATAAAACAGCAAAATAACATATCAAATTGATAAACAATATTTTGTATAAGTTACCTAAAGTGTTCCACCCGTTCCAAGTGTTCCAGGCGTTCCGTCTCAAAAAGTGGAACACCTGGGATTTTATATATAAGGATATCAAAATATCCCTTAATAACTATGGTATTTTAAGGCCTAATGCTTCAATATAACCCTTGTTAGGATGGCAGTTTTCAAATTTGCTGTTGTTTATAAACTGGTATAAAGCATTTTTTATTGCTTCGCGGTCGGCAGGTGCCGCTTTACGGATTGCTGCAAAATCGGCCCTTGGCTGCTCGGTATATTCAATTATCTTATCGTAGCCTTCGGGTACATTAAAGGTAGTAATGCCCTTTGTGTTATCCAGTTTTTTATACGGCCAGTAATGCCAGCCGATGTTGTTTTTTTCCAATAGGTCCTTAAACTGTTTTACCCATTCGTCTGTATTTTCGCCGGTTTCGCCGCAGTAAACAGGCACGTTGTATTTATCCCTGAAATCAATATAATCCTGTATGACTTTTTGGGTGGGTTCTGTCCAGTATTTGTGAAACTGGTAAACCAGCTTTGAATCAAACGGCGGCCCGAAAACCTTAAAATTGCTGTCCCATTGTGCTCCGCCTAAAAACAGGATGTGGTTTTTATCAACTGCACGGATCGCCTTTGTTATTTGCTTAAATACAGGCTCCAGGTTAGGGTTGAAATCCTCCGCTTTAAAATAAGTGGCGATTGGTTCGTTTAACAGATCGTAACCCATTACCGTAGTTTCGTTTTTATAATGAGCAGCAATCTTTTGCCAAATACTTGCTGTCAGCTCGCGCATAGCGGTGCTTTTAAATAAAAAAGGATAGCCGGAACCATCATCAATGTTATCGCCGGTTTGGCCGCCGGGAGCGCAATGCATATCTAAAATAACATACAGGCCTTCCGCTTTACACCAGCCAATCACCCTGTCGAGCAGTTCAAAACCCCTGTTGGGATTGTTTTGACCCATATAGTTTTCTGTGGTAAAAATGCGGTAATTAAAAGGGATACGGATTGAATTCATCCCTGACGCCTTTAAGAAATGAATATCAGCCGCAGTAATATAGGTATCCTGGTATTTTTTCCAGAACAGGGTGGTTTCTTCCGGGCCTAATAACTCAAGAAGGGCTTCATTTATGAGAGTGGGAGAGTTAACGCTTTTAAACTTAAACATATAACCTTCGGGAACCAGCCAGTTACCAAGGTTTGTTCCCCTCATTAAAAAAGGTTTATTATCGGGGCCTATTATTTCTTTTCCCTTTACAGTAATAAATTTACCGGCTTGTGCTTTTATAGCAAACGGGATAATTGTAAGCAATAAAAATGCGAGGTATAAAATGCGTTTTTTCATAAATATAATATAAATTAGCGGTGATAGTTAACAGAAAATAAAGGCTATTAACCATGTACTATACCTTTCACGGGCTAATATAGCACTATACCAATTACCATTTATATACATTTGTATGTAACATTTTCGCATTAAAAGGCAAGCTTAAAATTCTGATACGGTTTAATAACAATGTATTTTTGTTTAACGTTATTAAACAGGATAAAACATAAAAAAAAGTAACCATTTAAACCCCGGATGATGAAACGCATAAAAATTATCTTATTTCTGAGCTTTTTGCTGTCAGCAAACGCTTTCGCACAAAATATAAAGGTTGCAGTTGCCGCAAACCTGCAATCAGTGATCAAAGTTTTGGGGGTTGATTTTCAAAAAAAAACCGGAATACGTATAGAATCAATAGTAGGTTCATCAGGCAACCTGGTGGCACAGATGCGTAATGGCGCCCCCTACGATCTTTTTTTATCTGCTGACATAAGCTTTCCGGAAACACTTTTTAAAGAAGGATTCAGCATAAAAAAGCCGGTTACATATGCGCTGGGCAGTTTGATTATCTGTAGCAATCAGGATATCGGGTTTGAAAATTGGGAAAGATTGTTACTTACCGACAGGATAAAAAAAATAGCTGTCGCTAACCCAGCTATAGCGCCTTATGGAAAAGCTGCAACAGAGGTATTAAAACAGAAAGGTATTCTTGCCGACATCAAATCAAAAATTGTGACCGGTGAAAGTATTTCCCAGGTAAATACTTACATCACCACTGGTGTTGCAGATGTTGGATTTACAACACAGGCCCTGGTAAAAGATCCTGCTAATAAAACAAAGCTTTACTGGTTGGTTATCGATCCCAAAACATATTCACCTATAGAACAGGGAATGGTGCTTTTGAAACATGCCGCAGCCAATCCTGATGCCGAAAAATTTTATCAATACATTTTAAGCCCCGCGGCTAAAGCTATTTTTAAGGAATATGGTTATCATGTGCAATAACTAGCTTAAATTACGCGATGGTTAAAACCCATCTTACCAACTATTATAAAACACCTGGATGGATCTTAACCCAATTTGGCTCACTTTAAAATTAGCGGGTATAACCACGGTGCTGCTGCTGGCCATCGGCTTACCTGTTGCCTGGTGGCTTTCAAAAGGGCGATCTGTTTTTAAAGTTATTTTAGAAGCAATAATAACCATGCCTCTGGTATTACCGCCATCGGTATTGGGCTTTTATTTATTACTTGCATTTAGTCCGCAGCATGGTGTTGGCAAATGGCTGTTAGACACTTTTAACATTCAGTTTGTATTTTCCTTCCAGGGATTGGTGTTGGCATCTATGATCTATAGCATGCCCTTTATGATAGGTCCAATAAAATCAGCATTGCAACAACTGCCTGTTTCACTTTCGCAAGCGTCTTATTCATTGGGTAAAACCAAATGGCAAACATTTTTAAAGGTGTTGTTACCAAATATCAGACAATCCTTGTTAACGGCTGTTGTGCTCACTTTTGCGCATACCTTGGGCGAATTTGGCGTAGTACTGATGATAGGCGGGAATATCCCCAATATTACCCGGGTAGCATCCATAGCGGTGTATGACTCGGTTGAGCAAATGGATTACCATTCGGCTAATGTATATTCATTTATCCTGTTTGCCATTACCTTTGTGATGGTTACGGGCGTATTTGTTTTTAATAAGTACCAGTTAAAAAGCCCTCTGGAATGATTAGCATAAATATTGAAAAACGGCTAAAGGCTTACCACGGGCAGCAGGTATTAAAAATTGCGCGTCAATTTGAACCGGGGAGTATTACCAAAATTTATGGGCCTTCGGGTGCAGGAAAAACGACTTTCTTAAAGGTCATCGCAGGATTTACCCATCCCGAAAATGGCAATATAACGGTTGATGGCGTTACCTGGCTTGATACTGCTTCAAAAATAAATCTTCCGCCGCAAAAGAGAATGGCCGGTTTTGTTTTCCAGGATTATGCCCTTTTTCCGAACATGACTGTCCATGAGCATTTGGCATACGCAACCAGCGACAAAGAGTGGATAGAAAAATTATTGGCAATTGGGAAACTGGAGACTTTAACCAGTCATAAACCCCAGTTTTTATCCGGGGGCCAGCAGCAGCGTTTAGCCATTTTAAGGGCGCTGGCCATTAAGCCTGAATTATTGTTAATGGACGAGCCTTTTTCGGCATTAGACCCGGAGATGAAGGTATCACTTATTGATAACTTGAAAATAATTTTTAAAGAAGCAGGCACAACAGTTTTAATCGTAAGCCATAATCCACAAGAGTTGGAAAATTTGGCTGACGATGAGCTTTTTATATTATAATCAAACTTGTTTTGTTAACGATTAATCCGTTTTACCTACAACAATCTTATCCAGGTTGTGCAAATACCTGCGGCCAGTTTTAAAATCCATCATCGAGGTCATTTGGATGCTTTCAGGCATCTGTGCGGCTTTAACACCATTCTTTTCCGTAATGATGTAAACATGGTCGCCCACTTCGGTATTAAACAGCTCATTCCACGAATACACCACTTTGTAGCCATCTGCACCAATGCAGGTAAAATAATATTCACTTAGCAGTTTAGGGCTGCTGGCATCTATAATAGTATGACTTAAAATATCTTTTAATAAAATACCTTTTAACTGTTCATCCTTATGTTTAAACTCGCCCAGGTGATTAGTAACTTTAATATCGCCTATAACTGTAGCGCTATATCTGTATAATGAATCCATAGTGATCACCGATTCTTTTTTTACTTTGCCACTTATGGTAAACTGTTTGGTAAGCGTTAGTTTTTCCTGTGCAAAAACAAGACCTCCATACAATAAAAACAGGAAGAAGAGGGCATTTTTCATAACAAGTTTTATTGACACAAATTAATCATTTTAATTCTTTTTGAGTTCTTCCTCAATACGCTCCTGCAGGTTTCTTTTAAAATCATCATCAAGGCTGATATTCGATTGCATCGACCTGCGAAAAAGTTCCTGTACCATATTATTAATTGCCCGGCTTTGCACGCCAAACAACCGGCAAAAAGAACAACCGTATAAATGGATCCGCAGCTCCACGGTTTCGCGAAAACTGAGCCTTTTGATAGTTTTTTTTTCTATCAGGAAGGTTGCCTGTTTACAGTTATATATAATGTTTCTCAAATGGCTCATGGTTTCTTATTTAAATCCAGTTTTTCTGAAGGCATGCCCTCAGACTAATTTTAGCCCGGTGAATAATCACCCAAAAATTTGATGCACTCACTTTTAGTTCAGTACAAATAGTATCAGTCGGCTCGTCTTCCATATGCTTCATGGTAAAAACAGCCATCCACAAAGCAGGAAGCTTTTGCATACATTTTTTCAGCACCTGTTCAAATTCTTTGCTAACCAGGTGGTCTTTATCTTCAATGCCAAATGCCTGGGGTAAATGTTCTTTATTCCAGTGCCCGTCGTCCTTGTTAAAAAAGTCATCCTGCCCCGGTTCGGCCTTCATAATAGCAGTTGTTTTTAAACCGGAAGACTTTTTTCTATACACATCAATGATCTTGTTTTTAAGTATAGCGGTAAGCCACGTTCGTTCTGAACTTTTGCCTTCGAAGTTTCCGGTTTTTTCCAATGCAGCTAAAAAAGTGTCTTGTACCAGGTCTCTTGCCAGCTCCTCATCATTTAAGCGCGTAATGGCAAAGGCATAAAGATAATCGGCGTGGGCACTAACCCATTGATGAGGATTCAGTTTCATAAACAAACACATGTTTAAACAAATTAAAAGTACGAATTGAGCCGAACCCAGCAATTCGTTTCCTGCTTAGTCGTTAATATCTCAAAAGCCTTACAACATTAATTAAAAATAAAATTTAGTAAATTTATTGTAAGGTTTTAAACAGACGCCCGACTACCCCTCTAAAAACCATAAAATTAATTCATAATTCCATGAGATCAATTAAAATATTAACCCTTACTGCTGTTCTTGCCATCGCAGCATTGGGTTCAACTGCTTTTATTAATGCCCGGCTTTTAAATAAAGTTAATGCAGATAAAAAGGGCTTTGCATTTATCGAGCTTTTCACTTCCGAAGGATGTTCCAGCTGTCCGCCGGCTGATGAATTGGTAGCAAAGATCGAAAAAGAAAGCAAAGGCAAACCGGTTTATATCCTGGCTTACCATGTTGACTACTGGAACCGCCTGGGATGGAAAGATGTATTCAGCAGCGCTGATTTTTCCAGGCGGCAACACGATTATGCCAATTATTTACACCTGCAATCGGTTTATACACCACAGATAGTAGTTAATGGGAGATCTGAATTTGTCGGGTCGGAAGAAGGCACCTTACGCAAGGCTATTAATGCCAGCCTTCGGAAAGCATCAGCCGTTCAATTAACTTTAAATGTTTCAGCTATCAACAACAGTGAGGCCAACCTAAAATATAATACAGAGGCCGCAGACAAAAACACCGTTTTGTTAATTGCTGTATTGCAAAAAAATGCGCAAACAAAAGTTGAAAGGGGTGAAAACGGCGGTCATACCTTATCCCATGTTCAAATTGTACGTAAATTGCAACGCGTAACATTATCCGGAAACAGCGGTGAGGTGAAGGTAGCGTTACCGAATGGTTTTGACAGGCAAAATTGGGAGTTAATCGGCTTTTTACAGAATACATCAAATGGCATTGTGACTGCCGCTGCAAAAGTTGATTGGGTTGATTAAGTGAGTAGTTGATCAGGCTGAAAAATTAACTTTTAC
>JAQBOU010000266.1 GCA_028287865.1 Mucilaginibacter sp. | reverse complement strand
TCACCATTAACAGAAATACGTGCAAAATTGGGATGCCAGGTGTACAAACCTGCCTGCTTATCTATACTGTTATAAAAATCGGTTATTTTAACAGCGTTTGGTCTGAAAACTATTCCTTCGGGATCAGCAACGGCCAGGTATCCACCTTTTATGCCTTTGCGCTCAACCAATTTATTAAAATCCTTTTCCGCATCAATTACTTTATTTACAGTTGCCGGGGCGGTTTGGGCTAACGTCAACTTATTAAAACCGATTAATATTATTGCGAGTATTATTATCCTTTTCATTATTTATACAGGTGTTTGGCAATTTACAAATGAGAAACTGTTTGTTTACAATATTATTTCTTTTTTGACTTTGATGTAACGTTATTTAAGCAATTAAATTTTACTCCAATTGGTGCCTTCTTTACTATCATTTAACTGAAACCCTATTTTTTGAAGTCCATTTCTTATTTTGTCAGATGTCGCGTAGTCGTGATCTGTTTTAGCCTCATTTCTTAAACCTACAATAAAGTTTAATATTTTGGGCAGGTCATCGTTAGCAGCCTGCTCGTTTTTCAAGCCTAAAACATCTATAACAAAGGTTTTCATCAAATCTTTTAAAAGATGCAGGTTTAACTCATCTATCTTTAATTTACCGTCATATACCGAATTAATGATTCGCGAGGCTTCAAAAAGCTCGGCAATTAATACGGGGCTGTTAAAATCATCGTTCATGGCCTCGTAACACTTGTTTTGTAAAGCGGCAATATCCACGTCAGTGGTATTTGACGCTTTTAAACTGTCCACCAGCACAAAAGCATTCATTAAACGCTTAAATCCTTTTTCTGAAGCTTCCATGGCATCATTGCCAAAATCAAGCGTGCTGCGGTAGTTTGCCTGCAGCATAAAAAAACGCACGGTCATAGGGCTGTAACCCTTGGTTAATATAGAATGTTCTCCGGAAAAAAGCTCATGAGGTAAAAAACTATTCCCTAATGATTTGGACATTTTTTGGCCATTTACCGTAAGCATATTGGTATGTATCCAATAAGTAGCCGGAGATTTGCCGCAGGCAGCAACATTTTGAGCAATCTCATTGGTATGATGCGTAGGCACCAAGTCAATGCCGCCACCATGGATATCAAATTGTTCGCCCAGGTACTTATTACTCATTGCGGAACATTCCAGGTGCCATCCCGGGAAGCCAACGCCCCAGGGGGATGGCCATTTCATCAAGTGCTCCGGCTTTGCTTTTATCCATAAAGCAAAATCAAGTTTGCCATGTTTTTCTTGTTGTCCGCCTAATGAGCGGGTATTGTTCAGCAAATCTTCCAGGTTTCTTCCGTTTAAAATACCGTAATCCTGCGTTTTGTTATATTTTTCTACATCAAAATAAACAGAACCATCAACGTCGTAAGCATATCCTTTTTCCAATATCGTTTTCACGATTTCTATATGCTCTATAATATGGCCGGTAGCAGCAGGCTCAATGCTTGGAGGAAGAATGTTAAAGATCTGCATGATATCATGAAACCCAACGGTGTACTTTTGTACAATTTCCATAGGCTCCAGCTCAGCTAACTTAGCTTTTTTCGATATCTTGTCTTCTCCTTCATCTCCTGCATCTCCTTCCAAATGCCCGGCATCAGTTATATTGCGTACATAGCGTACTTTATAACCCAAATGGGTAAGATACCTGAAAATCAGGTCGAATGAAATATAGGTACGGCAATTTCCGAGGTGTACATCACTGTAAACGGTGGGTCCGCATACATACATCCCTACATGCGGAGGGTTAAGGGGTTCAAACTTTTCCTTTTTGCGTGTTAATGTATTGTAAACAAACAAATTTTGTTTCATGTGGCAAACTTAGTATTTTACGGTTAAAGGCGAAAGGTTAAAGGTAATAGGCTTGTAATTTATCGGTTCCGACCTTTACCTTTAACCTTTCGCCTTTGTCCTTTAACCTCATTTCTTCAATCCAATTTCTCTTAAACGTTCGTCCAGGTATGCTCCGGCAGTGATATCGGTGTATTGTTTAGGGTGATCTTTATCAATACATGATTGCAGGCAGGTAAGATCCATGTTTGATTTAGGGTGCAGAAAAAACGGCACGGAATAACGGGAATATTTCATCAACTCGCGAGGAGGATTGACTACCCTGTGCGTTGTTGATTTAAGTTTATTGTTGGTTAAACGTTGCAGCATATCGCCTACGTTAACCACCAGGTCCTCTCCATAAGCCTTAACCGGAAACCATTCATTTTCCCGGGTTAATAACTCAAGACCGTCGGCGCTGGCACCTATTAAAAGAGTTATCAGGTTTATATCTTCATGTGCGCCGGCCCGAACTGCATCTTCCGGAACCGCGTCGGGATCGGTTATAGGGAAATAGTGCAGTGTACGCAGTATGGAATTTCCGTCATAAACCATTTCGTCAAAATAATTTTCAGGCAGGTTAAGATAAACCGCTATTGCTTGCAAAAGATGAATACCTGCCCATTCTAATTTTTTAAAAACATCAAGCGTAGTGGAATTAAATGATGGTAGTTCATCAATCATTATATTATCCGGATAGATCTCTTTAAGCGGCGAGTCGTCAGCAACTGTCTGGCCTATCTGCCAAAATTCTTTCAGATCCGGAGCCTTAAAGCCTTTAGCAGTTTCTTTTCCTTTTCCGGTATACCCGCGCTGACCCGCAAGGCCTGGTATTTCGTATTTCGATTTTAATTCATCAGGCAACGCAAAAAGCGCCTTTACATCATCATAAAGCTTATCAATTAACTTCTTGTCCAATCCATGGCTGGTAATGGTAACAAAACCTGTATCATTAAATGCTTTTCCAATGGCATCTGAAAATTGCTTGCGCTCCTCTTTATTCCCATTGATATAAAAGTTTAAATCAAGCCGCGGAATATTTACATTATTCATAGTTGTCAGAATTTTTGTAAAACTATTTATTTAAAAATAGATAAGTAACAATTCTGCAAAATTTTGAGTTAATAAGTATATCCTATTTTTCATAAATCATATTAAACCATAGGCCATTAAAACAATCTATCAGCTTAAACAGTTAGTAGTTTGCTTTGTATTCAAGATGCGTTAGTTATTACTTATACAGCAAAATATACCATGAAAATATTAAAAAAAATATTTGGCGTATGCATATTAGCAGGGTTTTTACTGCTGGCATATCCCAATAAAAGCAGGGCCCAGGGTGGCGATTATATATCTGATCAGGAATTCTATGATGACCTCCAGCCTTACGGCACCTGGGTAGATGACCCGCAATATGGAAACGTTTGGGTTCCGAATGTTGACGAGGATTTCAGGCCTTATGCCACACGCGGGCACTGGGTTTTAACCGACTACGGAAACACGTGGGTTTCAGATTATCCATGGGGTTGGGCCACCTTTCATTATGGCCGCTGGCGGTATGACGACTATTACGGCTGGGAATGGATACCCGGCCACCAATGGGCCCCGGCATGGGTTAGCTGGCGGCATGGAGGCGGTTATTATGGATGGGCTCCGTTACTTCCGGGTATAAGCATTGCCCTTTCAATTGGCAGCGGTTACAACATACCTGATAATTATTGGGTTTGTGCGCCGCAGGCTTACATAAACCGGCCAAATATTTATAATTATTATGCACCGCCTTCGCGTTCGGTAACAATTATACATAATACAACCGTTATTAATAATACCTATGTTAACAATAATGTCACCTACGTTACTGGTCCCCGTCCACAGGAAATAAGGCAGGTAACACACCAGGATGTAAGAGTTTACAATATCAACAACACCAGCAGACCCGGCAATGTAACTGTAAATAACAATACAGTAAATATTTACCGGCCTGCCGTTAACAAAGCACCAGATGCCCGACCTGTGCGTGTTGTAGACGCGAACGCATATAAACAGCAACACCCGAACCAAGCTATTGCAAACCGCGGAAATGGCGGTGCACCAGCGTTTAATCATACAAATGCAGCAAGGTTAGCTATGGTAGCAAAGGCCCCTGCACCTGATAATAATGTGGTACACGTTAACCCAGTTAATAACAGGCAAAATAATGTGCGTCCAAATAACCAGCCGGGGCAGCAGCAACAGGGTGCTCAACAACAAGCTACACAGCAGCGACCTGGCCAACAAGCGCAGCAACAGCAACGTCAGCAGCAACAAGCTGGTCAGCAGGCACAACAACAACAACAACAACAACGTCAGCAACAACAGGCCGCTCAGCAGGCGCAGCAACAACAGCGTCAGCAGCAACAAGCTGGTCAGCAAGCGCAGCAACAGCAACGTCAGCAGCAACAGCCTGCTCAACAGGCGCAGCAGCAGCAACGCCAGCAGCAACAGGCACAACAACAACAACAGCGTCAGCAGCAACAGGCCGCTCAGCAGGGACAGCAACCACAACGCCAGCAGCAACAGGCCGCTCAGCAGGCGCAGCAACAACAGCAACGCCAGCAGCAACAAGCTGGTCAGCAGGCGCAGCAACAACAGCGTCAGCAGCAACAGGTTGGTCAGCAGGCACAGCAACAACAACGCCAGCAACAACAGGCCGCTCAGCAGGCGCAGCAACAACAACGTCAGCAGCAACAGGCTGCTCAGCAGGCGCAGCAACAACGTCAGCAGCAGCAGGCTCAACAGCAGGCGCAGCAACAGCAGCGTCAGCAGCAACAGGCTGCTCAGCAGGCACAGCAACAACAACGTCAGCAGCAACAGGCTCAACAGCAGGCGCAGCAACAACAACGTCAGCAGCAGCAAGCTGCACAGCAGGCGCAAAGGCAACAACAGCAACAGCAACAGCAACAACAACAACAACGTCAGAAGCAACAACCCGACAATCCTCCAAAGCAGAATTAGAAGGAATTACTATTTTATAATAAAATAGCATCTATACGGTTTATAGATGCTATTTTTATGCTTTATTATTACTATGGGCAAAATATTTACATTACGCTTTTATAAATGCTTCATTCAGTTTATACTGGTTGGTACTTTAATTTTTGAAGGTAAAAAGACATATATACCTCCCTTTAACGCTGCAAATGCTTCACATATAATATTTATAGAAGACCAGTGGGATGAAGCCCTTAAACAGGCCAGACTACAAAACAAATATATTTTTGTTGATGCCTATGCGAGCTGGTGCGGCCCATGTAAAAGGCTTAAATCGATCACCTTTAACGACGAAAAAGCTGCCGCCTTTTATAACAGTAATTTTATCAACGTATCTATCGATATGGAAAAAGGCCAGGGCCCATTGCTGGCAACACAATGGCGATTACAAGCTTACCCAACGCTTATCATATTCAACCCAAAAGGGAAACCGGTTTTAGGTACTGTTGGGTTTCTCAAAGCTGATGACCTGATAAAATTTGGAAAACAAGCTTTGAGCCAATAAAAGAGAATGTTACTTTTCAGACTTACGAAGTTTTTCAAACTTCATAAGTCTGAAACGCACTAATTTACTTAAAGAAAGGGCCTACAACTGTTAACACAGTTGCCATATCCAACGGCTCATCAAATGCTTCACATGCAATATTGAAAGCAGTAGTGGAGCCTCCTGCAGACGGTAGTGCAGTACAATCAATTCCTGCCTGGATAACATTATTTTCTGCCGGGTAGCCACTGGCGCCTGCTCCATAATTCGCATTTACTGTTGCAACGCCTGTATCATTGTATACGCTTGCTGTACCGGTGATCCATGGCGCAATTGCTACCCCACGACTCGCACGTATAGACCTAACCACCGATGCATGACGTGCCTCAACCGCATGGATAGATAAGGCAGCTGTTAATACCACCTGATTGCCTAACAAATTTGGCGCCTGCCCCTTGTAAGCCCGCACACCGGTATCTTCAAAAGTATTTGCTACTGCCAGAAAAGTATTATAATTTGTTAATACATCTGAAAATGCCCCTTTTGCAGTTAAGTCAATTGCCGGCATTGGAATAGCAGCGCTTCCCAATACGGATTTTAAAAATGCCACGTGCTCCGTCTCATCGGCAGAAATGGTTGCAAAAGAGGCTGTATCGCTTGCAAGTATTAAACCGGACGCCGCTAAACCCTGTGTATAAAAATAGGATTCGAGGTATTCCAATTGCAGTGCAAAGTTCAATACTGTATTAACAGCTATCGTAGGGGTTGCGCCGTATGCTTTTTTAAACAGCGTTGACAATGCAAATGGCAAGGCTGCTATGGCCACTTTTGAGCCAAAGCTGGTTATATTTTTGATCGCATCACGACGCGGGCTCATCCGCCCGTGTATTTCGGGATCAACTTTTTCTATTTCTTCTATTATGTTAAATAAATTCATGCTAATACGGTATTAACTATAATAATTAAAACTGGGGGCGGTTACCCTACTTTTAAGGTAGGTATTTGCAATAGGTAATACCTGTGCAACGGTCATGGTGTTATTTAAACCATTCGAAGCAACCACATCGCTGCCGGCAAAACTACCGGGAGTGATCAGGTCCCTGATCAATGCGGCATGCCTTGCCTCTACCGATACAATTTTTCCGGCCACTGTAAGGTAGGCTGGGTTTTGAATCAGATATCCCACCCCGTTATAAGCCATTACACCGGTATCTTCAAATGTTTTTGCCAGGGCTAATACACTAGTGCGGCTGCTAAAATTAACAGCGCTGAAATCAACCGTCAATCCAATTATAGCATTTGCACCAAGTGCTTTCTTAAAAAATTCCCGGTGACAAATTTCATGATCGCGGATAGCAGTCATGTAGGATAATTCAAGACTTGTCATCCCTGAATAAGGCGATGCCACCACCTGGTTATAAAACGCAGCTTCCAGTTGCTCCAGTACATAGGCATAATTAAGTATGCCGGTATCTCCCGAACCAATATCAATCCCGGTGGAAATGATGACCTTGTGATCTTTGTGACAGGCAGCAGTGGCCAAAAGGCCGGCAGAAGCCACTCCTACTCCAGCAGTCCGTAAAAATGACCTCCTTGCCATATTCA
>JAQBOU010000243.1 GCA_028287865.1 Mucilaginibacter sp. | reverse complement strand
TTACTGATTATATCCATAACCTGGGTTTAAAAATGGGTATTTATTCCTCTCCGGGCCCGCGTACCTGCGGCGGTTATTTGGGGAGCTGGCAGCATGAAGACCAGGATGCTAAAACCTATGGCGACTGGGGCATTGATTATTTAAAATACGACTGGTGTTCTTATTCGGAAGTTACAGCTAAAACCCCATCATTGGACGATTTGAAAAAGCCATATTTTGTGATGAGAGGTTCTTTAAACAAAATAAACAGGGATATTATGTTTAGCCTTTGCCAGTATGGCTGGGGTGATGTATGGAACTGGGGCGCTGAAGCAGGCGGTAACAGCTGGCGCACAACCGGTGACATTGAAGACACCTGGAAAAGTATGTCGCATATTGGCTTTAACCAGGTTGCAGAGGGGCCGCATGCACAGCCGGGCCATTTTAACGACCCGGATATGCTGGTAGTAGGTAAAGTAGGATGGGGGGATAACCAGCGTAACAGCCGCCTCACTCCCGATGAGCAATATACCCATATCAGTTTATGGAGCCTGTTATCAGCACCATTGTTGATAGGGTGTGACATGGGGCACCTGGACAGGTTTACGCTCGGATTGCTTACCAACAATGAAGTACTGGCTATTGACCAGGATGCTTTAGGCAAAGAAGCTAGTCAGGAGTTTAAAAATGACGACTATCAGATTTGGGTTAAGGACCTTGAAGATGGTGGTAAAGCAATTGGTATTTTTAATACATCGGATAAGTATCAAACTATCACTTTAAAGCGAAATGGGGATGAACTGAAAGGATATAACAAGATAAGGGATGTGTGGCAGCAAAAATATATCATAGCAAACGGATCAGATTATAATGTAAAAGTAGCACCGCATGGCGTGATGCTGGTAAGGGTGGAGAAATAGAAATCCTCCCAGCCAAACCTTTCAGCAGTGAGGGTATAAGAAATGAAAATAACATAGTATAAATTTAAAATAAGAAGTCTCCCTATCGGGGAGATTTAGAGGGGCTAAATTATATGAACATTATCTGGAAAGGGGTTTTCCCGGCGGTAACAACAAAGTTCAATGATAAGGATGAATTGGATTTTGAGGCATTCGATAAAAATATTGAGGCACAATTAGAGGCAGGAACTAAAGGTATTATTATCGGCGGTTCGTTGGGTGAGGCCAGCGTATTAACAGATCATGAAAAGATAGAGCTGTTAAAGCAAACCGTTAAAACGGTTAACAAACGGGCTTATGTTATCCTTAACATAGCGGAGCAAACTACCAAAGCGGCATTGTTATGTGCGGAAAATGCTTTAAAATATGGCGCTGACGGGTTAATGCTGCTGCCGCCATTACGTTACAAAGCTGATGAGGTTGAAACACTGGAATACTTCGCAACCGTTGCAAAGAGTACCCCGCTGCCTATCATGATCTACAATAATCCTTATGATTATAAAATTGAAGTTACGCTGGATATGTTTGAGGAACTATCCAAATACGCCAATATACAGGCAGTAAAAGAATCTACCCGCGATGTAAGTAACGTTACCAGGATGATCAATCGTTTTGGCGACAGGTTTAAAATACTTTGTGGCGTAGATACCTTAGCTTTGGAAAGTCTTTTTATGGGTGCCGATGGTTGGGTTGCCGGATTGGTAGATGCTTTTCCGAAGGAAACGGTTGCTGTCTTTAACCTTGCCAAACAGGGCAAGCACCAGGAGGCATTGGCTATTTACAGGTGGTTTTTACCTGTACTTGAGCTGGATATCCATCCAAAGCTTGTACAGTACATTAAGCTGGCCGAGGCACAAACAGGTTTAGGAACCGAAACTGTAAGACTGCCTCGTTTACCACTTGCAGGCGAAGAGCGTAAAAGAATTTTGGCTATCATCCACCAGGCAATTGCCAACCGCCCTGAACTGCCTGCCGGTAGCTGGGGAATTGAAGCGGAAGTGGATGTAACAGGGGTTAGTTAGATAATTAATTTGTCATACCATGGAAACAAGAAATTTAATAGGATATAGTTATTTACCGCAGCTTGGAAATAAGTTTAAAGCCGTTGATCCTTCTTTGGGAACCGATCTGCCTGGCGACTTTTATGCAGCCAGCATGTCTGAAGCAGACGCCGCTGTAAACCTGGCTGATAAGGCTTTTGAAATATATCGTAATGTAGGTAAAGCGAAAAAGGCTGCTTTTTTACGCAGCATAGCTGATGGAATTTTAGCGATTGGCGACGATCTGATCAATCGCGCCATGGCCGAAAGCGGTCTTCCGGGACCACGTTTGCAGGGCGAAAGAGCCCGCACTACAAACCAGCTTTATATGTTTGCCGATCTGTTGGAAGAAGGGTCGTGGGTTGAAGCAATAATTGATACCGCCATACCCGACCGCCAACTCTTACCACGCGCAGATATACGTAAAATGATGGTACCGATAGGGCCAGTAGTAGTATTTGGGGCAAGCAATTTTCCGATGGCATTCTCTGTTGCCGGAGGTGATACTGCTGCGGCGTTGGCTGCCGGTTGCCCGGTTGTAGTAAAGGCGCACCCTGCACATCCCGGTACCAGTGCGCTGGTTGCCGAAGCTGTTAAAAAAGCTGCAGAAAAAAACGGTATGCCCGAAGGTGTATTTTCTATTTTATATGATGATGGTTATGCCATCGGCGAAGCACTGGTAAAACATCCCAAAACTAAAATAGTGACATTTACCGGCTCATTTAAAGGTGGAATGGCACTGGTAAAAATGGCCCGCGAACGGGATGAGCCTATACCCGTATTTGCTGAAATGGGCAGTATTAACCCAGTAATCTTATTGCCGAAGGCTTTGGAAAAACGCGCTGAAGAGCTTGCGCAATTATCAGCATCTATAACTACAAATGCCGGGCAGTTTTGTACACAGCCTGGTTTGTTAATAGCTATCAGATCCGAGGGTTTGGAAAGATTTAAAAAAGCGCTTGCCACTGCAATTGCAGATGTTAATTCGGCAACTATGCTTACACCCGGTATATGGGCAAATTATAATAAATTGTCTGGTAGCATCGCGACAAATAAGGCAGTTTCTATAATAGCTAAGTCTGACAAGGTAAACACCGCGAATATTAACCAGGGGGCTGCTGTAGTTACCGAAATTACTGCCGAAGCCTTTTTGGCTGATGAAAAATTTAAGGAAGAAGTTTTTGGGCCATATTCAATGTTGGTTGTAGCAGATGATAAAGCACAATTAGAACAGGTGGTAAATTCGTTGCAAGGCCAATTAACCGCTTCTGTAATGGCTGAAAAGGACGAGTTGCCCGAATACAAGAACATCACCGATAGGCTGGCGAGCCTGGCGGGCAGAGTGATATTGAACGGACCGCCGACGGGGGTGGAGGTGGGCAATGCCATACAGCATGGCGGCCCATTCCCGGCAACTTCCGATAGCCGTTTTACTTCGGTGGGTACATCATCTATCAAACGTTTTGTGCGCCCTGTTTGCTGGCAAAACTGGGATGAGGATTTGTTACCCGACGAATTGAAAATCAATAACCCGCTAAATATCTGGCGTTTGTTTAATAACCAGTGGACGAAATAATAGTCATTGGTCATCGCGTCATTAGTCAATAAAATTAATACAGCTAATGCACAATGACAAATGACCTAATGAATTAATAACTATAAATGACTAACACCTTTTTTTGTATAGACGCACATACCTGTGGTAATCCCGTAAGGCTGGTAGCAGGTGGCGGACCAAACCTGCAGGGTAACAATATGAGCGAAAAACGCCAGCATTTTTTGAAGGAATATGACTGGATCCGCAAGGGGTTGATGTTTGAACCTCGTGGACACGATATGATGTCGGGTAGTATTCTTTATCCGCCGCACGATCCGCAAAATGATGTTGCGGTATTGTTTATTGAAACCAGCGGCTGTTTGCCCATGTGCGGACACGGTACCATCGGCACTATAACCATTGCCATTGAGGAAGGATTGATCAACCCAAAAACACCTGGCGTCGTGCGGATGGAAGCGCCTGCCGGTTTAGTGATGATCAATTATAAACAGGAGGGAAATAAAGTAAAATCGGTAAAGCTTACCAATGTGCCCGCCTATCTCGCAGCTGAAAACCTCGAAGTTGAATGCCCCGATTTGGGTAGTTTAACCGTTGATGTAAGCTATGGCGGTAACTTTTATGCGATTGTTGATGCGCAGGAAAACTTTAAAGGACTGGAAAATCATACTGCCGATCAGCTAATTTCATGGAGCAGGGTGCTGAGACAACGGATAAATGAAAAATACACTTTTATTCATCCGGAAGACCCGACCATTAACGGCTGTTCGCATATTCTATGGTCGGGTGCGACAATTTCGCCGGAGGCAACTGCCCGTAATGCTGTTTTTTATGGCGACAAGGCAATTGACCGTTCGCCCTGCGGAACAGGGACTTCTGCACGTATGGCGCAATGGCATGCTAAAGGTAAATTAAAAAAAGGCGACCAGTTTATCCATGAAAGCGTCATCGGCAGTCAGTTTATCGGCAGGGTAGAGGAGGAAGTAAAAATTGGGACTAAAAACGCTATCATACCAAGTATTGAAGGTTGGGCAAAGGTATTTGGCTACAACACCATAAAAATTGACGATGATGACCCATATGCTTATGGGTTCCAGGTAATATAAAATAGAATGCTAACAATGCATAAAGTAAAAGTCTCCCGCAGGGGAGATTAGAGAGGACTTATGAGTAAAGCAATTATAATCGGCGGTGGCGTTATAGGTTTATTTTCGGCTTATTACCTGCACAAGTCAGGTTGGGAGGTTGATGTTTTAGACCGGGGCGATCTGTCTGATAACTGCTCTTTTGGTAACGCAGGGATGGTAACTCCAAGTCATTTTGTACCCTTAGCGTCACCCGGAATGGTGGAGCAGGGAATCCGCTGGATGTTTAACAGTAAGAGTCCCTTTTATGTAAAGCCATCGCTAAATAAAGATTTGTTAAGCTGGGGCTTAAAATTCGTAAAAAGCGCCACCAAAAAGCATTTGGAACGCTCGGCAGGCGGTTTAAGGGATATTTCACTCTTAAGCAGAGATCTTTACCATGAATTTGAAAAGGATGCCGGATTTGACTTTGGTTTAATCGATAATGGGATATTGATGCTTTTTAAATCGCCTAAAGTTGAAGAAGAAGAACTTCACATGGTTGAAAAGGCCACCAACCTCGGGCTCGATGCACAATACCTTACACCGGATGAATGCCATAAATTACAGCCGGGCATTGAACTGGACATCTTAGGCGCCGTACACTATCATTGCGATTCGCACATGTACCCTAACATGCTGATGAAGGGTTTGGTAAAATATCTTGAAGCCGAAGGGGTGGGGATTCATCGGAATACGGAAGTGACCAAGATCATTCACGATGGCAAAAATATAACCTCGGTACTTACCGAGGATAATGAGTACACTGCCGATAGCTACCTTATTTCGGGGGGCTCCTGGTCGCCGGGGATTGCTAAATTAGTTGGGTTGAAGGTGCCATTAATGCCGGGAAAAGGGTACTCATTTATGGTTCATGAGCCGGTTAAAAAGATGACAATTCCTTCCATCCTTTGTGAAGCAAGGGTTGCTGTAACCCCTATGAATGGCAGTATCCGTTTTGGGGGGACGATGGAGATAGGAAAGATTAATAAGCAAGTTAATATGAACCGGGTAAAAGGCATCGTTGAATCGGTCCCAAAATATTTCCCTGATTTTAAACTCCCGGTGCCAGACCAAAAGGATATCTGGTTTGGTTTCAGGCCGTGCTCACCTGATGGGTTGCCTTATATTGGCATGTCAGGGAAATATAATAACCTTGCTATCGCTACGGGTCACGCAATGATCGGTTTGGCGCTTGGTCCTGCTACCGGTAAACTGATCGCTGATGCGCTGAACGGTCAACAACCCGTTATGGATATAAATATGTTTTCACCATTCCGGTATGAATAAATATTGAATTAAAGCTATGGTGATGTGCGTATCATCCCGGTGCGTTACCTCATTTATTAGTCATTGTGGGATCAAATTGAATTCAAGAGCTTGTTTCAGGACGAGGCAACAGCCTAAAATGCCACTCTCAAAGCATCATTGCCTGTAGAAGCAATCTCTACATAGGCAAATCACGGAACGGCTGCTTGAATGGACTTGCGTTTCCTTTTGTCTGAACTTTGATTTGTAGGATTAAAGGATTCCCTTGATAAGCATTTACCTTTTCAATAATGAGGTAATCATAAAATCCTTTAATCGTGGTTCAGGTATTATTACACTTGTCAGTATTACAGTGTGACAACAGCATTTAATACCAATTGTCATACAGAGCGCAGCGAGGTATCTTCATCAACTTAAGGTATCCGCCGGCTGATCATGGCGCAGAAGATCCTTCACTTCGCTCTATATGACAAAGGGAGAATGCTACTCCACTTCCTTTACCACCACCTCACCGGTTACTTTATGTTTTA
>JAQBOU010000237.1 GCA_028287865.1 Mucilaginibacter sp. | reverse complement strand
ATAACAGTATAGATAAGCAGGCAGGTTTGTACACCTGGCATCCCAATTTTGCACGTATTTCTGTTAATGGTGATCTTGCTTTTACGGCCGGACCCTATCTTTATCAAAACGGCAATAATGACACCGACAAGGTATTTGGCGATTACGTTTCTATATGGCGTGCAGATCCAACTGATGGAAAGCTGAAGTTGTTAATTGACCTTGGAATTCAGCATCCGGAGACGGATCAGGAAGCTTTAACTGACTTTAAAAATCCGTCGGATACAGCTAAAAGGGTGGCTGCAAGTAAAGATCCATTTAATGGAAAGAACATTATTATGGCAACCGATAATTTATTTAACCATTCTTTATCACTCTCGACTTTAGCTGCTTATAAAGAATTTTTAAGTCCCGAAGGCCGCTATTATTTTCCTGGATTTGAGCCGGTAGTAGGCCAGGATAAGATCATGAAATTTATTGATAACGAGGCAATAGTTATTACCGCTCAAACCGCAAATGCGGGGCGTTCAACAAGTAACGATCTTGCTTACACTTATGGAAAAGCACGGATAAAAAAAGGCGAAGTAGTAAATAGTTACAATTATGTACGCATTTGGGAAAAAGATTCAAGTCATAAATGGGACATTATACTCGAGGTATTTTCTGCTGTTGAAAATGATAACTGATTTTAACAGTACTTACAGGGCTGCAATTCAATCCGGTTTTGCAGCCCTTTTTATTTAATTGCGCAGCGCTTTTAACTAATCTTTACCTTTTTTATGTACGTTATTGCAACAATGTTGATAAAATTGGCATTGTTAATAAACATTTGGCAACTCTTATTCAATTGTTTCGTAAAAGGGCTAAAACCTATGAGATGGCTGACTTAAATAAATTTATAAGGTCTAAAGAACGAATCACTGAACTCCTGAATCATTTAGTGCGCAAGAACACTAAAGATGAAAATATGCACCTGCACATTAATGATCTTCAAAATTCAATAAGAATAATAGATGATAAAATGGAAGAGTTCAAAAAAGTCCACCGTGACATTGAAAGGGTAGGTTAATTCCTAACGCTTATCATTCACAAAACCCAACCCTTAATCTCCAATCTACACTTCCCGTCCTGCAAATGTTAAATCCTGCAATTTTTTAGTTAAAGTTTGTTAAGAGGTGTTAAATCCCGTTGTGATTTAGAAAATTTCATGGAAATTGTTGCTGGTTAATTAAATACCTCGTTGAAAAATATAATTCAATATTTTTCAGCCCATAACCTGATCAAATTCGGCAACAATATGAATACACTTTACACCTCATCCATGCAATACAAAAAAATCAATAACCTGTTAGGCTGGCTTTGTTTTATAATAGCCTCTGCTACTTACATTTTAACGCTGGAACCTTCTGTTAGCTTTTGGGACTGCGGTGAATTTATTTCATGTGCATACCGGTTGCAGGTTTCCCACCAGCCAGGCTATCCGCTTTTTGCCATGCTGGGCAAAGCATTTTCATTATTATCCTTTGGCGACCGCAGCAAAGTGGCTTATTTCACTAATATGATGTCGGCATTGGCGAGTGGGGCAACCATCATGTTTTTGTTTTGGACCATAACCGCGCTGGCTAAAAAATTAGTCAATAAATCAGTAGTGGCTGCTGAACAAACACACTTAGCACTTATAATGGGTGCGGGGTTGGTTGGTGCGCTGGCATTTACCTTTACCGATACTTTTTGGTTCTCGGCAGTTGAGACTATTGTTTTTGCCCTCTCGTCGCTTTGTACTGCTGTTGTTTTTTGGGCGATATTAAAATGGGAAGCCAGTGCCGATGAGCCGGGCGCTGATAAATGGATTGTTCTTATCGCTTATATCGTGGGGCTTTCTATCGGCATCCATCTGCTTAATTTATTAACCATCCCTGCTGTTGCCATGGTGTACTATTTCCGCAGGCATCAAATGGTTAATTTTAAAAGTGGTATTTCTGCCTTTTTAATAAGTATTTTAATCCTTGGAATAGTCCAGTTTGGTATAAGAGGCTATACGATTTATTTTGCCGCCTGGTTCGATTTTTTCTTTGTGAATGCCCTGGGCATGGGTTTTGGCAGCGGCGCATTAGTATTTTGCCTTTTACTTGGCGGATTATTGATCCTGGGGATATGGTACAGCATCCGGAATAAAAAACCTGTTTTAAACCTGGCACTTTTATGTGTTACCTTTATTTATTTCGGTTACAGCTCGTTTGTTTATATTCCCATCAGGGCATCTGCCAATACTGATCTGAATAATTCTCATCCCGACAATGCCTTTACTTTGTACGGTTATCTTAACCGGGTGCAGTACGGCGAAACCCCGTTGCTATCAGGCCCATACTACGATGCTAAAATTGTGGATGAAAAAGACGGCGGCAATATTTACAGAAAGGGTAAAACCCAATATGAAAAGGCCGGTAAAAAGATGGATTATATTTATGATCACACTACTTTATTGCCGCGGATGTGGAGCACAGAATCGGACCCGGATTATGCACAGAATGTGCAGTTTTATAAGCAATGGCTGCAGATAGCTGACGGACAGGCGCCAACATTTAGTGATAACCTGAAATGGATGTTTAGTTTCCAGATTTACCAGATGTACGCACGATACTTTTTATGGAATTTTGTTGGCCGGTACAATGGTTTGGACGGACAGCAAAGTACTACCGACCTGAATGGTAACTGGACAAGCGGTATTTTTGATGGAAGTAAACATTTGCCAAAAGCAATAGTAAACGATAACAGTTATACACCTTTATATGCGCTGCCATTAATATTAGGACTGTTGGGTGCAGCATATCATTTTAAACGTAAAAAGAGGGACGCGCTGGTAATTGCATTGCTTTTCTTTTTTACAGGTATAGCCATTGTATTATACGTTAATCAAAATTCGATACAGCCAAGGGAGCGGGATTACTCGTATGTTGGTTCGTTTTATGCATTTGCAATCTGGATAGGATTAGGCGTAATGGCACTTGCCGAAATTGCCAGGATAAAATTAAATGCAAGGCTTGCAGCCATCGGATCCTTTGTGATATGTATGATAGCCGTTCCGGTATTACTGGCAAGTAAAGAATGGAAGAGCCATGACCGGTCGACCAAGCTTACACCGCATGATATGGCTTATAATTACCTGATCTCGTGCCCTAAAAATGCTATTTTATTTACTTACGGCGATAATGATACGTATTCATTATGGTACGATCAGGAAGTTGAGGGCATAAGGCCTGACGTGCGTATTATATGCTGGAGTCTTTTTGGCGGTGATTGGTATGTACACCAGATGCAGGGAAAAATGAACCAATCTGCCCCTTTACCCATTACTTTACCCTTTGATAAATACAAAGAGGGTATTAGGGATGTAATGTATTATAATGATGCGAAAATAACAGGCTCAGTTGAAGTAAAGGATGTATTTGACTTTTTAACATCGGATGATGAGCGTACCAAACTGGAATACCAGAGTGGCGAAAAATTGAACTACCTGCCTACCAAAAACTTTAAACTTACCGTTAATGCTGATGAAGTGGTTAAAAACGGGGTGGTAACACCTGATCAGAAAAGTAAGGTTGCTGCTGCAATGGAATGGAAATATCCATCAAACTATATAACTAAAGACAACCTTGCCATGCTGGATATACTGGCCCATAATAACTGGAAAAGACCAATATGCTTCACTACCACATCGGCATCCGGCAGTATGATGGGCATGCAGCAGTATTTATATAAGGAAGGTTTTGTTTATCATTTAATTCCTTTTAAAACAGATACTGATAAAAATAACCAAAATACCAAAACCAATAGCCTGGTGATGTATAACAATGTGGTGAACAAATTTAAATACGGTAATTTCAAACACGCCAAATATTTAGATAATGTTTCTAAAACGCAGTTTTATTTGAATATGGAGCTTACATTTAATGACCTTGCACAAGGGCTGATACAGGATGGGCACCGGGATCTGGCGTTAAAAGCCCTTCACAAGTTTGATGAGGAAATGCCAGACATCAACCCTGATATTGATACCGCGGCGCAAAAGTTTTTCCTGGCTCAAAACGCTTATAAGCTTGACGATACCAGGCTGGGTAACAGATATGTAAAAGGTGTTGACAATTTTATAACAGACCAGTTGGATTATAACTACAGCCTGCTTCAAAACAACAGGAATGGCCTTGACCAGCGTACGGTTCAGATTGGGATGCAGTTATTAAATGGCATGGCAGATACCGCAAAGAATAACCATCAATTGGAGCTGAGTACGCAATTACTGGCGCAATTAAAGGATTATGAGAATAAGTTTGCTGCAATAGAAAGAAATTAACAACCATACTTATCATGATATTTGTATACATTATCTAAAAGTGCCAGTTGTTGTTTCGATAATAAAAATATTTTTTGTTATCGAAACAACTGGCATGTTAATGGTTACGTATATACAAATAAATAGTATGCCCTTTATATCAGCAATATCAAAAATAGATTTCCCTTATAAAACTGAACAACAAGAAGTTAAAAAACAAGCCCTGGAGATGTTTTCTGCAAATTTTCCGGAAGCTAACCGCCTTATTTTCGCTTTTGATAATACCGAAATTGTATTCCGTAATTTTTGTCAGCCGCTTAGTTATTACAACAAACCGAATACTTTTGAGGAGCGGAATGATGAATATATCCGTACCACTCTTGGATATTCTGTATTGGCAATAGAGGAATGCGTTAAAAAAGCGGGAATCGACAAAAATGACATTACGGATATTTTATTTGTATCCACAACAGGCCTAGCTACGCCAAGCATGGATGCCCTTATCATTAATAAATTAAAACTGGATCCGCATATAAACCGGATTCCTGTATGGGGGTTAGGCTGCGGCGGCGGCGTGTCTGGAATGGCGAAGGCAAATACATTGGCAAAAGCAAATCCTGATGCTGTTGTGCTGCTTATAGCTGTCGAGCTTTGTTCATTAACATTGATTAAAAACGATTATAGCAAGAGTAATTTTATTGGGTCGAGCTTGTTTTCGGATGGTGTAGCGGCTTGTATTGTTAAAGGCGATAATCATAACGCAGACAGTAATGTGAAATATGTGGCTTCATCAAGTAAGTTATATTATGATTCACTCGAGGTAATGGGCTGGGATTTTAAGGATACCGGGTTTAAAGTATTGTTTTCAAAAGATATCCCAACCTTTATAAATGAACATATTAAAGAAGATATTACCGGCTTTTTGGCTAAGCAGAATCTGGAGTTGAGCGATATAAAAAACTTTGTTTTCCATCCTGGCGGAAAGAAAGTGTTGGATGCTTATAACGATGCCCTGGCAATTGAAGGCGACTTTCTGCAAAAAACCCGCGAGGTAATGAACGATTACGGCAATATGTCAAGCGCCACTGTTTTATATGTACTGGAAAAATTTATGAGCGAAGGTTTTGAACCGGGCTACGGATTAATGCTGGCAATGGGTCCCGGTTTTTCGAGCGAAATGGTATTATTGAAAATAGGATAAAAGCTGAAAGACTAATTTCTTAAACTTTCAGCCTTTATATTTTACTTTTTACCGTGTTCGGTTATATAATCAACCATGGTATTTACATCAACCAATACTTTACGGCCATCTTTAGGGTCTTGTATGTTAATGCCATATTCCTTTTTTAACAATACAATAAGCTCCAGTGAATCTATCGAATCTAAACCCAGGCCATCGCCAAAAAGTGGCTCATCATCGTTAATTTCCTCAGGTGTTAATGGAGTTAGATTGAGAAACTCTATTATTTGTTTTTTCAGTTGTTGTTTTAATGCTTCTTTTTCCACAAGTAATTATATTAAATTTTTTCTTCTTAATCCTAAATAAGTAACAAACTGTATCACAACGGTAATAATAACCAAAAGTGTGAGGTTGCTTAAAACATCCTTTAATTTTCCGCCCTGCAAAAATAAGGAGTAATATGCCTCCAGGCACCAGTGCATAGGGGAGAGGTTTGCCGCTGTTTTAAATATGCCCTGCATGGCAAAGCTGGGTACCATTAAGCCGCCAACAGCAGCCAGTATTACAATAGAAACAGCGCCAAATCCGTTTGCCTGTTCCTGCGTCTCCGCAAAAACACCAATACAAATAGAATAACTTACCGCACACCATCCACAAATTAAAGTGGTAACTACCAGGGCAGTTAAATCAGATGGCAGGTTAAGCGCGGGCAGGTTCATGAATGGAAACAGCCAGATCCCTATTGAAAAGATCACAAACGCCTGCAACATGGTAACACCCATGTACGTAATCTGTTTTGACAGTAAGCCTACCATATAATTGGTAGGCAAAGTCTTTAACCTTATAAAGCTGCCGCTAACTTTTTCACGTACCACGCTTCCTCCTAATGACATGATCACAAAAAACATGGCGAAAATTGTCCAGGCCGGAACGTTATGCTGCGTAGCATTCGGTGTTCTTCTAAGCCCGTCTTTTGAAACGGGAACTTCATTGATCACCGTCTTGTTGTTCAGCATCTCATTCTCCAATTGCTGAGGCAATTCCTTTTCGTTTATTGAATAATATAAAGTCCGTAAAGTTTGCCTGCTCTCGATCATTTGCAGCGCACTTTGTAATGCCCCTTTAACAGATAGTTGAAGAGACTCCTGCAGCACAGGATTGTAATATAGGGTAAGGGGATCAATGTCGTTAGCCTTGCTTTTAACGGTATCTCCCTGTAATCCAAAACTGGTGAGCGCCTTGCCCGCTGCATTTTTGGATTTCGCTGATACTTTTGCCGAAAAATTACCCGGTATAACAATGCCAAGCATAGCATCATTGTTATGCATCGCATCGTTTATTTGTTTTTCCGAAAGATTTTTGGGCGTTTGTGATACCTTGAACATGCCGATTTTTCCAAGCGCTGCAATTAATTCAGCACTTGATTTTCCGGTATCTCTATTACAGATCAGTATGGATAACTTGTTTTTATTTACCAGCTGAAATGTACTGTTTTGGATGCTTGTAACTACAATAACGAGTATAATAGGCATAACAAACATAAGGGAGATGCCTACTTTATCGCGTAGCAGTATCTTTACGTCCTTTTTTATTGTTGCCCACAGTTTAAACATTAGTTCCTGTATTCTTTACCTGTTAAATTAATAAATAAATCTTCCAGGCTCTCGTGCTGGTGTTCTTTTAATAGGGTATGTATGTTGCCTTCTGTAATAATTTTACCATCATCAATCATGGCCACCTGCTCACAAAGTTCTTCAGCTTCGCTTAACTGATGCGATGTATAGATCAAAGTTGTTCCTTCATCATTTAATGCTCTCAGGTAGTTGATGATCGCATGCCTGGTTTGTATATCAACGCCAACTGTTGGTTCATCTAAAAATAAAACCTTCGGTTTATGTATCACCCCGATCGCCAGGTTAACCCGCCTTTTCATACCTCCAGAAAATTTCTGTACCTGTTTATCGCGCACATCTTCCAGCCCTAATATATTTAAAAGCTCATCCGTGCGCTTACAAATCTCTTGTTTATTTAAACCTGACCATGCACCAAAAAAGGCTAAATTTTCAGCAGGCGATAATTCGTGGTAAAAAGAAAAATCCTGCGGAACAAAGCCAAATAGTTTATTTACAGTTTTATTCCGCTTACTCATATCATAACCTAAAAGGGTGATGCTTCCTTTATCAACCTGTAATAAACCTGTCATTAAGTTCATCAGGGTTGTTTTACCGGCACCGTTTGGCCCAAACAGCCCGAACCGTTCACCTTTTTTTATCTTTAAATTGAGATGAGAGAACGACACGTCAGGATTGTCCGGATACTGGAACTCCATATCGGTGATATCTATCGCAAACGGATCGTTTAGTGCCATTTTATATTTTTTAATGCTGTAAAAGCATTTTTCTCTACTTCAGCTATCTCCAGCAAATAATCACCCATCACATTAAAGTCCTCCTGGCTGCCTAAACGGCCTTTATAAATGCCTGCCGCCTGCACAGCGGCTGTTCGCCATAGGTCGCCGGAGTGGGTAAAAATTTTGGAAATTTCCATTAATTCGTTAATTGGATGGTACTGCCAGGCCTCCTGTAAAAAAGCGCCATAAATATAACGAAACCCGCCGCCACCTGTTCCTATTTCTTCCTGCATGCGCACTAATTGTGCCAGATACAGGCCGGCTTGTTTCAGGCCCAATTTCTCCCGCCATTTTTTTATTTTATTCCCGGTGAATTTTATGCCTTTTACGCCAACAAAAGGTACAATACCTTGCAGCATAATGCGGGTGTTTTTTTCAATCCCGCTTTTTATCGCCTTTTTAATTTGATCGTCAGTAACAACGGCCCCGGCTTTTGGATAATAAACCTGTCCGTTTGGTGCGAGCAATCCTTTTGCAAAACGCACCCTTTCCAGCTCATAACTGCTTAAAGTTGTTGCGTGCTCCATTACGGGGTCACTGATCAGGTAATTATCATCGTCTCTACCATACACGATCAGGTTGTGCGCATTAAAATGGAAGCGGTATTCTTTCGGAAAGTAGGTGAGGTAGTATACACCTACCTGGCAACCCACGGGATGGCGCTCAGCCAAACATTGATTTAAAAATGCTTCCGCCTGTTGTTTTGAGCTGAATTTTTTACGAACAACAGGGATCCGTAACGCCTTACAGGTTCTTTTAAATATCAGCCCCGGCATTGGGCGAAATGCTAATACAGGCCCGTTATTTATTTTGAGTAGCGGTACATAAACAAAAAACAAACCCGCACCAATCCCGAATGCCAATGGTTCAGTTATCTGATTAATACCGATGTTTTGCAGTAAGCTCCGCGTAACGCCGTTTTCACAATGTGCAGACTGAAGATGTTCAAAATTAAGCTCCATGTACAGTCATATTTTTGAAAGCATCAGCATCTACATTAAAAATAGTGGCATATTTTTTAAGTTTATTAGCCGGCAATTTCTTAAATACTTCGGGTTTTAAATGCCGTTTTATCTGCCATTTCCAAAATCCGGTATATTCTGCTAAAACACCGATATCCATCAATTCTTTCTCCATAAAAAACAACAGCGGGCTGGCTTCATTATTTAATACTTTTAACCGCGC
>JAQBOU010000256.1 GCA_028287865.1 Mucilaginibacter sp. | reverse complement strand
TTTGGCGGCGGCGACTTTGGCGGCGGCGGATCAAGCGGAAGTTGGTAGATTTTTAGTCCGGAAAGTCGGGAAAGATCGAGAGTTCGGAAAGTCCGGGAGCAGAAGAAAGATAAGTTAGAAAGTCCTTAAGGATAACCCTTTACGGACTTTTATCTTTAAAACAATAATTAACCGGGTGGATAGACCTGAGAGTTAACCGCTGATCAATTTATAACTACCGTTAATACCCAGGGCAAACGCATTAAAATAAATACTAGACTGTGCTATTTTGACTAAACCAAAATTGTAATTTTCTTAGTTCCATAGGGACGTTTCTACCCACGAAATGTACCTACCGGCACATCAGAAAAAGAAAAAACACGCTTAAAAAAATTTAATGCGTCTGTCCTGGTTAAATACCCCTTGCATAATTAGTCCTGTTGGTGTATTTTTATAGTGTTATTAACCTGAATATCTTTCAACCTAAAATTATCACAAATGACAAACGACACACACGCTTTACCAAAAGGCTTTATCCGGCTAAGCGGCCCGGCAGCAGAAGTAGAAGACCAGTTAGGCCCGCTTGCAGCCCTTGTAGGTACCTGGAGAGGAAATACCGGATGGAATATGATTGCTGTTCCTGCCCGGCAACCGGATGGCAACCCTACCTTTAAACTACTGGTGCAAAACTATTCAGAAACCATAACCTTTACACCTATTGGTGCACCGGTGCCTAACAGAGGCGGCGTGGATGAGCAATTTATTACCGGCCTGGTGTATAATCTTACCGTAACTGATAATGCAACCGAAGGTATCCTGCATATTGAAAATGGAATGTGGCTATATATGGGTGACATACAGCCACAACCCGTCGGGCTGTTGCACGATGCCCCGCTGCCCATACAATATTCGATAGCCCGGCAGTCCAGCATACCCCATGGAGATGTGGTAATAGCGCTTGGCAATGCTATAATTTCTACCGGAAAACCAACTATTCCTATCATCGATGGGCTTCCGCCCGATATAGGCCACCCAACATTAAGGGGGTATCTTGATCCGTATCTGAATACTGGTTTCAGACAGTTTAATTCAAAAAACCCCAATATGATGCTGGAGGAGGCACTTGAAAACCAAACGATAGGCAAAGTGACAACTATAACAGTTGATACCCTTAACAAGGGAGGCAGTATAGTGAATATTCCTTTTATTGACCAACACGTAAACCCGTCGCGCTTCGTATCTACATTCTGGATTGAGGAGGTTTTTACTGATAACGTTAATTTTTTGCAATTGCAATACTCGCAACAAGCCGACCTTAATTTTTTACCAAAAATTAATGCCCCGGGCATTATTATGTGGCCGCATGTGAATGTTAACACGTTAAGGAAACAATAGGCAGCCTGCTCTTTTGGTAACTGGATAGGGCGGATAATAATATAGGAAATGTTGTTAGGACTGAGGTTGAATTACTGCATATTAAGCCGGGCAAGTACAAATTAATAGTTAGTAACGGGGGATGCGGGGACTCTTCCGATTACTATCAAATAAATCCAAAGTTTACATTGGATACCAGCAAAGCTGTGGTAATACAACCGGCTTGTGCTGATTCACTTGGCTCATTTCAGGTCTGAATATTATAAATACAGATATAGGCCAGATAAGCTACGCCTGGGCCGATGTTAATGGTAGATAGTTGGAGACACGTTGTCGTTAAAAAAATGCCTGCCATCTTCACTGTTTTTTCTATTCTGGTTCAGACCAATTGCCTCAAATACATTTGTATGGTATTTTCCAATCCATAATATAAAGCATCGCTAATAAGCGCATGGCCAATACTTACTTCAGCCAGGCCCGGAATGTTTTCGGTAAAATATTTAAGATTTTGTAAGTCCAGATCATGACCGGCATTTATTCCCAGGCCATTTTTTTGTGCAATTTCTGCCGCCTGGATGTAGGGTGCAATTGCAATTTCTCTGCCCTGGTGATAATGGTGCGCATAAGCTTCAGTGTATAGCTCAATGCGGTCTGTCCCGGTTGTGGCGGCGGCTTCAACCATCTTAGGAATTGGATCAACAAATATAGACACCCTGATACCCGCATTTTTAAACACAGCGATCATATCTTTTAAATAATGCTGGTTAGCAATGGTATCCCATCCATGGTTCGAGGTGATCTGTCCTAAAATGTCGGGCACCAATGTTACCTGCTCCGGCTTATTGGCCAGCACGAGGTCAATAAACTTTTGCTCCTGGCAATTGCCTTCAATATTAAACTCGGTGGTAACTGTTTTTTTTAGCTCGAATACATCATCATACCTGATATGCCTTTCATCGGGCCGGGGATGCACGGTTATTCCCTGTGCACCAAATCGTTCACAATCTTTTGCTACTTGTATCAGGTCGGGATTATTGCCGCCCCTTGAGTTACGCAGGGTTGCAATTTTATTGATGTTGACAGATAAACGGGTCATATTACAAAGGTAATTAACCGAATGGTAATTTTACCGCTATAATGCAATCAAACAAAACAATGACATCCATAGTTTATGTGTAAATTTCAAACCATTAATTTTTGTAAATGAATAACAAAGCCGCTATTTTATTCACAATTTGTTTTCTTTCTTTTTCTTCCTCTTTTTCCCAGACAATTTATTCGTCTATAAAAAACTATACTGTTTTTTATGGGTCTGCAAAACGAAATAAAACGGATTGGTTTGCCATCCGCAGGTTTGAAAATTCGGGTAAAACTTACCTGCTGCTTGTAGACCCGGACGAGCTGGAAACAAAGATTGATGAGGCTGCTTTATATAACTTAAGTCCGATGACTATGGTACAGGCACGGTTATATTACTACAAATCAACCTACGAAAAAGCTTTAAGAACAGCAGAACAACAATCAAAGTCGATACAGGATGCGGGTATTCAGAGCGGGATGCCAAAGGAGACAGGCATCAGTTTAACGGCTGACCTTTGTCCTTCAAGCCGCCCGTTGGACCGCAGAATATTTACAGACATATTTCAGCAATTTCAAAAAGTGGAACAACCGGTACCTGTTGCCTTATCTATAACAGGCATATGGATGCGCGATCACCAGCCTGATCTTGCGTGGCTAAAAGAATTGCAGTTAAAAAATCAGGTAATTATTACCTGGATCAATCATTCTTATAATCACCGCGTAAGCCGGACCTTACCGCTAAAAGATAACTTTTTACTGGAACCCGGAACTGATATCAATTTTGAAGTATTGGGAACTGAACAGGCAATGCTTAAAAATGGTTTGCTGCCTTCTGTGTTTTTCCGGTTTCCCGGTTTGGTATCAGATCAGCAACTGATCTATAAGATAACCGATTTTGGATTGATACCCATTGGGAGCGATGCCTGGCTTGCAAAAGGACAACAGCCGCAATCGGGCAGTATTGTATTAATTCACGGCAATGGAAATGAACCAATAGGAGTAAATGATTTTATCAATTTGTTAAAATCAAAAACCAAATCGATCGCAAAAAAACAATGGCTGATCTATGATTTACGAGAAAGTGTGGAAAATGAATTTGAGGGAAGCAACCCTTAGTTTATTAGTGAAGATTAATAAAACAGGCTTAAAACGCCTCTTTTGCAATAAACGATTCTTCTAATGCGGTAACAAGATCCTGTATACTGATCGGTTTAGATATAAAGTAGTTCATGCCTGCATCTAAACAATCAATTTTATCCTCTGCCATTGCACTGGCAGTCATAGCTATTATAAAGGGCTGTGTAAAATCTTTCTTACGTATAATGCGGGTAGTTTCTAAACCATCCAATTCCGGCATCTGCACATCCATTAATATAACATCAAAGCTCCCGGTTTCAATTGCTTCCAGCACCTGGTTCCCATTGTTTACAATAAGGGGATCATATCCCAGTTTGGTAACCACTTTGGTAATTAGTTTTTGATTGATAAGATTATCCTCTGCAATCAAAATATTTAGTGGGAACTTTTGAGAAAAATTTTCGGAAAGCAATGTGACCGGTACTTTTTGGGGAACAACGGGTTCGACGTGCATTATTTCCGTCTGAATTATATTAAACAGCTGCTGCTGTTTTACGGGCTTTAACAATATTTTATCCGCATGTTCCCTGTTTTTATTCTTATCCAGCATAGTACATACCAGGATTACAGCTAGATTTTTGTCAATATTTTTAATGGCTTTAGTTAATTCAAGTGTATCTGTATCGGCTACATTGGTTCCGGTTATTACTAAATTAAATTTGGCGCCATCTGTTAAACACTTTAACGCCTCGTTTGCAGACGACGCGCAAACCGGGCTTAAGTTCCATTGTGTAAGCTGATCCTCTAAAATACTCAGGGCTGTCAAATTTGGATCTATCAATAATATCCGCTTTCCCGATGCTCCTTTTATAATACTGGTTTCACTTGTATTTGACGCTTCACTAATACCGGCTTTTATGTTAAAAGTAACTGAAGTGCCTTTTCTGTACTCACTTTCAATAGCGATCTGACCGCCCATCAGTTCAACAAGGCGCTCGCATATTACCAGGCCTAAGCCTGTTCCACCATGTTTCCGGGTAATAGAAGCATCAACCTGCGAAAAGGCCTTAAATAACCGTTGCAATTTATCATCAGGGATGCCAATCCCCGTATCTTTTATTGAAAAGCCAATATCTAAAATATCTTCATTTTTTTCTATCAGGGCTATTTCAATCAACACTTGGCCTTTGCTTGTGAATTTTATAGCATTATTTATTAAATTTAGTAAAATCTGCCTGATACGTAATTTATCACCAACAAGGTGTGCAGGAATTTGATGATCTATTTTATACAGAAGATCCAATTGTTTTTTAGCGGCAGCTTCCGAAAACAGATCCAGTACATCCTCTATACAGTGGCGCAAATTGAAAGCATGGTTATCCAGTTCCATCTGTCCCGATTCAATTTTAGAAAAATCGAGAATGTCATTTATTACATTTAACAGGCTTTCGCCGCTAACTTTTATAATTTCAGCATATTCGCGCTGTTCATCATTTAAAGGTGTTTCACAAAGTAAGGTGGTCATCCCAAGTACACCATTCATAGGTGTTCTTATCTCATGGCTCATAGTAGCCAGGAAAACACTTTTTGCTTTGTTTGCTTTTTCAGCTTCTTTACGTGCCTCTAATTCATGCTCCTTTTGATCTTGCAACTCATTATTTAACTCCAGCAAATAATCTGATTGGGACTGCAATTCTTCCGACTGTGCCTGTAATTCTTCGTTTAAAACCTGTAGCTCTTCAGATTGGTTTTGAAGCTCTTCCGATTGTTTTACTACTTCGGCTGTTTGCTCTTTAACCAGTTTTTGCAGTGCTTTTTGCTGCGCTTTTATTGCGTAAACCCGGTAACGATAATAGCTGTAAGCAACAACTATTACAACAATTAGTATGGTTATCCTGAACCACCATGTCATCCAGAAAGGAGGAACGATAATGATTTTTATGGTGGTGGGGTTGTTATTCCAAAGGCCATCGCTATTGGCTGCCTTAACTTTAAAAGTATATTCCCCGGGATTAAGGTTTGTATAAGTAGCTTTTCTTTGATTGCCAACGTAATTCCAGTCTTTTTCAAAACCCTGTAATAGATAGGCGTACGAATTCATTTCTGGCAACGTATAATTCAGTGAGCTATATTCTATAGTAAATACCGATTCGCCATAGTTAAGCCTGATAACATCTGTTTGAGTGATTGATTTTTTAAGAACCAAACCATCTCCAATTGCTACTTTTTTATTGAATAACTGAAAATCTGTAAATACCACATTATGGCTATAGTTGTTAACTGCCAAATGATAGGGATCAATAATATTGAAACCATTATGACCGCCGAAAAGTAACCGGCCATTTGAAGCATTTAATACGGATCCAAGGAAAAACTCATAGCCCTGGAGATTATTTGAGGCGTTGTATTTTCTGAATTCAGTAGTATTGGGTTTAAAATTAACCAATCCTCTGTTAGTACCCAACCATATATATCCTTTATCATCCTCTGTAATGCTGTTTATTATTGAATAATCAGGCTGTCCGGTAAAAGTATAGCCGGTAAATGTTTTTTTCTTCCTGTTATATAAATTAAGGCCGCCCCCTAATGTGCCAACCCAGATGTTTCCCTTACTGTCTTCAAATACCGAAAGAATAATATTTGCGGTTAAATTGCTATTATATACTTTAAAATGTGTAAAGGAACCCTTTACAGAATTATATAAATTTAATCCGTCAAACGTTCCAACCCATATGTTATTTTGTTTATCCCTATAAATGGTTCTAACATCATTATTGGTTAAACAGTTAAGCGTATCAGCAGCATTATAACGATATCGTTTTATAACTTTTGAATGATGGATGATATCAATTCCGTTATTGTCCATCCCAACCCATACATTACCTGTTGTGTCTTCGGCAAGGCCAAATACGATGTTGCCGTTTATTTCATTTGGCTTATTGCCGGTTGAAAAATGAATGAGCTTTTTTGTTTTATGATCAATTACATCTAAACCAGATTCATAATAACCAATCCATAAATTTTTTTTACTGTCTTGAAAAAGTTTAAGTATGTGATTCCTGTTTATTAAATTTTTGTACTCAGATTTTGTGTTATAGGCAGTGAATTGTTGGGTTGTTTTATCGAAAAAATTTAATCCGCCTCCATCAGTTCCTATCCAATAACCCTTATCGATTTCGGCAAACGAAGTAATTATGTTGTTATTTAATCCTTTGGTATCCCCCGCAATTTTATAAAAATGTTCAAATGAAGATAAATTGGAATCGTGATATCTTACTCCAGACTCGTACGTTCCCGCCCATACAATGCCCGAACTGTTAAATAAACAGTTGATGGAATTGTTTTCATTTATATTAAGCTTGTCGTCATTAATATAATGAATGAAGGTTAACTTATCTTCATCAAAAGCATCTAAACCATCCTCGGTACCAACCCATATCCTTCTATCTTCTCCGTAACACAATGCAAATACATTGTTATTTATTAATGAGCCGGCGTTATCAGGCTGGTGAATAAAATGTGTGAATGAATGAGTTTTTATATTAAAAAGAGAAAATCCGCTGCCTGCGGTACCGATATATAAATTGCCGGCAGTATTTTTTAACAGCGCATTAATTGGGTTTGGATTTAATTTGTCGGGGTAATTCTTTGTTAAGCCGGTAGTGTATTCAAATTCCACAAGACCGGCACCAGTGCCCAGCCATAAGTTACCATCGTTATCTTCTGCTATTGAAAAAATATGATGCGAAGCAATATCATCCCGGTTTTTTGAGAACAAAAATCTTTTAATTCTTTTCGTTTTTACATTGAGCAGGTTAAGTCCCGAATAGGTACCAACCCATAAATTATCATGCCTATCCTGGTAAATGGTAGTTATATCAGGACTTGATAGGGTGCCCTGATCCTTTTTGTTTGCAAACAAATTGGTAAATGAGTTTGTATTTCGGTCGTACAGGCTTAAGCCGCCCCCGCTTCCTACCCAGATATTACCTTCCTTATCTTCAAAAACGGTAGTTACATTGTTTGATGGTAAAGAACGTTTATCGTTTTTATCGTGCCTGAAAATAGTAAAGTTGTATCCGTCAAAACGGTTTAAACCATCATCAGTTGAAAACCACATAAAACCTTCCCTGTCTTTGATGATGCATTTTACATCGCTTTGCGAAAGACCGTCGGCTATTGTTAATGATGAAAACTTAACCGTTTTGTATTGCCCGTAAACGTTATTGTGAAAAAGAATAAAGAAACTTAATATTCCAGATAGGTTTATAATAAAAGATTTTATTGTCAGGTAGTTCATTGTAAAAGGTTCAATACCAATAGCAAATACAACCTTTTATTAATGGTGAATATTTGCATACGGAGACCTGATTTGTACTTCCGCTATGGTAACGAATCTTTTACGTTTGTTTTAAATAAAGGTTATGCATTGATTTTTAATAATGTTATTAATCATTATTGAATGTTAAAAAAAACAAACTGTTTTTCAGGCTTGTCCAGCTTCAGCCGGCGTTTGTATTTCGTTTAACGAGAGTGGTATTAATTTTTTTGTTTTGAGGAAGGTGATTGTCACAATAACCAAAGTCATGCTGCCACCAAAAATAACAGAGGGTACGGTTCCTAATAATTTAGCAGCCGTACCTGATTCAAAAGCGCCAATTTCATTGGATGAACCAATAAACATGGAGTTAACCGCCGATACACGGCCCCGCATATGATCGGGTGTTAACAGCTGCATAATAGTTCCGCGAATAATTACACTGATACTATCAAAAGCTCCCTCTGTAAATAAGAATATTAGAGACAAATAAAAGCTGCGTGAAAGTCCGAAGCATATAATTGATAATCCAAAACCGGTAACCGCTATTAAAAGGTTACGCCAGGGCTTGTTCATAGGCGAATACTTGGCCATAGCAAGCATTGTTAATACAGCTCCTAATGATGAGGTAGCGCGCATTATCCCCAAACCCTGCGAGCCTACTTTAAGAATATCATTTGCAAACACAGGTAAAAGTGCAACGGCCCCTCCAAAAAAAACTGAAAATAAATCGAGACTCATTGCCCAGATGAGCATTTTGCTTTTGAATACAAAATTTATCCCTTCCGAAAGGCTTTTCCATATACTTTCTTTGGGAATATAAACCGGTGGATATGACCTTAACAGGTATATCAGTACTATTGAAAGCAGCAAGAAAACAATTATAACACTAAACGCAGCTGTTATGCCATAAAAGCCATAGATCAACCCGCCTGTTGCGGGGCCAAGTATAGATGCAACTTGCCAGCTCGAACTGCTCCAGGTGCTTCCATTAGGGTAAATTTCTTTGGGGATACTATGCGCGTAAATGGTAAATGTGGCGGGACCATAAAAAGCGCGCGCCAAACCATTCAGGAAGATCATAAAATAAATAATCGGCACAATCCAACTTTTGTGAATATAGCTGCCCATGCTTTTCATTGTTACAGTAAACATCACGAGCGAAGCAACAAATACAAGGGCAGATATAACAAGCAGCATTTTTCTTTTTTCCGATTTATCTGCCACATACCCGCCATACATTGCAATGCCAATAGCCGGAATTGCTTCACAAAGACCAACCAGGCCTAATGCAAATGCACTTTTGGTTATTTGGTAAATGTAAAAACCTATAATTACGGCTTGCATTTGATACGCAAAAGTGAAGAAAAACCGCATCCCGAGATAAGATCGAAAATCTTTATATCGCAATGCTGCAAAAGAATCTGTTTTTTGGGGTCTACTATCTTCTTCTGACACTATATTTTTTTAAGCGGCGTAAAATTACAATTTATAAGGTAATGGGTAATAGAAAAGCGTTGGTATTAATTGCAATAATGTAAATTTATCAATACAATACTAAACTTTATGATTTTATGAAATTTCTTCATACACTATGGACAGGCCCGCCGATGTTTGCGAAAGATAATAACCTTATTCACATGAAAGCAGGCTGGCTCTCATGTGAATATCATTGGATGAGTTGGGCACTAAGCTGCCTGCAAGCTAAAGATGTTTTTGGAGAAATAAACCTCGTGACCGATTTAAAAGGCAGTGAAATTTTGATTGAACGGTTACGACTTCCCTACGCAACGGTATCAACGGCTTTAGAAAAAACACTGGATCATTATCATCCGGCTTTATGGGCTTTAGCGAAAATTTATACTTATGGTATTCAAACGGAGCCATTCCTCCACCTGGATGGGGATGTATTTATATGGCATAAACCGGAAGATGGATTTTTAAATAATCGCCTTATAGCTCAGAATATGGATAAAAATCTTCCTTTTTATGCTGATGTTTTAACGGAAATAAACGCAAATTTTTCTTACGTACCATCTTTATTTTTAAAGGAAAATTATGAGCACAAGGACATTTATGGCAGTAACGCCGGATTGTTAGGGGGCAATGACAACACATTTTTTAAAGAGTATAGCCGACAGGCATTTGAGTTTATTGACAAAAATAGTGACAACCTCGGGAAGGTAAATACCAGTGCCCTGAATTTCATTTTTGAACAATATTTATTTTGTCAACTTGCTAATAAGGAAGGTATCCCGGTAAGTTATTACAAAGATATAGTCGATGACCCCGTATTTAAGGACTATATCAAATTTGAAGATTTTCCCCATACACAAATGTCGCATCCGGTCGGCAACTTTAAAAAATACCGGCATGTGTGCGATCATGTTGCGAAAAAACTCCGGAAGGATTATCCTGACTATTATTATAGAATAATTAATTTGGTGAGGAGCACAAAGGCAGATATGCGCTCTGCAATTTATTACTCGCCTTTGCTCAAATTAAGCAGGGTGCATCCATTCCCGACCGAAGCTCCATCCGGATTATCCGAAAGTAAGCAATCGTTTGAGCGGACACAGACTGCGATAAAGTATTTGAATAATAAACATTCATTTGGAGAATCGCTTATAATGTACCATAATATTGCTTTCAATTACTTTATTGACCAGGCTAAGCGGGTGTTGCCGGATGGTAATGAAAGAGATTGCCTGTTGGACATATTCCAGATAGAGTTCCAAAGAAATTCTTTAATAAAAAAAACATATTCTGATTCGGCAAATGTCGTAAAACTATATAACGACGATCTCAATGCATTTCAGCAAATTCAGGCGACCTTTTCGTTGTCTGATGGCGATTTATTGAAGGTGAAAATTAGTCAATCAGAAAATTATATCCTTGTTAATTGCGGATGGGACTGGAAATTTGATTTTAAAAAAGAGATAATCCCGGTTGTGAAACGTAATTTTAATAAGGAAAGAAGCTCATTTGCATTATTGCTACTGCCAGATATTTTACAAAATGATATTATGGAATATTATCTGGATGAGATTGATATGATTATTTTCGATATGGTTAAAAATGTATTTACCATTGAAGAAATATTACAAGAGATGAAAAATTATTTTGCTGAAGAAGAAATTGAAGAAGATTATCCATCATTCCAGCAATTAATTTTTACGACAATTAAGCGCCTGTTGTATGCCGGATCAGTTAAAATTATTTTTTAAATAATATTTGTAATTAACAAATATATACTTACATTTAATATACCAAACCACAGAAATTATGAACCAGCAAAAAAACACATTCGCAAGCTTAAGCTTAAAAAAAGAATTAACAAGAAGTGATTTAAAAGCAATTAAAGGCGGTACCAGCTACACTTGTTGTAGTGACGGGGAAAAATTCAATATTGGATGTGCGCCGGGATATTGCCCGGGTACAGGACGTGGAACAGGCTATTGCTGTTAACTCTCGGCCATCAGCAACGCTGATCCGGCAAATTATTTGAATGACCTCCCGCATTTTGGGAGGTTTTTTGTTGGCTCAATTATCCTAACCAGGGCGAACACAAAGACAATTGGCAATAAAATAGATTATGATATTTTATTCCAGTTTAAGCCCTGGCCTTTCGATTGTAATGAATGATGAAAGATCTGATGTTCGGGCAAGGCAAGTTGCGGATCCTTTTCAAAGATGTTTTCAACGCATTTACGCACCGTTATTAATAATTCCTGATCGGTAACTATGTTGGCTACCTTCAGGTCAAGCACGCCGCTTTGCTGTGTTCCATCTAAATTTCCCGGTCCGCGTAATCGCAGGTCTGTTTCTGCTATTTCAAAGCCATTGTTTGTTTTAACCATGGTATCAAGCCTTATCCTGCCATCATGACTTAATTTATGACTACTCATTAAAATACAATAAGACTGTTCGGCACCCCTCCCCACACGGCCTCTTAACTGGTGAAGTTGTGACAAGCCAAAGCGTTCAGCATTTTCAATGATCATTACCGATGCGTTCGGAATATTTACGCCCACCTCAATTACAGTAGTGGCCACCATAATTTGAGTTTCGCCTTTGATAAAGCGGTTCATTTCAAATTGTTTATCGGTAGGTTTCATTTTACCATGTACAATGCTTATCCTGTAATCAGGTAACGGAAATTCGTGGGCCATTACATCGGTGCCGTCCTCCAGATTTTTCAGGTCCAGCTTTTCACTTTCCTGTATCAGCGGATAAACAACATAGATCTGGCGACCTTTGGCCATTTCCTGTTTCATAAAGCCAAACATCCGCAAACGCTGGTTTTCATAAAAGTGCAGTGTTTGAATAGGCTTGCGCCCTGCAGGTAACTCATCAATTACAGAAATATCCAGGTCGCCATACAAGGTCATAGCCAATGTTCTGGGGATAGGGGTAGCCGTCATAACTAAAATATGGGGCGGGATACTATTTTTACGCCATAGTTTTGCCCTTTGTTCAACTCCAAAACGATGCTGTTCGTCAATTACCACAAAGCCAAGGTTTTTATATTGCACTTTATCTTCAATGAGTGCATGTGTTCCGATCAATATTTTTAGCTGTCCGTTTTCCAGTCGCTCGTGTAATACCTTTCTTGCTTTTGCAGATGTTGATCCCGTAAGCAGCGCCACCTCTATAAAATCATCACCCACCAATTCTTTTATGGTTTGGTAATGTTGATTAGCTAATATTTCTGTAGGGGCCATAATGCAGGTTTGAAATCCATTATCAATAGCTATAAGCATGCTCATTAACGCTACAACTGTTTTGCCGCTTCCTACATCGCCTTGTAACAGGCGGTTCATTTGCACCCCTCGTTGGGTATCCTGCCTTATTTCTTTTAATACCCTTTTTTGAGCATTGGTTAACGGGAAAGGTAATTTGCGGTGATAAAATTCATTAAAAAGGGTGCCAACCGTTTCAAAAATATTACCCTTAAATTTTTGACTGTGCAGTAATTTATTTCTCAACAGTTTTAGCTGTAAAAAAAACAGCTCCTCAAACTTTAGCCTGTAGATAGCTTCGTTAAGCTTGGTTGCATCCTCCGGGAAATGAATATTACGGCAGGCATCTGCCCTGCTCACCAGGTTAAAGTGGTTTATTAGGTATAAAGGTAAATTCTCATGGATATCTTTTAGGTGCTGTTCCAGTAAGCCTGCAATAAGTTTTTGAAGCCCTTTGCTATCTAATGAAAACTGTTTTAGTTTTTCGGTTGAGTTGTAGACCGGTTGAAGCGTTAAATTGCCTTTACGCTGAAGAGCTTCCGTAGAGTATGGCTCCATTTCAGGATGTGCCATCTGTGCCTTTCCGTTAAAAAAGCTCGGTTTGCCAAATAAGACATAAACTTTGCCGATTGTTATGGTTTTTTCAATCCATTTAATGCCTTGAAACCACACCAGTTCAATTACACCTGTATCATCCAACGCTTGTACAACCAAACGCCTGGTGTGCTTCTCACCCAGTATTTCTTTTTGTGTTACACGCGCAAGAATTTGTACATAAGGCATATCAGCATTGATATCCTTGATTTTGTAAAAACGGGTGCGATCTATGTATTTATAAGGAAAATGGCGTAGCAGGTCATCAAAATTGGATATTTGAAGATCTTTTTTTAAGACATCGGCCCGGGCAAGGCCAACGCCTCTTAAATATTCAATCGGGGTTTCAAATACCTGGCTGTTCAATTTCTAAAATCAGGGCTTAATAGCTGTCACTGAAATTTCAACGTTGACATTTTTAGGCAACCCTGCAACCTGTATCGTTTCACGCGCAGGGAAATCATCCGTAAAATAGGTTCCATAAACTTCATTAACCTGCGCAAAGTTTTGCATGTCGGTTAAAAAAATACTGGTTTTTACTATATTATTGAAATCAATACCCGCAGCGGTTAAAATGGCTTTTATGTTTTCCATCACCTGTGTTGTTTCGATTTTAATATCGTCCATTACAAGTTCACCATTTAACGGGTTAATAGCTACCTGCCCCGAAACAAATACTAAGTTTCCGGCAATTATTGCCTGGCTGTAAGGGCCTATAGGTGCAGGTGCGTTTTGAGTATTGATTACTGTTTTCATTAAAATATTATACTTATTTAAGGTAATAAAGCAGACTGTACTTTTTCAATGATGCCTATGCCGATTCGTATGTTAAACTATGCTTACTTTTTTAAGATAAACCATTGAATTAGTTTCCAAATAATACCCAATAAAAAAACCGTTATAGCAATTGCATTAATAGCATGCATTACTTTAAGATTAAAGCTGGTTGGCCGGTTTGGGTCTTTTTTTCGAAAAAAATACATAGGTCAAATTTACGCAAAAAAATTCCTGAAATAAATTACCTGGATAGCTGTAAATTATTTTGGCCGGACAATAGCAATTAATCCCGGAAAAGAGGGACAAAAAAAAGGCTTCCCGATCGCGGGAAGCCTTTTTTATAGTTGCTAAAAATTATTTGTGGAATTCAACACGACGGTTGGCAATACGGCCTTCTTCGGTTGAGTTATCAGCAATTGGGTGAGTTTCACCGTATGCTTTAATTTTTAAACGTTTTGCATCAACACCTGAGTTAACCAAGTAAGTTTTTACTGAGTTAGCACGGTCTCTTGATAAGCGCATGTTATGAGCTGCAGTACCTTCTGATGAAGCATAACCAGCTAATGTAAGTGAGCCACCTTTAGACCTCATGTCTGCAGAAGTTGCATCTAATACAGGGTAAGATGATGTTTTCAAAACTGAGCTATCAAATTCAAATTGGATATTGCTGTAAGCAGCGGCGTTAGCAACACCAGCTCCCTGGCAAGCCTTGCAGAAAGCGGCAGTATCAAGTTTAGGCATTACGATAGGGCAACCAGAACCATCAACTACAGTACCTGCAGGAGTGTTAGGACATTTGTCAAACTGATCAGAAACACCGTCGCCATCTGAATCTTTCTTCAGGTCGCTA
>JAQBOU010000182.1 GCA_028287865.1 Mucilaginibacter sp. | reverse complement strand
GACGGGGAAAGTACAAAAATGGTTGAAAGCAAAGCAGCGGCAACAGGAGCAGATACTGCTCTTATTGAGGGCTTATTTGAGCTTTGTTGTTTCATTTTTTAGTAGCTTTTAATATTTTTTAATTTGGGTGCAAATTATTGCATTAATTTTTACTTATGCAAGAAAAAAGTGATATTATGTTATTTGTGTGAGATTAGAGGTTTGCTAATCTCTAACCTCCAAGTTCTGATCTCTCTTCAAAATAATATCCTTCACAATCATATCTGCATGTATGCGTGAGTTTTCTATAAACCACAAATGCGTATCCAAACCGCCACAAACTACTCCGGCAAGGTACAGTCCCGGTAAATTGGTTTCCATAGTTGCAGGGTCATACTGCGGGATGAATTTATCGTCAGCCAAGGTTACCCCCAGTTTTTTAAGGAATTCGAAATTTGGCCGGTAGCCGGTCATCGCCATCACGAAATCGATGGGGATAGTGATGGTTCCATCCGGAGTTTCAATGTCAACCTCCTGCTCACGGATTGCCTTCAGATGGGAGTTAAAATAAGCCTTAATGCTGCCTTCTTTTATCCGGTTGATAATATCCGGCCTCACCCAATATTTAACCAGCTGGCTCACCTCGTTATCACGGATCACCAATGTTACGTCGGCACCTTTGCGGTAAGTTTCCAGCGCTACATCGATAGCTGAATTGCTGGAGCCCACCACAACCACCTTTTGCATGGCATAATAATGCGGATCCTTATAATAATGCTTTACTTTAGGCAGGTTTTCGCCCGGAATATCAAGGGTTACGGCTATATCATAAAAGCCGGTGGATAAAATCACCTTTTTAGCCTGGTAAGTTGCTTTGGCTGTAGTAATTGTAAAAATATCTCCTTCTTTTTTTAAACCAGTAACCTCCTCAAATAAATTGATGGGTAAATGGTTGGATGTTGCTACCCTGCGGTAATATTCCAATGCCTCGGCACGGGTGGGTTTATTGCTGATGGTAACGAAAGGAATCCCGCCAATCTCCAGTTTTTCGGAGGTTGAAAAGAAGGTCATGGTGGAGGGATAATTATAAAGGGAATTAACCAGGCAGCCTTTTTCAACAATTAAAAAGCTTAAACCGGCTTTTTGTGCGGCAAGTCCGCAAGCTATACCAATGGGGCCGCCGCCAATAATCAATATATCGAACATTTATTAAAAATATATTTTCGCGAAGATAGCTTGTTTTGTACGATTAGTAGCCGGAGGTTGAAGATTAGGATGTCTTCCCTGCGTAAAAAAAAGAAAATAAAAAAGGGTAAGCTACTTTTATCGCGCCGCTCAACTCTCTACCCTTGCTGTGTTCCCACCCTGGGGGAGTTCAAGAGGAGCTGGCCGTAAAAGACTTACCCCGCCGCAAAGATAGAAAAAGGTTTGTTTTAGGGTTAATAAATTGTTAAAAAATGGAATTGAAGCTTACCGGCTGACAGTTAAGTACTTACTATGCGCTAATTTATTTTACCTGTTGTATGTCCTGTTTTAGCATGGATAGTACCGGCAAATAGCATCTGAATTTTAAAAAAGACTAAATTGTTGCTCATTATGTAGCCTGGCAACAATAGGCGGAGCTTTAAGCTTTGAATTAGCATATACATAAAAATCATACCGGCTGTTAAAAGGTATTTCCTTGACTTTTTTATAACTTTTATTGTGCCCTATAGCCTCTCTTTGCAGCATTGTAAGCTGGTCAATTTCAAATTGCTCATTCCATTGCCGGTTCTTAAAATAGGGCCATACTTTTTCAAATGCAGCACCGGAGAGGTTTTTAGCAATGGTGATATGCGGCACTGCATCATGTTTGGTAAAATATTTCCGTAACTGTTTAAACCAAATATCTGTTAAAGGCGACGAATTAATATTTGCGTAAATGGTATACCGATCCGCGGTATTAAAATAGCGAAAACCGTTAATGTCCAAAATTACCGACGAAAGGTTTTGCAGATCACGCTCCAGTTTGGGGATCAGCGGCTCAACCCATACCGGTTTTTTACGCGGCCAATATTGTACTGTAATATGCGCTGTTGAATAATGGCTTTCATACGCGCCAATAACATTAAAGGCATACTCCTTTAACTTTTTTACGGTGCTGATGATACTTTCAGACGGCGAAAGCACCATTAAATAATCCTGGTAAAGGGTCATGATCTTTTCGTTTTGTTAATACAAATATGCTAATATTTTTAGTATTTGTAACTTTATTTTTAAAGTTTATGAAGCAGATATAGGAAAATAATTAATGTATAATTCCGCACGTCATGGCGAGGAACGAAGCCATCTCTAATCAATGTAAATCATTCAGATAATTTGGTTGTCTAACTTGTTAAAAAGTAATTAGGTTCTTTGATCGTCCTTTTAGGAATTGCTTCGTCCCTCATAATGAGGTGGCGGTAAGTTTCGTCAGTGCCCGTCCGTCCAGGAGGGTGTGACAGTGCAAGTAAAGTTAGCTATATTTGATTATGGAAGCACATCAATAGGCGATGAATAATAGGCAAATCAGTTACAAATTAATTTACATCAATAAATTTCAGTAAAGATGCTTACAGAAATCAATCCGAAACTACCCATGCGTAATAAAGCCATTACCATGGATTTTTACTTGAACAAATTGGGTTTTCAAGAATTTGGTAGTGCTGATTACGATGGATACCTTATGGTGCAAAAAGACGGTATACAAATTCATTTTTTTGAGTTTAAAGAACTCGATCCAAAGGAAAACTATGGGCAGGTATATATCCGTACCGATGATATTAATGAATTATTTAATTTTGCTAAAATGCAGAACGTTAACAGTACTGAATTGGTTTGTAAACCCTGGAAACAAAGAGAATTCTCTATTCATGATCCTGATAACAATTTGCTGACGTTCGGGCAGGGCATATAATGATTGTTGTTTTATTTTGTTTTCACTACTTTAAAAAGCAGCCAGCCGGTTTCCAAAAATCAACTCTTTGTAAACCGTCCATTCCTGATATTCAACATAAGTATCCCGGTGTAATATGGTTAGGCTTTTAACGGTAAATTCACC
>JAQBOU010000174.1 GCA_028287865.1 Mucilaginibacter sp. | reverse complement strand
ACGCCGGGAAAGGATTATTTATATTCAATGCCTGTGAATAAGGAATATTACCAAAGGTGGTAACCAGGTAGTAATATGAATAAACTTCCAGTATATCAGTGATGGCTGTTTCGTTTTTTTGAGTACCTGCATCACTTACGTCAGTTTTCATAAGTGATTTAGTCTTTTCAAAATCTATCAACACACCGCTGTAAAATGTGCTCCAGATCAGGTCGGGCTGCCTGCGGTAGGTTATCTGGTAATCCGTTTCATTTAAATAAGTAGTTTCTGTCCACTGCTGTTCAATTAAGCGGAATATATTTAAGTTCACACTTGCTGATATTACGGTATTTGCCATAACTCTTTCGGCATTGGTGAACAAGCTATAGGATGGAACTGATGATGGATGTTTGGGATCGACGTTTAGGGTCGTCAGGTCTTTTGTACAGGCCGATAATATCGACATCAATACAAAAATTAATGCTATTTTTTTCATATCTGTAGTTGATTAGAAACGTACTTTTAAGTTAAGTGCAATGGTGCGTGTGGTAGGGTAAGCACCTTCTTGTATACCCTGTAAATTGCCGGCGCTCAAACCTTCTTCAGGGTCGGCGTATGGCAAGTTTTTATGAATTATCCACAAGTTTCTGCCAATAAGCTGAAAAGTAACTTCTTTAACCGGTCCAAGTTTTCCAATGGTGGTGGAGGGTAGTGAATATCCTATTAATGCTTCGCGCAGCTTTATATAACTTGCATCATATACAAATGCCGACATAGGTAATAAACCGGATCCATCACCAAAATCACCATAATTGTACGCGGTTACCCTTGTAGTATTGGGCTGACCATTGGCGTAAACGCCTGGGCGGATAAAACCACCTCCATTAGCGAGTGTATTACGTACGGGGTTACCTAAATCATTGGTATAAGCTGTTAAAGGGTAAATACCGTCAGCCAACCCGTATGCAAGGTCGTTTGAGTACACCGAGCCGCCATGACGGATATCAATTAAGAAGCTTAATGTAAAATTCTTATAGGTAAAGCTGTTGTTAATACCGCCGGTCCAATCGGGGTTGGTATTGCCAATATTGTTGTTTGCATTTGGAGTTATCTCATATTGTCCGTCAGCATTAACAATTTTTTGTCCTTTGGAATTATAAACATAATCTGTTCCTCTGATTGTACCAAAAGGTTGTCCCAGGGGCGCATTAAGTGTTTCTCCATTCTGAAAACTACCTAATTCAAGATTGCTGGCTTCTTGGCCTGTTGCAGTTTTGTATAAAGAAGTAACTTTATTTTTTGCCGCAGTGAAGTTTACTGTAATTTTCCAGCTAAAGCTGTTTGTTAATATAGGTGTGCCATTTAAAGACAGCTCGACACCCCTGTTTTGAACAGAACCAGCGTTTAAGAATTCATTTGTATAGCCTGTTGCAGCCGAAACATTCACGGGTAATATTTCATTAAATGTGTTGGTGCTAAAATAGCTTCCGTCAAAACCAATTCGATTTTTTAAAAATGCTAACTCTAAACCTAATTCACTGCTTTTGGTTTGCTCAGGCTTTAAATTTGCGTTGTTTTTGGTAGTACTCGCAACAGTTTGAGGATTAGCACCAAACGGAGGATTAATTGTATAAGTATCTAACGTACTGTACAAAGGTGCGTCGCTACCTACCTGTGCAAAGCTAGCCCTTAATTTTCCGTACGAAAGCCATTTATACTCTTTAAGCAGTTCAGAAAAAACAAAACCTGCAGAAACAGAAGGATAATAATAGACATTATTTGCTGCCGGTAAGGTTGAGGATTGATCCCTCCTTATTGTTCCATCCAACGTAAGCATATTTCTCCAGGTAAATGTAGCTCCTGCAAAAATACCGTCAACTTCTTTTTTTGCGTCATATTCGGTTGGCGATAACGGTGAGCTTAACGTGTTGGATAACGAATACAAACCAGGTATTATTAAACCGCCATTGGTACTTGCGAGGATACTGTTTTCATAATCTTTCCGGATATTGGTACCTAACAAAGCCTTTAAATTAAAGTCTTTAGACAGATCTTTATTTACAGTAGCTAACAGGTCATAATTTGTTTCCGAGTAAGTATGATTGTATCTTGAATAATACGGTACACCAATACTGCCAACATCATAACGCTCCTGGTCTAACTCAGAATAAGTATCTAATGAAGTTCTGCCGGTAATGTTTAACCACGAAGTTGGTTTATAGCTCAGGTTAATGTTGCCTAGATACCTGTTGCGGGTATCTGTTTCATAGTTATGATCAGTTACCCAATAAGGGTTGTTCCAATAGGCTGGGTTTGTGTTGCCATTGCCGGGGTCGGCCATGTTCCAGGTTACATTGGAGTTAGTTCTTAAATAAGCAGCTTTTAATTCTTGCACGTCAACGTTTGTTTCCCACCACTGCCTGAAGTTGGTCATTACGTTTCTGTTGTCGCCGCCGTTATTATCATATCCTGTTCCACCTCTTCCAGTACCATTTGTATTATAAAAATTGATGCTTCCGCCAACCGTTAGCTTTGGTGTGATGTTATAGGTAGCAGCCATATCAACCAGGTTCTTATCTAACCTGCTATTGGGTATTACCCCATTTTCTATGCTTTTTGTATAACCCAATTTAAATGTACCGTTCTCATTACCATTTGTGATCATGATGCTTTGATCAGTAGATACCGGCTTTACAAAAAATGTTGAAGGGTCGTTTTTAGCTGCAACCCATGGGGTAGCTTTGCCATAGTTTGGTGAAGATTTATCGAACGCGTCCCACTGATAGATCATTAAGTTGGGATTAAATGCTGTACCGTTCGAGGCGTCATCCGAAGTAGGAGCAATCTGAGCATTAGGGTTGCCAAAAACATTTGCTGTATTGAAGTATTGCGCATATCCGGCACCATATTGTTTTTGGTATTGAGGGAAGGTGGATTTATCTATTTCACCAACACTTACTGTGGAGTTGATAACTATACCTAAGCCTTTTTTAGCCTTTTTGGTTGTTATTAAAATAACGCCGTTGCTGCCTCGTGAACCGTACAATGCAGATGCTCCTGCACCTTTTAAAACAGTTATACTTTCAATATCGTCAGGATTGATATCCGATACCGGGCTACCATAGTCATAACCCCCGCCGCCTGTTTGCTGGGAAGAGCCGTTGGTATTTTCATTCCCAATTGGCACGCCGTCGATCACAAATAGCGCCTGGTTGTTTCCTGTTATGGATTTAACACCCCTAAGCACAACGTTTGTTGAACCGCCTAATGTATTGTTCTGGCGGATTTCCAAACCCGATACTTTACCGGATAACCCGTCAACAAAATTTGAGGAGCGTTGTTTGCTTACCTCGTCACCAGATACTTGTTCTGCTGCATAACTTTGTTGATTCCGCGTCCTGGTAATACCCAATGCACCGGTTACAACCACTTCACCCAGCTGCTGGCTGGATGGTGCCAAAGCCACATTTATAACAGGGCCACCAACTGTAACTGTTTGAGTTACATAGCCGATAAAGCTAAAAGTTAGCTGTGCGCCGTCGGCTACGTTTATTGAATACTTACCATCAATATTGGTTTGGGTACCAGTACTTGTACCTTTTACGCCAACCGTTACACCTGGTAACGGATTGCCGTCGTCCTTACCCGTAACCCTACCGGTTACGGTGTGACTTTGTGCAAATAGCCGGGGAGCGGCTAATAGTAAAATGCACAAATTCAATAGTAGAATTCTTTTCATTGAATAATAAATTAGTATTAGTTTAATATGAATTTAAATCGGTAAACCTACCTGATGTTTTCTTTCAAAGCAATATTACGTTTGTAACGTCTCCTTTACAAGTTGGTTTTTAACTGTAACAAATGATTTACATCTTATTTGGAAACATTTTTGCCGTAATATTGTTTTTATAACTGCAACTGAATTATTCTGCTTAATTATGAGTTAACAATAAGACAGTTAATAAGTTAATTGTGGCTGGAAAATACGCGAGGTATTTTCCGGCTTCTTTTTGCTCTTTTTTCGTGGTAATCGCCGCTGATTCGGATCAATTTGAATGAAGTATTTGCCAGGCATGTTTTAGCTCAACAGAATAAAAAAAGCAGTGTCTCTAACGCGTCTTAAAGTAACCATGAAAGCTTTTTGCCCTCGCGTTGATCGGCCAAATGGTCGGACGACATGACGGCTCGGATTAATTTCTTCAAAAAGGCGACATTTTTGTTTCAGGTTTGTGCAGCTTGTTTCGCCAAAAAATATATTCGCTCATTTACAGCGGTGATTTTTATTTTTTGATTCATCTGTTTTTTTCGTGTCACTCTTTCTGAAACAGTATGTTGAGATGAAGGCTGAAAACAATAAAAAACCCTTTAGTGTTAGCTAAAGGGTCCATAACTCTGGTTTGGTTATATTCGTTACATCTTCACAATGTCTTTTATATTGTCATTAGGCAGCCTGTCTACCAGTTTATTATATGGGTCGATGCCAGCATTTACCGGTTTGCCTCGTACTATAATGGTAATGGTGTGCGCTCCGGCAGTTAGTTTGTATTTTTTAAGATATAATGGGTTGGTTTGATTGCGGCCGGCCTTGTTTTTTGTTTCTATCCCAAAAACACCAATGTCGATATAGTCATTCATTTGTTTGGCATCGATGTCGTTGCCCTTGCCGTCGATATAAGCCTTTTCAACGTTTACCTTCATGGTAACTTTGTATTCATTTTTGTTACTTGTGGATGTTGATTTCACATCGATCATCTTGTTATTATATAAAGTGATCTTTTGCCAGCTATCTGTTAAATAGTATTGTAAAGAATCGGGTACATGTTTTTGCAGGTAACGGAACAGATCATTTGTGCCTGCAAATGGCAGTTTGTTCTTGAAGGCGTAGGCGTTTTTAAAATCTTTTAATGCGGCGTTTAAACTGTCTTCGCCCATCAGGTCCCTTAAACCGTAAAGCACAACTCCAGCTTTGCCGCCCCACTCAAACCATTGATTAGCTTTGATCAACGGGTGCTCTTTTTCCTCCAGCCGGGTGCGTATCCATATATAAGCCCAAAGCTGATCCTGCAATATCCATTTCATATTGTCCTTTCCGTATTTCTTTTCTGTCAATACAAGGGCGCTGTATCTTGCCAGGCCTTCAGGAATAACTAATGAACCTGCTGTGTTATTTGGAGCCACCTGGAAACGCCACCATTGCTGTGCCAACTGCTGTACCGCGTTAAAATAACAAAAGTCATTTTGGTTGGGATTATTGAAATCGGCATTCCATCCAAAATATTCGGGATAAGTATTAAGTGTTGTAAACGAGCCTATCCTCGGCGAAAACACAGAGGTTTCTGCCAGCCTGATATCATTAAAGGGGTACCCGCCATAAGCATCAGAAAAATAACGCAGCCCATCCTTATATGCCGCCATAAAACGACTGAGATTGGCCTTATGTGCAGGATGATAGAAAATGTTAATATCAACCTTATGGTCTTTATTTAACAGCACACTATCATGGAGGTCAGCATACCGTGCTGAGACCGCAGCCAAAGGTGCATACATGCCCGGGTTTGTTTGCGCATAGTGATAATAGTTACGCTCGTTTTGCTGCCAGTGCTTTTGTAAATTGCCCGAAGAAACGGCTGTTTGATCGCCCGAAGTACTCACGGTAAGGTCAAAACTTAAGAGGTCTGAAGCCCTGCCGGCTTTCAAAGTACTGATACCTTCGGGGTCGTTTTGTTCAATATCTTCGTCCTTTTTAGGCGGGAGATGAAATTCCTTGCGTACATACGGACTGCTTACTTCGTCGTCATCATCATAACCTAAACCGGGCAAGCCACCGGTAAAAAAGGTGCCATTACGAAGCAGTTTTTCACCATAAAGCCCATTGCTGAAGCCTTTATAGCTAAGCGATGAATTTATTTCGAGCACGGCTGAATCGCCGGGAGCTAATATCTTTTCAAATTCATAAAGGCGAAAATCGGCGGTATCTTGTTTCGGCCTTAAAAAATTAAGTAACCCCCGATCATACATTAACGGATAAGTAAAGGGCACCGCCTTATTATTTATTTTAACGGAATAATCAGTGAGTTCGTCACCATCGAGCAATAGCTTTGAAATAGGCTGATGGGTTTTGTTGACAATGGTAACGTAAGCTTTAACAAACTGTTGTTGTTTATCCGGGAAAAGATCAGCGTACATTTTAATGCGTGTTACTTTAGGCAACGGCAGACTTGCATAGCGTTTTAGCTTCTTTTCATAACTAATGGCACGATTTTCACTTTCAGCTTTTGTTAAAAAAACATTTAAGTAGCTAACGTTATAATAGACATAAGATCCGACTGCTAAAAAGGCAAACAATACCACAGCCGTAAACAGCCTGGTTTTGGTATCAAAGCGTTCCCCAACCAGTTGCAGTCTTTCTTTAAAGGACGATGTTACGCCGCGGTAGTAAAATAACGCCGCAACAATGATCAATAGGCTACCATCCAACAGCCAATAAATATTAAACCAGTAAACAGATTTGGCCATATGACCCAACCCATCCATGTCAGATACGCCATACCATGGCGTATAAGAGTAAAGCAGCATATTGTAGTTAAATATACCCGACTCCCGCAAAAAGAAGATGGCAACCCAAAAGAATACAGCTATGCCATGTGCCACAAATTTATTGTTAACGGTTACATGCACCACATAGGCAAACATTACCATCTCCAACAACCGGGGAAGGAGAATAGTAAAAATATACATGAGATAAACCGAAAAATTGAACTGGTGGAACCCTTTAATTATTTGAATAGGGACCCCCAGAACCATGGGGATTAACGAAAGGCAAAAGCCTATAAAAAGCAATGCGATTAGTTTTGACCCATTTAAAACCCAGTTTGGCGGTGGTAGTGAATCATTGATAAAAGCATAACGGGTTGTCCTGTCGCGGTGTAATGTTTCGCCGGTATAAAAAACAATGATGAAAAATATGAAGAACAGGAAAACTGAATTAAAAGTATCCAGGAACATGATGCTGCGTGGAAATACAGGTACGCCATCAAAATTATCACCCATCCAGAATACAAATCCTAAAAACACCAAACCGCTGCCAATAATTATCCAGAAGTAATTATCGCGGACAATATTATTCAGTTCTATTTTGGTAAGATTAAAAAGCGTACTGCGATTATAGGTGCCGCTAAAGCTGGTTTTTACCTTTAATATTTGTGTACGCCTATCTTTTGTTGTAGTATCATCAATCGCTGCTTTATCCCTTTTGCCGCTAAAGAATTTTTCAAAATTAAACCTCAGGTAGGTATACATTAAAATTACCAACCCTACAGACGACCATATAATGCGGTTTAGCAAGTACAGGCCCGTTACAGGTAATAACGTTGTGTTTTGCTGAACAGAAGTGGAACCATTTGATTGAAGCCGTATGCCATTGAACCCGAATGCATCTGAAAGTGTGATCACTGCTGCATTATTGGTATGGTCGAGGAAAAAGATGGACAAAAAGTAACCTAAAAATAACAGGATGCCACCGCTGTAAATCACTTTTATATTGCGTGTAATGGCAACCAGGCCAAAAAATAAACCGGAGGTAAAAATGAGGTTTGGCAGTGCGATAGTAAAATAGGGGTACAGGTAATAAATTAAATGGTTGGGGCCGTAATGATCCGCGCTTCGCCAGCCCATAGCGGGCCCTAATTTGGTTCCGATAAATATTCCGACCATAATAGCGCAGCTGATAAACAACATACACGCAAAAGAACCCAGGAACCGGCCCCAAAAATAACCGGCTTTAGTTATAGGGTAGGTGAGGTAGTAATCTTTTGTATTGTACTCGATATCACGATATAATGGAGTACCCATTATGGATGATGTTACCAGCATCATCAGCATAGTAATACCTGCACACCATAAGGCGATAAGATAAGGGGCATTATAATGCTCTTTTTCGCCTGCGGGTAACGAGCCGGTGGCAAAAGTAAATATGGTAAAAACCAAAGCTGCCGCGAAATAAAGGTATACTGCAGGCCTTCTGACCCTGTTTTGGATCTCAAACAAAAATATTTTCCAGAACATAACTTAAGATTAGGGAAGGTTAAATTGTATTTACATCTACACGGGTGGCGATATTGCCGAAGTACACATCCTCCAGGTTAGGTATAGCAGGAGTAAAGCCATTTCCGGGATCGGTTTCTTTCAGAATCCTGATATGCAATTTACCGGTCTTTAGTTGGGTTGATATTACATTATAATCGTCCTTGTAAAATGCTATTTCGGTTTTATTGATGGCTTTGCTGTAAATTTTACCTTCCATCTCACTTACCGCAGTTTCGGGATCGCCGGCATATAATACTTCGCCCTGGCAAATAATAGCAAAGTTGGAGCAAAGCGTACTTACGTCTTCAACAATATGGGTTGATAAAATTACAATGGTATTTTCTCCTAATTGGCTCAGCAAATTATAAAAGCGGTTCCTTTCAGCAGGATCGAGGCCGGCAGTTGGCTCATCCACAATGATCAGCTTGGGGTTGCCGATCAGCGCCTGGGCAATGCCAAAACGTTGCTTCATTCCCCCGGAATAAGTGCCTAAATGCTTTTTCCTGTCTTTTGAGAGATTAACGTTTTCAAGTAAGCCTTCCACAAGGTCTTTTCGTTCGCCTTTGTTCCCAACACCCTTTAGCTGGGCAATATGATCCAGCATGCGCTCGGCTGATATTTTAGGATAAACGCCAAATTCCTGGGGTAAATAGCCAAGCAGCTGCCGTACTTCAGTTTTGTTTTTTAATACATCAAGGTCATCCAGGTAAATGCTGCCTTTATCTGCTTCCTGTAAGGTTGCTATGGTTCGCATCAGCGATGACTTACCCGCACCATTGGGGCCCAGTAAACCAAACATGCCGTTGTTTAGTGTAAGCGAAACATCCTTTAGTGCATGTACGCCATTTGCGTAAGTTTTAGAAAGTGAATTAATTACCAGTTTCATTTGTGATAAAATTTAGATTGATTGTTTTTTAATAAATTTTGTGAGGCGCCTGTTAATATAAGTTTTGCACTATCAGCTAATTGGTATTTTAGATTGTAGATTGCGGCGCCATTTAGCCTGAGCTGACTTTTATTGAGGATATTTAAATCCGCATTCTGCAATTGGTTATTACCGGCAATTATCAAATTTGAACGGCTTCCATTGCCTAACCCGATCACGGCATTGAGCGCCCTTATTTTGCTCCCTTTTAAAATGATAAAACCGGCGTGTTTTTCTGTTATGGTTAAACTATCCAGGGTAAATCCGCTGATAATGGATGGGCGCCATTTAAAATCTTCGCTCGCAAGGGTATCGATTATCGGTTGGTCTCCGGCCATGTACCTTGCATCAGCATTAAACTGTTTCAAATCCGGACAGGATATAATCAGCACATACTCCGAACGGGGGTTATCAAAGCTCCCGCTAAATGCGGCGGCGATATGAAGCGTATCGGCATTTTGGCTTATTTTAACAAAGTCAGTAGCTGATGGATCCATTCGTACACTAAATGGCCCTTGCTTTAAAATGATGTTTGCAGCAGTTGAAGCGCTCAAGTCGATCGTTTTGAAGTCCTTAAAATTTAAGGAGATATAATCTTTAAATGGGTCTTTATAATCACCTTTTAAATAGGATGATTTAAGCATCAGGTCGTAAAATACTAATGACACCAGGATCAAGATAATAGCAGTTAATAGAAGTTTATTACTTGTTTTCATGGTTCTTTTTGTCTGGGGTTGATGTGTAATTCGCTGCTTTAAAGTTTTCATACCGTTCCTGTATTTCCTTCATTGAAATATCCAGCAGGTAAATATTTTTGAACAGTTCAGGCAAATTTTGTTGCAGAAAGCTTTCTTTACGCAGTTGTTTTACCCGCTCGTATCCTTCCTGGGCTACAAATAAGCCCAGGCCTCTCTTGTTATAAATCACGTCCTGCTTTTGCAAAAACTCATAAGAACGCATCACGGTATTCGGATTAACTTCCAGCTCAATGGCCAGGTCGCGTACCGATGGTATTTTTTGTTCGGCCGGCCATTTATCCATCAATATGTTGTCGCATACGTATGCTGCTATCTGCAGGTATATGGCTTCATTATCTTTAAATTCCATAATCCAAATCCATTAAACCTGTTTTTCTTTTAGCCTGTAATAGGCGGCTACCCAAAAAATTATCGATACAATAATTATAAGGCACGATACAAATACATCCGCGTGGTGAACATTGCTAACAGCTATAAATCTATTATCTTCATAAAAAAAAATATTACCGAACGGTATAGCCGGACGTACATCCCGCTCAAATAATGCCTTTATAAACGAGGTATTAAGTAAGGTAAGGATGCCCACACAAATGAAGAAACAAAATCCTGCTTTTATAAAGTGAAATCTTTTAAAAAAGATGGCCCCAAAAAATGAAATACTTTGTAAAAGGGCGAACACAATAAACAGCGAAGACGCCGGTTCTGCAAAAACATTAAATATCTCTGTGTGCCGATGGGGTATGTGTTTTAAATTTAATAGTATTATTAATATTGTGTAAAAGCTACTGACAAAAACCGCTGAAAATATTACATACGAGTATAACCAGCCGACTAAAAATTTTTCAAAATGCGATGCAGGTAAAGTAAGGGTAGCTACCGCTTTCTTTTGATCGCCAAAATCAGCAAAAATAGTACTTGTAAAAATGGTGCCCGCTAAAAAAAATATCGGTACAAATAATAGAGTTTGTACATTCTTGTCTATTCCTCCTGGTATTAAATAAACTATGAAACTGCCTCCAAGCACCATTACCCCTATCAATACACCCAACGACATCAAATAAGTTTTATAATGTTCTGAGGTATGCTTTATAAACAACATGCCGAATCGCTTTGGGTTAAATATGTTGCTCATATCAGTTTGCTTTAAGAATTTCTATAAGTGACTTGCTGCCATTGGTAACAGCATTAAAAAATAACTCCAGATCAATTTTGCTTAATTTACCGGTTGTGTTTTTGATGATGGCATTTTTGCCCCTCATGCTTTCTTCTTCATAAAAAACCTGTAAACCGGCCGTATCATTAAATACACCAAATGTTATTTTTTCAGTGATGTCATCAAGCGGGTGGTTTACTACAATTTCGCGGTCGTGCAATATTAGAAGTGTATCTATTAAACTATCCAGGTCCCTAACCTGGTGTGTAGAAATAACAATGCAGCGTTCATCAGTTAGTACAGATGCAATAAGTTTACGGAACTGTACTTTCGAAGGAATATCCAACCCGTTGGTGGGCTCATCCATTATCAGCAGGCTGGTATTTGTGGCCAGGCCAAACGCTATCATCGCCTTTTTTTGCTGCCCGTACGATAGTTTGTCCATTACTGCATCCAGGTCAACATCCAGCACGTTTAAATAATTGTAAAAATCGCTTTTACTGAATTTAGGATAAAAACCGGCTGTATTTGAAACAAACTGGGCAGGGGTAAGGGAGGGGACAAATAGTTCTTCGGCAATAAAATAAATATCTTCCAATGCGGATACCGGACGGCTTGCAACATTAATTCCTTTAAAAACACAGTTCCCTTTTTGAGGAGCGGCAAGCCCTATCATATTTTTTAGCAAGGTTGATTTCCCAGCCCCGTTTTTTCCTAATAAGCCATAAATATGACCCTTATTTAAAGTAAGATCAAGGTCTTTAAAAAGCAGGGGCTTTTTCGGATAACCAAAATTTAAATCTTTAATTTCAATCATTGATATAGTGTATTAGTATAATAGTACACTACAAATGTAAACGATTATTTATTTAACTTCCAAATAAATTAATTAAATGTTTCAGGATGATATTGATAGGGGGAAATATAATAGACGGGTATTGAAATTATTTTAACCCGTATACCATAACCATATTTGAAAATGATGCAAGGTAAACGTGGCCGTTTGCTATTGTCGGTGTCGAAAATTTAGCATAGGTGCCTGTATAGTCATTTGAAGGGTTTTGGTTGCTGTTCCAAAGTTCTTTAGTAATATCCGTTGCATCAAAGGCGCGTAAAATTCCGGGACTGACCGTGTGTTCGGCATCGCCTGCGTCAGAAAAAGCTGCCCATACTATTCCGGTACCCGCTGTATTTCCATTTGATGAAACAGATAATACGGCGCCGCTTTGACCCATGGGGCCAATGGCATTAGAAACAACCTGTTTACCCAGATCAAATAAATTTGAGCTACGGTTAAAAGGCAATGCACGTAATTTATCATTCTCTGACCATATGTAAACAAACTCGCCGTTGCCGCCTTTATAATAGGCGGGTTGGCAGTGCAGGTTGAAATTATTACCAAGCGGTACCGATTGCTGTACCTGGTTGGAGGAGCCAAGATAACCACCCATGTTATCCTTATTTAGTAAATATAAGGTTCCATCCTTGCCGCCGGTAAAATAATAGTTGGAATTGGGGATCAAAAATGAGCCCATTGAACCATAGTCGAGATCATTATCTTCCAGGTATTGAAAATTGTTGGGCGTAAAATAGCTAATAACATTTAACGTGGAGCCGGATATTGAAAGTTTTAAAGCACTTTCACCCCTGTTTCTTAGATTGGTTGGATCAGTACCTACGCCAACGGTGCCATTCCCGATAACCACGTAGATGGAGCCCTGTGCATCTGCTGCTAACCCTGTTCCGCTTTCCCAAATACCACCGTCACCGCCGTCGGGAGTATCATTGTAAACAATTTGCTGCTGTAATGATTGTGAATTATAACCTAATATCCAGCCATGGTATGGCCCCCAGTCGCAATGAGAAGAAAAAGTTACATAAACGATGCCATTAAGCAGGGTAAGCCCCTGGCGCTGATTTTGTCGTTGTGCATCAAACGTGATCAGGTTATTAGTGCTTCCATCGCCGTTACCCTGGTAGGTGGGGTTGATTTTTACGGGACTGCCTGCCATATCGCTGCCGTTTAAAATATTAACCGCATGCAGGTATTGTGTATAACTGGTACCATCTGTACTACGGGCAACGAAATAAATTATTTGAGCGGCCGAATCAATCACCGGCGTACCAACAATACCTATGTTGCCGCTAAAATCTTCGTATTGTCCGCCGCAAGCGCCCGTCATATCTGTATTTTTTGGCGGCCTCATACCCTGCACTGTATAGTTTCTTTTCCAATAGAGTGTGCCGTTGTCACCGTCAAAGGCGTAAACCGAGTTATTTACTGTAGCAATAAATACCACATTTCTGCCTCCGCTGCCCAAGGCCATATTACTAACTACCAACGGTTGAGCATATACCTGGTCGTCAACATTTAATGAGAAGAGTTTGCCAAACTGCTGTGAATTAACATTGCCGGTGGTCAGTTTTGTTTCCTGGCTGTTTAATCCCGCACGTGTATTATCATTATGCTGGGTTAAAACCGAAATATGCTGATAATTTGGGGGGGCCACATAAGTTACAACGGTATTTGTAACAGCTGTTTCCTTTTTTTTGCAGCTAAATAAACATAAAATGACAAGGGCGTAGCAGGCAGTTTTATTAAACATGAAGGTAATAATTGGTAGGCTAATATAACAAATTTAGCCTACCAAATTACTGTTGTTAATATCAGGGAAATCGCGTTTAAGATACTAAGTGTATAAATTAGGCTAAAGCCGTTTAGTGGCTTCAATTTTACCCGTTGGCTGAAGCCAAACGGCAATGAATGCAAGCAATCAAATATCTAAATTCATTGCCGTCCCATTTATGGGGCGGAAAAATTACAATAAAATGGGGCTTCAGCCAAAACCAGCGATAAATCTTTAAAAGCGATTTCCCTGCTGTTGATATACGGAAAACGAAAGCAATAATGCTGATTACTCCACCTTAAGCGACACCGTTTTAACAGCTCCAAAAACTATATTTGATGATGGATTAGCCGGGTCAGTATTCCATAAGCATTCCCTTGCAGTTAAGGTTTCACTGGCAGCGTCAAGGGATATCAGTTGGAATGACAATTTGGTTTCATCTTTTGATGAATATTTACCTTTCATGGGCGAATCGACCCTGAATGTATTGAGTGCTACATCATTATCCGGGCCTTTATAAACATAAAACTCATTCCAGTTACTATTGCCATGAAAATAAGCTTTAATGTTTGGGTGAGCCTTTAAAAATTTAATCCATCCGCGTTGTTCTATATCGGTGCTGCCATCATCTCCGGCGGCTGTAAGGCCTTCTTTGTATTGCTCGGCAGTAAGATTTTCAAATTTGTTTTGTGCGGTCATGTTATGCGGCGGCAAAGGATTGGTAAAATGCTTGGCTTCGCAGGTAGGCTGGTCGTGGCAAAAAACAATAACGGGCGTTTTAACAGCTACTGTGTCCAGATCTTTTTGCATCCATATCCGTTCGGCCGAATCCGGCCACAGCGTTATAAATACAAAATGGATACCATGTATATTTTTTGAGTAATTGATCTTATCAGTGCTATAATTATAGTCAGCATTGGTTTTTGGATGAGCCGGCTTAAGCATCAGGTTGTAAATTTTAACCATGGCTGTTGGATCGGTTTTAGGGTTCATCGGTTTAGCATACCCTATTGCATTTGATATATCATGGTTTCCGGGCGCAAGCAATAGCTTTGTGGGTTTATGATTATGATCTGTTAGTGTTACGCCGTGCATGTAATCTGTTTCAAATTGAACCCAGCTGTCTGCGGCACTTTGATAAGGGATTTCCATCCGGTTGGCGATATCGCCGGTTTGGATCAAATAATCAACCGCACCTGCTTTCTTACCGGCAGCAACGCCACCATCGTCCGGTAAAATTAATCCCGGTATAGTATTTATTTTTTTGATCATGGCTGCATTTACCAGATGGGCGTTCACATTGGTATCGCCCTGGAATTTTTTGCGCGTAAGTGCATAATGCGCATCAGAAGTAAATACCATTTGTATCACATTCTTGTCTGTGTTTTGACATCTCGCACTTTCGGGGTTAAGTAAAAAAAGAACAGCGATCGTAAATAAGATTATTGAACTGATAAGGGATTTTTGAGCGTTAAATAATTGCAATTGCATAAAAGATGGGTTATTAATTTTGGTGATTTTTTGTAAAATTTAATAAGCGCTATCTGGCAAGTAAAGTATAATCAACAAGTTAAAAATAGAGATGCTCATTAGCCGGCGAACCTACTAAAGTGATGTATACCGTTGATTAATTTAATGTTAAGTTTAATTATCAGCCTGTGCAATTGGTTTCTCTGATAAATAAAAAATGGGAAATGGGTTCAGGGTGGAAACTTTAACGAACTGCTTTTATGGTTTAAAAATTAAAATCGACTGATATTTTTGTTTGTTCCTTTTAAAGTTATTCCGAAAAAAGGCATGCTGAAATTATAACCGCAATGGTGGACGCAGATCAAAAAAACAGCTTTTATTGTTTAAATTAATAAGTCCCGGATGTTAAGAAATTGAGACGGCAATGACGCTGATTTCTCCTATCGATCTCCAATGTTAGGAAATTTTTACAATTGAATTAAGGAATTTTTTACCGGGCATAAATTCTGTTTTTCTACTGTATTGACCTGGTTTCTTTGCAAAAAAAAGGGCTCGCTGATGGAACAAACTTCTACTTTCTTTAATGCTTTCTCCTCAGTTTCAAC
>JAQBOU010000158.1 GCA_028287865.1 Mucilaginibacter sp. | reverse complement strand
ACAACGTACTTGCGTTCGGTAAACTTAGGGTTAGCGTCCATTGATGAAAGCTTAATAGTTTGGCTAATTACTCGTGCCTAAATTAAGTTAAAACTTTACAGGTATCAAACCACTATTATTTACTTTTCGTCCCGAAACCGGCAATGGTTCCTCTTTATCATAATTAATCAAAGTGATTCATAATTTTATCACTTAAAAATCAGGCTTCCTTTTTTGCCGATAAGCGCGCCCTTTTCTTCCTTGCCTAAAACCGCTTTAATGGTTTTATAAACGTTTTTACCGGAATAAGAGCCGCTTACTTTCCATGATAATGTTTTAGCGGCATCGTTCCAATAATAGGTTGTTGTTCTTGCATTGCCTTTGGTGTAATTGTAGGATACTCCATCATCTTCAGCCATTTTAAAGCTGCCGTTTTTTCCCGGATAGATATGGATTTCAAGTGGAGCACCGGAAGTTTCTTCCGAATATTGAATAACAGGGCCAACAGGAAGGATGGTGCCCGCGCGTACATATACTGGTATTTCATCGAGCGCCTTATCAACTGAAATAGTTTGGGGGCCTCTAATCGCAGCTCCGGTATAGTAGTCATACCACCTATCATCGGGTAAATAAACGTTTCGCCTGCCGCCTGCATTCAGAATAGGCACAGCCAATATCCCCTTACCCACCAGCCATTCATTCGTCATGTTGGCAACGGTGGTATCTGACGGAAACTCCATAACCAGCGGCCGCATAATAGGTGCGCCGGTGTTATATGCTTCGTGCCCAAGGCTATAAATATAGGGAAGCAATTGATAGCGAAGGTCAAGTGCTTTGCGTATTGCAGCTTCGCCATCGGAACCCCATAAAAAAGGAAAACGGGCAGTTGTGCCAATGTTGGAGTGAGATCGCATAATTGGGAAAAACACACCTGCCTGGAACCAGCGGACTAACATTTCTTTGGTTGGAGTGCCCTGGAAACCACCTATGTCGCAAGACCCATAGTACATTCCGGCAAGGCTGAAATTAAGAAGGTCCTTAGGCACGTTAACCAAAGACGGCCAGGTTGAAGGGATATCCCCACTCCAGGTACTATAACCAAAACGCTGATTACCGGGACTGAATGCCCTGTTTAGGGTAAAGTGGCGATAATTTGGACGGGCGGATGCCAGCAGATCGTACTGTGCGGTATTCCACCAATAATAACAAGTATAATACCCCTCGCCTTCGTCATCCCACCAGGCATCAACACCTGCTTTAATCAGCGGCCCGTTTTTTTCTTCATACCACTTTCGCAGAGCGGCATTGCTAAAGTTTAAATCACGGCTATCCGTTTTCGGGCTGATAAGCCAGCCGTTTTTCCTGGCTGTATCAAGCGCTGCGGCATTACCCAGCCTCGGCTTGCGGATACCAATAAATTTTAGACCGTTACTTTTAAATTCAGCTATCTGTTTGGCCGGGTAAGGAAATAGTTTGGGATTAAACGTAAAATCGGTAAATCCTGCCTTGCCTTCCTTGCCTACAGAATAATCGGGCAAGGTGGTGTACCATTCAAAGTCGAAAATAAAAGCATCTACCGGCAATTTATGCGTTCGGAATTTAGTTAAAACATTGGATATATAAGTGCTGTCTGCCCAGCCCCATTGGCTTTGCAGGTAGCCAAATGCCCACCTTGGGGGGAGTTTCGGCCTTCCGGTAAGCTTTACATAACCTTTTGCACCATCATATATCGTTTTAGCAGGCCACAAATATAGGTTTGCAGCCTTTCCCGAAAATTTCCAGGTTAAGGCCGCTTTATCATTTACCCGGTTCCAGCTTGCCGGGTTATCATCATTTGCCGAAACACCAAACGCGCTGTAACCTGCGCTATTCCAAAAATATGGAATGCCGGCAACGCCATTGCCCACAGAAGAAGCTGACTGATTTTTTTCAAGTTCTTGTGACGATCTATTCCCGGAGCCATACAACAACCCTTTCGCAGCATGGGTGATTTGTATTGATGTGCCGGAAGATGAATAAGCGCCGTCCTGGATAAGCACCCGCCCGGCCGCGTCGTATAACGACCAGGTGTTGGTCTCGGTATTAATCATCAATTTTCCATACAAAGTTTTAATCCCATATGAAGGAGACGCGGAAATTACGGTAAATGCCGTGATCGCCTTGTTGCTGTCGTCAATAAAAACGCTCTTGATGGCGGATGGCGCGATGGAGTCGTTTAAGCTTAAGCAAAATGCTGCATCTTTGGCGGTCGTCAGCCCTACTTGCCGGCCTCCGGCTTTGACCAGTATTCCGTGTGGAATTTTAGTAATTTGTGCATTGGCGGTAAAAAATGTAGCTGACTGTAATACAGCGATCAGTAATAAAATCAGTTGTCCTTTTTTAATTTTCATTTTTTTGTGGGAAAGTTAGCGTCGCGGCCTGTTAGACTATTTGTCAAATAATTGCTTCATTACTTTTTTAAAATTACGATAAGCAGCCCGTTTAAATAGTAAAAACGGGGGTATCATTTTTATTCCTGTAAATAATTCAATTGTTATCATTTATAAACACCGGCTATTATTTAAGATGTTCATTAGCCGACAATGAAAATGGTTTATCATTTTCGTTTAGCCCACGTTGAAAATTGGGCTTATCGCCCATTTCAAAATGCAGGGTGCCACCGTTCATAATATCAGCATGGCTTATCCAGTTATGTGTAAAAGGCTTGCCGTTTAGCGTGGCCGACTGGATATACACATTCTGGCTGCTGTTGTTATTGGCCTCAATGGTGAATTTATTGCCATTCTCCAGCGTAATGGTCATCTTTTTAAATGCTGGGCTGCCAATTACATATTGGTCGGTACCCGGACAAACGCTGTAAAAACCGGCGGCGCTCAATACATACCACGATGACATTTGCCCCTCATCCTCATCACCCGGATAACCGTTTTCTGTAGCATTATACATTTTATCCATTACCTCGCGCAGG
>JAQBOU010000242.1 GCA_028287865.1 Mucilaginibacter sp. | reverse complement strand
TCTTTCGGCTGATACAGCACTGCCGATGATGTATATGGATGATGCGATACGCGCAACTATAACATTAATGGACGCACCGCCAAACACATTGAGTATCCGGTCGGCTTATAACCTGGCAGGCATCAGCTTTACACCTGCGCAATTGGCTGCAGAGATAAAGAAACATATTCCGAACTTTGAAATAAGTTATAGTGATAACGACCCACGGCAGGCAATTGCTGATAGCTGGCCGAAATCAATTGATGACAGCTATGCCCAAAAGGAATGGAACTGGCAGCTGGAATATGAGCTGCCTAAGATGGTGGAGGATATGCTGATGAACCTGAAGAAGACTATTTGAGGAAGGCTGAAAACTGAAAGGCAAAAGCAAAGCCATTTAAAGATTTAAGTAAAACAAGTATTATATTCGCTGATTAATAAACCATGGTCTATGGACTATCAACCATCGACTACATTAAACTATGGGAAGAGCATTCGAATTCCGTAAAGAAAGAAAACTTAAACGCTGGTCTAAAATGGCCGTGCAGTTTACCCGCTTAGGCAAAGAAATTGTAATGGCAGTAAAAGCCGGAGGCGGTGATCCTAATACCAACTCCCGCCTGCGTACAGCCATACAAAACTCAAAGGCAGTGAACATGCCTAAGGACCGTGTTGACGCTGCCATAAAAAGGGCCATTAGCAGGGATGAAAAAGACTATGAAGAAATAGTATATGAAGGTTATGCGCCTTATGGCGTAGCTATATTGGTTGAAACCGCTACTGATAACATTAATCGTACGGTGGCAAACGTTCGCAGCTATTTTACTAAATATAATGGATCATTGGGTAAGACCGGTTCACTTGATTTTATCTTCAGCCGTAAATCTGTGTTTACTTTTGAACCGGGAAACCGCGATCTGGAAGAGCTGGAATTTGAACTGATAGATGCAGGGCTTGAGGACCTTTTTGTGGAAGCGGATGAGAATGGCAGCGATATTGCCGTTGTACATGCAGCCTTTGAAGATTTTGGTAAAATGCAAAAGGCGCTGGAAGAATTAGGTATTGAAGTAAAATCGGCCAAGCTTGAACGTGTAGCGCAATCATTTCATGAAGTAACAGAAGAGCAGGTTACCGATATTATGAAACTGATAGACCGCTTAGAGGAAGATGATGACGTGCAGGCGGTATACCATAATATGGCGGAATAATTTTTTTTATTCGGAATTTCGATGTCGGAATTCCGAACTTTATACTACATGTCATTGCGAGGAACGAAGCAATCGCATACTATACACAGGGCTCTGCAAAACGGTTCTGCAAAGTTCGCGATTGCCGCGCTTTGCTCACAATGAAATAATAAACCAAGTATGCCACTTTTTACATCACGCAAGCAGGAAAAAAAAGTAAAGGTAACTTTTGCCAATGGCTTGCTTTTTGTTGAAAAAGCTGATGGCAAGCAACAGGCTTTTCCATTAGAATGGTTCCCTAAATTATTGAATGCAACGGATGAAGAGCTTGGGGACTGGAAACAAACCGATAAAGGGATACATTTTAATCAGCTGGATGTAGATGTTTCTTTTTAATTTGAAAATGCTTTAGCACTAGCGCTCATAATTTTCAAATAGAGTAATTAATCTTCATTTCAAATCTTCAAATTACCAATTATGCTGTTCGAAGAGTTTTTTAAGAAGAAAAGAATAGACTTGGCTGCTTTGGAAAAGGCACAGCCGGCATTGTTTTCTGAATTTAAAACCCATTACGAGCAAATGGGCGAAAAAAGTTTTGATCACACCAAAAAATATTGGTTTAATAAAATACGCCGTCAATATCAGCTTGCACCGGAAGTTAAAACAGAGAAAGTGCAGATCGCTAATCAACTGGCGGAACAAACGATAACTGAAAGTCTGACAGAAACTACGGTTCCCTCACCGACTGCTAAATTAGGTTTTGCACCAAAGTTTAAGGCTGGCAATATGCCCAAATCTGCTGCCAATACCGATAAAAAAGATGAGCCTGAAAACACGTCTTCTACTGAAAGTATCCCGGTGGGAAACCCCGTTGAAGGCCCTGCGCCTACACCCGCTTACGTGCCGCGGTTTAAGATGAAACCCAAAACAGAAGTGGAAGACAGTATCCCGGCAATTGAAAACACGCCTCCTGCCGGAAATATCCCAATAGAAAACGCTGATGAAAGCGCTGCGCCGAAACCCGGTTATGTGCCACGTTTTAAAATGAAACCTAAAGCAGAAACGGAAGAAACCACACCGACAAGCGAAAGCACACTTCCCTCTCCTGAAAATACCGAAGAGAAGCCTGTGTATAAACCGCGCTTCAATATGAAAAATATCCCGCCAAAACAAACCGAATAAGCCTTGGCAAAGGAAATTACATCTAAAATTTAACCTGTAATTAAATTCATGTAACGCCTGTTTTATGCCGAAAAAAGGGTAGGCCCGCAGGGGCAAAAATATCGTGCATGATATTTTCTATAAACAGGTAGCCTTGCCAAAGCATTAAGGCCATGTTAGTTAAATCTTTAAAAACGAGTTCCCCAACCTTTTGCCCTTTACCTACTTTATCTGCTATGTGAAAACAACCATGGAATCAGAAGCGGTTCTTTAAAAGCATCATCCCAGCTGTTATGGTCGTCGTTGGGATAAAGCGTATATTTAGGATCGCCGCCTGCTGCTTTAATGGCTGCAACAATTGATTCAGAGTGCTCATATGGCACCACACTATCCTTTTCGCCATGAAAGACCCATAACGGAACTTTTTTGGCATATTTTTCGGCATTCAGGGTATTATCGCCCCCGCAAATAGAAAACGCGGCTGCAAATACTTTTGGCATACGGCGAATAATTTCAAAGGTACCCATCCCTCCCATCGACAAGCCACCTATATAAACTTTATGTTTGTTTACATATGGTTTATCCAGCAGGTCTTCAACAAGGCCCATTAGCGATTGCATCGCTTTAGTAGGAGGCGCATCTGTTGGAAAAATGAACTTTGCTTTACCGGTTATCGAATCTTTTTCAATTTTCACATTAGACCAGAAGCCTGATGCAGGGCATTGCGGATAAACTACAATGGCCGCATATTTCTCCCTGATGGTATCTTTCATAAATAGCCGGGTTCCATATTTAAGCTGAGCTTCATTGTCTTTACCCCGCTCGCCTGATCCATGCAGCACTAATATCAATGGATATTTTTTTGCAGGATCAAAATTCTCAGGAAATAAGATACGATAGGGCAGCGTGTCGTGTTTTGAAAAGTAAGAACCACGATCGAAGGCCGAATTATTTTGTGCTGATACTAATACCGGGAATGCAAGAATTACAGCTAATATAAAAGGTATAAATTTTTTCATTATCATAGTTAGCTTTACTAAACACCTATTCCGGATAAATGTTTACCCGAAGTTTAATAAGCGAAGGCTGACATATAACTTAAAATCAATTAATTTATTTCAAAGCAGGGCTTTCAAAATTAAGTTTTTTAAGTCCATGCTGCACTTCCGGGCAGCTCATGAATAAATTCCATAGTAAACCACTGCGGTAATTCTCAATCATTACCACAATCGGCCCCTGGTCAATAGCAAGATAAGACTTTGCATACCAGTTATGCGATTCGCTGAAAGCATCGGTAAAACCGTATTCGCCCCAGATCTTATCACCCAGGTCATAATAAAAATGACGCAGAGCTTGCATGGAATATTGCGGCGCATAGGGAAATGCAGAAAGTGCTGCTGTTGGTGAGATCACACCAAGGTCGTTTGTAGGTGAGTGCGCGTTGTATCCTTCAAAATTATCGCTGGCGGTAAGGCCCCAGCAATTTTCACCATACCCTTTAAACTTTTTGGGGTTATCAACGCAGTAATCATGGTTTATCAGTGTATGATTGACGTTTTGCTCCCAATAATCGGCATATTGATCTTTTAAACCTTTGGGATTTAAACCCATAAAGGAATATTGCGAAAAGAACAGCGGACCGCCGTAATCAAATCCTAATGGTAATTTGTGACCGTAAAAAGTTTTTCCATTTTTAAAGAAATCGCTTTGTGCCCAGCCACCATGGTATATTTCGGCAGTAACAGGGAACCTGTCTCCAGATTCAGCAAGGATATAAGTGATCAGGCATTCATTAAACCCACGGATTGGAAAATTCATTGCCCAGCCATTGTTCGGCGACCAGTGCCAGTATAAATTATCTCTTCCCTCGTGTGTATACCAGCTCCATTCAATATCGCTCCACATCCAGTTGATCACATCTCTGATATGGCGTTCCTTCCGGTCATCTGCATTAAAATATTGCCTTGCACATAGTAAACCCTCGAAAAGATAAGACGTCTCCACCAGATCACCCCCATCGTCCTTGCGGCCAAAGCGGATAGTTTTACCTGTTATACCATTTAACCAATGCGGAAATACGCCATGATAGGCATCTGCCCTATACAAAAACTCAACGATCTTCAGCATCCTGTCAACCGCCTGCTCATGGCTGATCCACTTTCTATGATCGGCAACTACCAATGCCATAATGCCGAAACCGGATCCGCCTATGGTAACCACTTCATTTCCATAATCATAGGCCACGTTGCTGCGCTCACGGGCAAGGCCGCTAACGGGGTGTGCAAAATCCCAGAAATAGCGGAACGTTTGTCGCTGTACAACGTCCAGCAACGCGCTGTCTGTTAAATTTTTAATAATACCAACAGATTTAATGCCGTCAGTTGGTGCTGCTTTTTCGGCTTTTTGCGCCATACAGTATGTAGATATCAATATTAAAAGGGATAGTATTAGTCTTTTCATTATAACAATTATTAGTGAAAGACTTACGAAGTTTTAAAAACTTCGTAAGTCTAAGTCTGATCTCTCTACAAATTTGGGCTTTGAAAACCCAGTCCTTTCATCCCGGTTTTTACTTCGGGACAGCTCATAAATAAATTCCACAATAAACCGCTCCGGTAGTTTTCTATCATAACAATTATCGGCCCTTCATCAATGGCAAGGTCTGAGGTTGCGAACCATGTATCATTTAAACTAAAGGAATCATAAAAGCCATAAGGCCCCCACATCTTATCGCCCAGCTTATAATAAAAAAACCTTAAAGCCTGCATTGATTGTGCAGGTGTATAAGGTAGTGAAGCAATGGCTGCTGTAGGGGCTATCACCCCCACATCATTTGTTGGGGAACTTGCATTGTAACCGCCATTTATATCACTGGCGGTTAATCCCCAGCAACTGCTTCCGTAACCATAATAACCATTCGGGTTGGCTACACAATAATTATAGTTGATGGTAGCCTGCGCCTTGTTTTGTACATCATAACTGGCATAGGCGTCAGATAAGCCATTTGGGTTGATCCCTAAAAAAGAATAATGAGCAAAAAACAAAGGGCCGCCATCGGCAGGGCCTAAAGGTAATTGAACCCCATAATAGGTATTCCCATTCTTCATGCTTCCGTTACCTGCCCAGCCATTGTCATAAACAATTTTTGGAACCGTATGCGTGGTTGATGAAGCGGCCAAAACATAAGTGATCAACGCTTCGTCCCAGCCATTTACCTGCATATTGGTAGACCATGCATAATCGGGACTCCAATGCCAGAATAACGTATTCTGATTATTTTGCCGGAACCAATTCCAGTCCACATTGCTCCACAGGGTATTAATATCGGCTCTTAAATTAGTTTCATCCGTACTTGTGCCATTAAAATATTGGCGTGCGGTAAGCAGCCCTTCCATTAAATAGGATGTTTCAACCAAATCGGCACCATCATCCTGTGTACTGAAAGGAACTACGACACCTGTAACGCCATTAAGCCAATGCGGGAAAGCCCCGTGAAAAGTTTGTGCAGTATTCTTCAGGAAGGCAACTATCAGCTGCATTCGCGCCAGGCCCTGCGCCCTTGTAATGTACTGACGGCTAACACCGGTAACTATGGCCATAATTCCAAAGCCGGAGCCACCTGTTGTTACCACATCTCCGGAGGTATTGCGCTCGCGCGCCAAACCACTTACCGGGTGCCCAAAATCGTAAAAATATTTAAATGTTTGTTTTTGAACGATATCAAGTAACTGATCATCCGTTACCACCGGAAATTTATTGGTTGTATCAATAGCGGTTATTAATTGTACAGCAAGTGCTGTTTGCAGGCTACCGCCGGCAGCAGATTTTAAATTTGTTGAAACACTCAGCGTATATTTTGTAATAGGCTGAAGCGCCGAGGGAGAGATCACCACCGTGCTATCATTGTTTTGATAGGATGTGCTAAATGCTACTACAGTGCCTGCATTAGCTTTAAATGAGATACTGTTTGCAACAGCGCTATGGCTAACGCCCGCTGAAAAAGACAACAGTATCACAGGTGAAGTGTTAACGCCCTTATAGGTAAACCCATTGTAAACTCCATTTACTTTTAACGTATTAAAACTAAATGAAGAAGGAGCAGTAACTATAGGCACAGATTGTTTATTATCCTTTTTACAGGCGTAAAATATGCAAACAACAACTAATAACAAATAAACTTTTAAACTTCTCATCCCACCGCTATCAGGTTCAAAACCTAAATTATAAATAGTCCGCAAAAAAGAGGCTGCCTGACCCGTTCGCCAGCAGGCGAACGGGCAGAACAACCTCACAACCAAATCAACTCAAAATATTATTTCCCTCTGCGCTGAAGTGCTACCATTGAGCTAACTTCAATACTTGTTAATGCCTTACTGTAAAACCTAACCTCATCGGTCTCGCCTGGATTATAACTTGCCCATCCCTGTGCACCGGTATTGGCGGTAAGTGATGGAGTTGTTTGAAACTGCAGCGTTCCAAAAACCATTTGTTTTGCGGCTGTCCAGTTAAGCGGCGCAAAACCGGCTACCGTAGCTGTACCAACAGACGATCCGTTATAATAAAGGTTAAAGGTAGATGAGGGGTCATCATATGTAACAGTAACATTTATCCATGCACCCCATGGATTATTAACTGTATATCCCCCCATCCAGGCATCTACCCCGGTCGGGCTTCCGGCAACATTAAATGCATGCATTTTGAGTACGCCGGTTGTTGAAGTGCCGCCATTATCAAAAAAAATCGCCAGTGTACCCCAAAAACCCGAACCACCAGCCTGATTATTGGCAATATCCATCAGTCCCACTGCACCATTGGTATTTTGAGGCATTTTCACCCAGATACTTGCACTAAAACTATGAAGGCTTTGTATCGCAGCCGGCGTGTTACTTACAACATAAGCATTATTGGCGCCCTGCAAAGCCAGACCCTCAAGGCCTGGTGAAAAGCTGGTGCCTGTTGCGGTACCTGTTGTGCTCGACAATGAGTCGGCTAATGTATTATTGAACGTCCAGCGTGCCACCAGGCTTGATGGTTCTATCTGATTTGCGCTTGTATAGCCATTAATATTTAAAGGCGGTGCATAACTCTTGGGATCAAATTTCTTTACACATGATGACAATGCCAAGCCTGCCATTATTGCTATTGAATACTTATATATTAATTTTTTCATGATATAATTATTAAATTATTAATAACCCGGGTTTTGTTTTAATAAACCGCCGCTCAACACGATCTCTGAAGTTGGAATAGGCTGCAATTCATTTTTACCGGTTTTAAAGCCACGGTTACCAAACAAGGCAGCTCCCCGACCCTGGCGTATAACATCAAAGAAACGATCACTTTCCATTGCAAGCTCTACCTGCCTTTCGTGCCATATTGCCAAACGTAAGGTAGCCTGATCAGTTGTGGTTACCTTAGGTAATACAGCGGTGTTGCCTCCTCTTGCACGTGCCCTCACCAATTCGAGCGAAGATAAAGCAAGCGTGGTATTGCCTGTTTCATTGGCAGCCTCAGCGTTCATCAATAAAACATCAGCATAACGGATTACACGTACATCCTGGCCTGCACCTGGATTTCCATTTAAAATAGGGTCGCTAAATGGAACATATGATTTATAATTATACATACTGTCAACATGCCCGTTTCCTAAAGCAGGGATGGCGTCGCCCTCGGCAGATGTACCGCCGGCAAAAAGTATGGTTCCATTAAGCCTTGGGTCGCCGGGTTCAAAAGCAGCCACCAGCGCGTGTGTAGGAATATTGAAGCCCCATCCATAAGTAGGCGCCACACCCTGAACCTGTGAATACTGACTGGTTGAGGCTGCAGAATTGCTCTGTGTATTTGCATTTTGGATCTCAAATATCTCCTCGGGGTTATTTTCATTAGCCTCACGAAACGACTTTTCAAAATCAGGAAACAATGAATAAGTGCCTTCGGCAATTACCGCATTGGTATAAGTGAGCACATTACTCCACTTAGCCTGGTACATAGCTACTTTAGCATGTAGTGCAAGGGCTGCGCCTTTAGTGGCACGGCCAATATCAAGCCCGCTATAAGTTTGAGGCAAAACTGCCGCAGCATCTGTTAAATCCTGTTCTACCTGGGCGTATACCTGTGCACGGGCGGTACGTGCCAAATTAAAATCAGCAGCAGTTTTTGGATAATGTAATCTCAACGGTACATCGCCGTAGGCTCTTGCCAGCCTGAAATAGTTATAGGCCCTTACAAATTTTGCTTCGGCTACATACCGGGCTTTTAGAGAGGCATCCATGCTAATTTTCGGGATGCTGTCAATAGCCTGGTTACATAAACTGATGGAAGCGTACTGTCCATTCCAAAAGGTATCATCAAAGCCGGATTCAGCACCGGTTTGTGTAAAATTATGGTAAACCCCCATGTTAGGTGAGTCACCCGGAGTGCTTCCCTTCTGCACTTCATCTCCGCCCATACTTTCAATTGCCAGAGCAGGAAATGCTGTTTGCGCCCATGCACCTAAATTGGCATATATCCCATTTATACCTTGTGCAGCGCCAGTAGCGGTTGTATATAATTGAACAGCCGGTAATGCGCCCTGAACAGGCGGATTTAAGAAGCTTTTTTTACAGCCCCCCGCCGAAATAATGGATACAGCTAAGGCAGCTATCCCGAATACTTTTATAAAGTAATTATTTTTACTTAACATAACTTTAATATTTTATGGTTAAAATGTAACGTTCACTCCCAAATTGAAGATGGCATAAATAGGCACTACCCCATTGTCAATACCCTGATTGCTACCATTTGTGCCAATCGACAAAACTTCTGGATTAAATCCTTTGTATTTTGTAAATGTGGCTAGGTTTTGCCCTGAAACGTAAATACGAAGGTTACTTATTTTTAATTTTTGAAGTACCGATGGTGCTAAATTGTAACCTAATTGCACATTCCGAATCCTTAAGTAGCTCCCATTTTGAACGTAATAAGAGTTAGGCGCACCGTTTGATGGGTCGCTTAAAAAGGCAGAAGGAGTAGTATTTGACGTACCAGCACCATGCCAACGACTGTTATAAAAATCTTGGGTCCAATTTTCATCCCCGTATCTTATCGCTTCATTGCCATTATATAAACTCACCTTCCCAACACCTGATATATCAGCCTCGAGATCGAATTCCTTATACTTAAAGTAAGTATTTAAACCATACAGGTATTTGGGGTTAGGATTGCCAAGATTTGTTTTTAGGCCGTTATTGCCATATATAACATCCCCAACCTGAGCGTTAGGCTGGGTTTTTGAAGCCGCAGCTACTTGAGCGGGCGTTTGAAAAACACCCACTACCTGATAGCCATAAAACTCGCCTATTGGCTGGCCAACTATGGTACGGGTTGTAAAATTACCTCCCGAAGCACCTGCCGCACCCCCATAAAGCGGTATTGAGCCTGATATTACAGAAGAAACTATGTTATTATTTATACTAAAGTTTCCGTTAAATGAGTAAGAAAAATCTTTCCCAATATGATCTCTCCATCCTGCAGTAAATTCCCATCCCTTATTTTCATAAGTGGCCTGGTTGGCATCAAGTGTACCACCATTTGCTCCTAATGAACCTAATATAGGAACTGAGAATATCGCGTCTTCGGTTTTCTTTACATAATAATCAGCCTCAAAAGTTAACCGATTATTTAAAAACCCTGCTTCTAAGCCAACATCTGTACCAACGCTTTTTTCCCAATAGATAACGGGTGGAGTTATAGAAAATAAACCAGAACCGATCTGCAAATTATCGCCGCCACCCAAATTAGAAATAAATTGAGTATTTTGGGCAACAGATAAATTACCGTTGCCTCCGGTAATATTACCATTACCTGCTTCACCCCAGCTCCCTCTTAATTTAAGGTTATCAAAAATATGCTGGCCTTTCATAAAATCCTCATTGGTAATTACCCAGCCTGCTCCAACAGATGGAAAAGTTCCCCATTTATATTGACCGCTGAAAACTGAAGAAGCGTCACGTCTTACTGTAGCGTTTAATAGGTATTTATCCTTATAAGCGTAATTTACCCTGCCAAAATAAGACTCGCGGGTTTCCAAAGATCCGGCATCGGTAAGGGTTGGATTGTTACCAAGATTGAAATACAAGTCGCCACTAGTGTAATCAGGAACATTTTCCGCAGAAGCATTTTCTGAATACTGTCTGTATCGTTGCGATGATTGACCCAATAATACTGTAAGGTGATGATCTGCGGCAAATGTTTTATCAAAAGTTAAGGTATTTTCCCATATCCAGTCGCGGTCATCAACTGTATTCCTGTTCAGGCTGCTGATATTATTGAATTGTCCCTGTGTAGCCTGATAAACCGGTGTATAAGCCTGAACTTCTTGGTGCGCGTAAGTACCGCCAAAGCTGGTACGGAAAGACAGATAATCCGTGAATTTTAATTCAGCAAACGCATTACCGTTAAACTTGTAATTTTGTGTTGTCTGATTAAAATAGTCCAATGATACCTGTGGATTGCTAACAGCATTTCCTACCGGAAAATCACCGGGATCGCCATAAGTTCCATCAGCATAACGAACAGGAACAACCGGGGCAGCGGTATATGCCTTATACATTATGTTACCCGGCAAATCTTTTGAATGGTCTCCTTCTAATATAGCGGTATAACCAACTTTCAGGAATTTAGATATTTGCACATCCTGGTATAAATGCAAAGTGATCCTGTCGTAAGTATTGTAAGAAACATTTCCATCCTGTTGAAAATATCCTGCCGAAAAATTGTAGGATGTTTTATCAGTACTGCCGCTAATGCCTACGTTATGATTCTGTGTAAAAGCATTGTGCAAAATAAGGTTGATCCAATTAGTGCCTGTACCAAAGCTGGAAGGATTTGCAAAAGTCGGGGCTCCGTTTACCTCGTTAACCATGGTTGCATATTGTGTAGCGTTTGCCATTACAGGCACATTGGTAGGAGTTGAAAAACCGGCATAAGCATCATATCTTATCTTTGGCGCACCCTTACCTTTTTTGGTAGTGATAATAATTACGCCGTTTGCTGCTTCCAAACCATAAATGGCTTCACTGCTGGCATCTTTTAATACACTCATGGATTCGATATCGTTTGAATTAAGGAAGCTGATATCATGATACCAAACTCCATCCACAACAAATAAGGGGGATGTGTTACCGAATACGGTTCCAATTCCTCTTAAGGTAATTTGAGGGGATGAACCAGGAGTGCCTGAATTGATAATTTGCACCCCGGCTACTTTACCCTGCAGGGCACTAACCGGGTTAGCATCCGGCTGGCTGGCAAGGTCGCTACCTTTTACAGTAGCAATCGATCCTGTTACGTCAACTTTTTTCTGTGTGCCGTAACCCACAACAACTACCTGCTGTAACTCATTACTTTGTGCCTGTAGTTTAACATTAATAATACCCTGTCCATTTACAGGTACATCCTGGGAGGCATACCCTATATAAGTAAATACTAATGTAACGGTAGATGGTGCGTTAATTGAATAAGCCCCATTTACATCGGTTTGTGTACCTGTAGATGCTCCTTTTACAGCTATGCTCACCCCTATAAGGGATTCGCCTGTAGTTGCATCAGTAACCTTACCTTTAATAGTAACATTCTGTGCAAACGCTGAGTTAGCGAAAAAGAAACATAAAAGTACTAACCCTGAGATTGTAAAAATTCTCTTCATAGTGGTTAATTAAAATTTAAGAAAGTAGATTTAAAAAAATTGGTTTTTTGTACATCGAAGTTGAGGAGATAATAGAATTTTAACAAATATTATCACTCTACATTATTACATCACATAACAGGCACTTTCTCAAGTTGTTTTAATTTGTTTTTTAAACAGTTAATAATCAACATCTTAATACCTGTTAGTGTATACGATACATACTACACTAATTATAGATCCACTACAACAAAGAATATTAATTACGAGAGGTAATGATGTAGTATTATAGCTCGATGAGAAACTCCACAAGGTTTTTGTCATGCTCCAAATTGAGCTTTTTGCGCAGCCTGTATCGGCGTATCTCCACACCGCGCAAAGAAATATTCAGCAGGGATGCCATTTCTTTGCTGCTCATATTCATGCGTAAATAGGCGCAGAGCTTCAGGTCATTGGGTACCAGGTCGGGGTGGCCCGATTTTAATTTCTTAAAAAAGTTTTCGTGCGCTTCGTTAAAGCTGCTTTCAAATATATTCCAGTCGCGCTCATCATTCATGCCTTCGTCAATTACCTTCTGGATCTTTCGCAACTGATCTGCTGATAGTTGTTTACCAGAGCTGTCTTTAAAGTGCGCGATTTCCTCGCTTATTTTTTGCAGGAGCTCATTTTTATATACCAGGTTCATGGCAGAATTGGCGAGTTCCCTGCTTTTGCTGGCGAGGTCGGCCTGCAATTGTTCGTTTTTTATTTTTACGATGTGCTGCTCATTCGCGATAGCTTCCTGTTTCAAAAACTCTTCTTTTTCACGATCCAGCTTTTCATGGATAAAATGCTGGTGCCTTTTTAATTTGAGGTTATAATAAAACCTGATGATGTAAATAATTAAAATCATCAGCAATAAATAAAAAAACACTGCAATGCGGGTAGCATACCACGGAGCCAGAATAGTAAATGTATAAGCCGTATCGGCAGATACATTTTCATCATTTATTTTGGCCCGTACCTTAAATTTATAAGTTCCCTGACTAAGATTGGTAAACTCTTTTTGACTTTGTGTTGTCCAATCGCTCCATTGCCGCGAATATCCGTCCAGGTAATATTGATATTTGATTTTTGCCTGCCGGTAATAAGGTAGTGAATACGCAATGCGAATGTTATTTTGAGAAAAAGGAATTTCAATATCGCCCGGGATATTACTGCTTTCGCTGATTACATATACTTTGTCGGTTATGTTTTCTACCTTTCTGATCAGCACCTCGGGTAAATGTATCTTATCGGGCAATAAGGTATCGTCATCATTCAAGATAACAAAACCATCATCAACGCTTATTAAGTAAATTGAATTATTGATAAGGTTTATATTTTCGTAATTCTGCACCATTTGCCCGTTAAGGATACTAAACCTGTTGGAATCAATAGTGAGCTTACCCGGAACGGACAGATCAGCGAGTGCAACCCTGCCATGATTTATAAACCAGTATTTTTTACCAATTGCTGCTATTATTTTGTTGGATGAAGCAAAAGTGCCCAGCAATTTATTTAGTTGCTGGTATTTATAAAACTTATTGCTGATATCATCATAAACACAAAAACCGGAGTCGGAAGAAAAAACGATCCGGTTATCAAGGTTAAATACATTTACATTATAACTATCGGGCAAACCTGAGCGTTTATCATAATAAGCCTTGGATGTAACTCTTTTCAGATCACTGCTCAGTGTAATTTTATAAACACCTTTATAGGCATGGCCAACCCAAATCTGGCCTTTGCTGTCTTCTTCTACATACCTCGACGGTTCGCCGAAGCCTTCAACTTTATGATCAAACACCCAGTTGCCCCTGTTATCCTTTTTATAGATCACCAAACCGGTGTAGGTTCCTTGTATCAACAGGTTATCTTTGAATTTTTTAATCGTCCAGCCCCCGTTAACATCGGATATTTTATTGATAGCGCTGCCATTAACCTGGTAAGTACCGTCATTATGCCCGCATAATAGCCTTCCATCCTGTAAAGACAAATCCCATACCTGCCCTTGCGACCCTGGGATCAGTTTAAAATCAAACGTTTGTAAAAGTTGACCGGAACCTGCTAACCAATCGCTGTAAAAAAGGCCCTGGTTAGTGCCAAGGTATATTTTATCGTTAAAAATAATACTAGAATAAACTGTACCAAATTTGCCGGTTTTATCAAAGTAATAGTATAAAGGTGAATTTACCTCAATACGGTCGATACCGTTATCCAAACCGGCCCAAAGATTTTGCTCTGTATCCGTATATAAGCTCAAAACGGTATTATTTTGTAAACCACCTGATTTATTGATGTGCTGTACTACATTCCCGAAAGCATCAATGATCACTATTCCGTTAAGAATTGTGCCGTAAGCGAAGTACTTATTTGAAATTAGCACACCGTTATTAAGCTGGTAGGCTTTTAAAAAATCATTAGCCCGGTTGTTCCATCGTGTAATTTGTTTTCCGTCATAAATAAATAAACCGTTCTTAGCTGTACCTATAAGGTACTTATCGGATCCATAAGGCAGTATAGAAAGCACACCGCTGCCGCCTAAAATGTTACTGCCGGCGATATAATCGAGATGCGTGTTTTTGAGCTCAAACAAGCCTGCATTAACCTGTTCTACAAAATAGTGACCGCTTGTTTTAAACAAGAATAAAAAGGGTTTAGAAGCTCTTACAATATCGATCTTACCTTTTGAATAAATATATATCGACCCAAAAGACTGAAATATTATCTTGTCGCCATCCACATAGATCTTCCAGATCTCTTCGTTTGAAATATTTGATTTTGGCACCAGCCTGCTAAGAGAATTGTAGGTTAAGAAACCTCTTTTATTGGTTTCCCAGTAGCCGAATTCACCAAATCCGCCTACGTATATTTTTCCTTTTCCGTCCGCTACAACCGAACGCACAATCAGCCCGTTAGGCATGTGATAAAGCAGCCAGTATTTACCGTCAAAAGCAAGCAAACCTTCGGCATTACCGAAATACATTACTCCATGCTCATCACGTGTTACCGACCAGTTCTGGTTACCCGACTGGTACAGTGCCTTGGTATAATTTTGCACATACGGAACGCCGATGCTTTTTATATCGGCACCAATTGACGGCAGTACATGTGTAAATAAAATACAAGCAAAAAGTAGAATTGCTTTACGCATAGGTTATAATTGGTGAAGACACATAGTATTGTGCTTTTACGAAAATACGGTTTGAAATTTAAATAATGCAGAACAATGTAAGATACGGAGACGCAATACTTTGCGTATCTATGTTATTTATTACGCAATTTTAGATGCAAAGTATTGCGTCTTTACAGCTGTTTTGCTTTTTTTGCGGTGTTTACGGGCTGGGGAACTTTTACATAATATCCCGTGCCATCATAAATCCTTTTGCGGGGATGATCTTTACAGGGTTCGCTGCAGCAACCGTCCATTTTTGTCCCGCACTCATCGCACTGCGTAAAATGTTCATTGCACTCAGGGTTGGCGCAATTGATCATTTTATGGGTTGTTTTACCACAATTATAGCAGGTTGAAATTACAACCGGGTTTACACTGTTTACGTCAACAGATAAGCGGTTATCAAACACATAACATTTGCCTTCAAAATCCTCCCCGCCCGCTTCCTTACCATATTTAATGATACCGCCATGCAATTGATATACATCGGTAAAACCTTCGTGCAATAACAAAGCCGAGGCTTTTTCGCATTTGATTCCGCCGGTACAATAGGTAACAACTTTTTTGTCTTTATACTGTGCCAACTGGTTGATCATAGCAGGAAAATCTCTGAAATTTTCAATATCCAGCGTTATCGCATTTTTAAATTTGCCCAGGTTGTGCTCATAGTTTGAGCGAACATCCAGTATCACCACGTCTTCGGCATCCTTCATAGCCAGAAACTCGTTTGGTTCCAGGTGTTTGCCCGTTTGTTTTTGTGGGTTGATGATATTCGGGTTGCGCAGGCCTGAATGTACAATTTCGGATTTGTAACGCACATGCATTTTAACAAATGAAGGCGTGTCAACTTCATCAACCTTAAAGTCGATAGTTGCAAACCGCCGGTCGGCATGCAGGGTGTCCATATAAGTTTTGCATCCTTCGGCTGTTCCCGAAACGGTGCCGTTCAGTCCTTCCGTAGCTACAATAATGCGCCCGGCCAAACCTAAACTTTTACAAAATGCTAAGTGATCGGCAGCAAATTGCTCCGCATCTGCTATTGTTGAATAACAATAGTATAGTAGTGTATTATATTTTACCATAAATCATTGATACTGCTGCAAACAGTGTTAAATGAGGTGCAAATATAGGAATTTGGTTGATTAAGTTGAATAGTTGATTGAGTTATGGCTTTCAAAGATCAACAACCACTCACCAAACCTACTTCAATCCAATAAATATTCTAAAGCCCTGCAGGTATTTTTTATTCCCGAGGTAGGATACACCATAATCAATTCCATAAATCAAACGCTTAACGCCGAAATAGAATTCCGTATAGTTCACCCCTTTATTTTCACCAAGGTAATTGGCGCCCACAATTTCTTCCAGTTTCAGGTCCCGTATCAATGGAATATTGTCAAGTATCGCCCCCGAAAAATTGTGCTGAAAATGTGCCTCAATAAAGGCTTTATCAGTACTAAAAGTATAAAAAGGTAAAAAATGGAAGCTTCCTACATAGGTCGGATCGGATGTTGTTCCCTGGTTACCTAAAAAATGATTATAATCCATAAAATACGACGTTTTATCGTTTAAAAAGTCGCCAAACTTAACTTTAAACGCCGAGTGTCCAAATAACCCCATCGGAATAAAATCCTGTGTAATATCAACTGATAAGAAATCGTAATTTACATCGGAGCCAAAAACACCATTTACGCCTTTGCGATAATTAACCGTAATTACCGGGTAAAGGGACGGTAGGTAAGTTTTGCCGGTAGGGCGTGTAATATATTGCTCGTCAAAAGTAAACCTGAACGATGTATTAAAAGTGAGCGCCTGGTTTTGCGGAAACAGTATGGAACGGTCATCAGCCGGAGCACTGTATGGCGCCAATGGGTTATTGGAGGTATAATGCAGTGCATTATAAGTAAAAATATGGTTATAAGATGTATTAAACAATTGTGTGCGGTCAGCATACGAAAGGTTAGCCATCCATAACACGCCATTAGTAAGCTCGCGCTGAAAGCCAAAGTCAATAAATTCCGACCGATAATATTTAACAAAATTTTGCTCGCTCAATAACGTACTCAGCGTGTTGAAATAAAGGGAACGGGTACCTACGTTATTTAAATCAAGCAGGTCGCTGCCAAAATCAAGGAAAAACTTTCCGGCATGTTCCTGGTCATACGTATATACGGAATGAAGATTGGCGCTAAACAGTTTATTTGCAAATCCATAACGTAAACCTGGTGACACACTAAAGGAGTTGTTATTGTTGTAAGTTTTTGAATAGGTACCTTTCAAATAAACCCCATAGCCTTCAACAGTATTGTAATACACCGTTTGCAATAAAGGATTTATAAACAAAGAGTCTTTATTGGTGTGATAAGTAGCCAGGTAGCCCTTTAACAGATATGGAAATATTTTAAATTTATTATTGGCATGCTCAATAGAATCCCGGTATTTAGTGGTACTCTGAACAACCGCTATGCTGTCGTTTTTATGATAATCCTCAACCTCTTCGGGCGTTAAAGGTACAGGCCTTACATCCGTCCAATAGGCTGACGTCCTTTTGTTGGCTTCGGTATCAACGTGCAAAATCTCACCGTTAAGATACCCCCTGGCAAATGTGGTGTCAATTTTATAATGATTATATATTCCTATATAATAGCCGGTATATTTTATGCCCTGTACACTCCCCTGGTATTGATACTGAAAAGATATAGGCTCCCACGTATTATCTTTCACCGGAATATATTGCTGGCTAACTTTTAAGGTATCAACAAAGGTTAAATTGTTTTCTTTTTTGGTTAAAAACAGGTCAACGCTGTATAGCCGCCAGTCACCTTCTAAAATATAAATGCTGCCCTGGAAAGACCGCACGCTTTTACGCCGGGGTATTACCTGTATTTTGTCAATCCTTTTGCCATCTTCAGTAATTGTTCCAAGTAATTTGTATTTGTAATAAAAACGCGCGTAGCTTGCTAAGGGCGAAACAAATCCATGACTATTGAGGGCATAAATAGTAAAAAGATCATTATAAAAATTCACCTCCAGGTCTGATGCTTTGTTATATCCAAAAGGAGGGTTTACACCAGCGACTTTTGAGGCCGCAAAAACCTCCTTTATTTTATGAGGCTGCTCAAAACTAAAGGATGATAAAGATTCTGACTGATAAGAAATTCCCTTGCCACTGGTATCAAGATTAAGCACCTTCTTAATACCTTTTGCCAGCAAGGTTCGGGGAGACCTTTTAATGTTTTTAACCCCTTTAATATAAACGGCTGATGAATAAGATTTTACTTCATTTAAATAAAACTCCCGTTTATCAATTACCTTTTGCACAATACCCGCGCCCGGATCATATTTTTCATTTGCTTTTACCTTTCCCGCAATCAGCTTGAAAGGCTCGTCTGCCAAATCAATATTGTGCTGCTCATCATGGTTGCTAATGGTAATCGCTTCCGTCTTTTCTTTATAGCCAACAAAACGATAAATAACATTATAGGTGCCCGGATTTAATTTAAACTGATAGTTCCCGTTCTCATTAGCGGTTGTACCATAAGTTGAATTTCTGATATACACCGAAGCAAATGAAATCGGTCCGTTTTTATGGTCAGTTATCCGACCTGATAAAACAAATTGTTGTGCGGTTGCGCTTAAAACAAGTAAAGCCAGAAAAAAAATTAATAGTAAGGATCTTCTCATAATATTCCTGTTAAATACATTTAACAGGTAAAATGTTTTATTTTAACCTATTAATAATGTTAATTTTTTATTTAAATCCTCCGAATGACTGTTAATTCTTAATTTTGACCGCTTAAACAGCTGCATATGTATAATACACTAAAACCGGTTTTACAACAGGAACTTGCCGACATTGAAAGCGCCGGTTTATATAAAAAAGAAAGAATTATTGTATCCCCACAAGGTGCCGACATTGAGGTGCAGGGCGGTAAACATGTAATTAATTTTTGTGCTAACAACTACCTGGGCCTTTCGGCGGATCCGAAAGTGATTGCTGCTGCAAAAGAAGCGATGGATACGCATGGCTATGGCTTGTCATCAGTTCGTTTTATTTGCGGTACACAGGACATTCATAAAGAACTGGAAAAAAAGATAGCTGAATTTTTAGGTACTGAAGACACCATTCTTTATGCCGCCGCATTCGACGCCAATGGCGGGGTTTTTGAACCGCTTTTTAATGAGCAGGATGCGATAATATCGGATGAGTTAAACCATGCCTCCATAATTGATGGCGTACGTTTATGCAAAGCCCAGCGCCAGCGTTATAAGCACGACGACATGGCCGATCTTGAGGAAAAACTGAAAGCTACTGTTGACTGCCGTCACCGTATTATTGTGACGGATGGCGCCTTCAGTATGGATGGGACTATTGCCCAGCTTGACAAAATTTGTGCATTAGCCGAACAATACAATGCATTGGTAATGATTGACGAGAGCCATTGCTCGGGTTTTATGGGCAAAACCGGCCGGGGCACGCACGAGCATCATAATTTAATGGGTAAGATAGATATTATCACAGGTACCCTCGGCAAAGCACTTGGAGGTGCATCGGGCGGATTTACTTCGGGCCGTAAAGATATAA
>JAQBOU010000118.1 GCA_028287865.1 Mucilaginibacter sp. | reverse complement strand
ATAGAAAGATAGATATTGATGAAGAAAGTAACCCGTTTTTTTTGGTTCTGTTCTGGAGCACATATAGGTACATTAAAAAAATATCCAATTGAGCATAATAAATATGTTGGGATTGGCGCCACTATATTTTTTACCGCGTTATTCGCCTCCTTGTCCGGAGGATATGCGATGTATTTTGTTTTTAGCGGCAACGCGTTTGCGGTAATTTTTGCTATTTTGTTTGGATTGATATGGGGAACCGCCATTTTTAATATGGACCGCTACATCGTATCCAGCATTGATAAACAGGGTACCACCAACCAGCAGATATTACAGGCATCACCCCGTATTTTACTGGCGATAATGATCGGGATTGTGATCTCCCGCCCGCTGGAGCTGAAAATATTTGATAAAGAGATTCGCCAGAAATTAAAAACCGCCTACTTAAAAGGCCAGCACCGGAAAATAGATACCCTGCAAAAAACCTACACGCAGAAGTATGCTATGGAACTTGGAAAAAACAACGACCTGAAAAAAGAAAAGGATTCCCTTGAAAAAGATATAAACCGCTCGCGCTACCAGTTAAACCAGGAAGTATTTGGTGATAAAACCAACCAAACCTCCGGCATTACAGGTTATGGTACTTATGCCAAACAAAAACAATCTGTTTTGCAGGAGAAAGAGGCCCGGTTAAAGACGGTGACTGACAACCAGGACAAAATGGACCAGTATCTGGGGGCGCGCAAAGATTACGAAGGGCTGAATAATTTACGTCTGTTTAGCGAACATCAACTGGATAGCTTGTCGAATGTGGCGGGTTTCTCAGACCGCAACTGGGCGCTTGGACAACTATCCTATAACGAGAATGGCACCCGCGACCTGGATACTTACCTGGCTGAGTCTTTTATCAGTTACCTTTTTATTCTGTTTGAATGCTTGCCGGTATTTGTAAAACTGATGTCGCCAAAAGGGGCCTATGATGTTGCCGTTGCAAAGCTATCGGAAGCAGACCAGCATTATGCCGAGCGGGATAAGGAACGTAATATAACAGTAACGGACAGTGTTTACGATCATCACCTGGACAGGGACATCGATAAGCAAAAAAAGATAATTTCAGGACAATCCGATTATGATCTTGAGCGGCATAGCTATGATTAGGTTTCTGCATGCCTGAAGTTAAAGGAAAAGCGTTAGAATTTCTCCCCAATGTATTTTAGCCCAACCCTCCCGGAAGGAGTCCTATGGACCGGAAAGAGCGAAGTTAAAGTCTTCCCCGGGGAGATTTAGAGGCTACGAAATTATTGAGGGACCCTGAATTTAATAGCATTGCGGGAGATTTAGAGGGGGCTCAATAGGAGTTCCCTTAATTAATAACATTGCATGCCCACTTGAACAGGAGCATTAATTTTATTTCATTTGTTTTGAAATGCAATTATCGGCAACTGACATACAAATAGTTAGGGATTTTTTTCGGGCAACCGGTAATAAAAGCTTACTTGTTTGGCTCCTATTCACGCAACCAGGCTGATCAAAATAGTGATGTGGATATCCTTGTCGATCTCGATTATTCAAAACATATTGGTCTCGGTTTTGTGACCATGCAATCTGAACTTCAAAAAAAACTTCAAAAAAAAATTGATCTTATCTCCTCAAAAGCGGTATCAAAACATATCAGACCTTTTATAGAAAAGGAAAAAGTTTTAATCTATGAAAGGTAAGCCCGCGACCGCCAAAGATTACTTCATATGGTGGATGCGATCAATGAAATTCAACAATCACTAATACCCTACAGTAATAATATTGATATATAACTTTTCCTAATTTAATAGTAATTTGAGCGCTGTTAATTTAGTATCCCTAAAAAAGTTATATTGATGAAAAAAATACTTTTACTTTCCGTTATTTCTTTGTTTGTATCCGTCGCTTTTGCGCAAACTGAAAAAGCAATTTATTATTCGGTTTCATTTGCCAATGCTGCTCACCACGAAGCCGAAATTGTGATGACCATACCGCAGGCCCCCGGCCACGCATTCCTGGTCAGAGTAAGCCGCTCGTCGGCTGGCCGTTATGCAACCCACGAGTTTGGTAAAAACATTTACAATGTAAATGCTGTCGGTGTTGATGGCAAAGCAATCCCTTTAAAACAAACGGAAGGTGATGTTTATGAAGTAAGCGCTGACCATCCTGAAACCGTTATTATACACTATACCTTGTTTGCAAACTGGACAGATGGCACTTACGCAAGTATCGATCCCAGTCATGCACATTTAAATATGCCTGCTGCCTTTATGTGGGTACCGGGACTGGAAAACAGGCCTGTAAGATTTGAATTTAATGACCTCGACAAATATGGCTGGAAAGTGGCAACCCAGCTAAAACACGAAGGTGAAAATGTTTACAGTGCGCCCGGCTTACAATATATGATGGACAGCCCAACCGAGCTTTCAAAATTCAATGAAACCAGCTGGGATGTAGTGAATACCGACGGCAAAAAAGAGAAGATAAACTTAACCGTACACTCTGATGATGCCCAGCCGGTGATTGACAATTTTGGAAAGATGGTTCAAAAAATGGTGCTGGAAGAAAAAGCAGTCTTTGGCGAATTACCTGCTTACGATTTTGGCGAATATACTTTTTTGGATGATGTATATCCAACCACTTCCGGGGATGGCATGGAGCACCGGAATTCAACCTGTATTGTACAGCCAATTGATAAAGTACAGGGTAATGAAGTGCGTTTGCTAAGTACTTTCGCGCATGAATATTTCCATAGCTGGAACGTTAAACGCATTCGCCCAAAATCATTGGAGCCCTTTAACTTTGAGCATGCCAATATAAGCAGTGAACTTTGGTTTGCCGAAGGTTTTACCCAATACTATGGTGAAATGCTGCTGGTACGGTCTGGCTTCCATACAATAGATGAATATACCCATACTATAGGCGGGCTGGTGAATTCGGTATTAAATACACCGGCAGCTGCCAAATATCCACCTACGCAAATGAGCCGGTACGCTGTTTTTGCCGATGCGGGGGTATCTATCGACCCTAATAATGATAATAACGTTTTTACAAGCTATTATTTTTATGGCGGAGCCACCGCATTAGCGCTTGACCTTCGCTTGCGCAGCGAATTTAACCTTACCCTGGATGATTATATGCGTACCGTTTGGTTAGACAGGGGCAAAATAATGAAACCATACACAGTACCCGACCTGCAAAGTGACCTGGCAAAAGTAACCAAGAATCCAAAATTTGCTGCCGACTTTTTTAACCGGTATATTTATGGAGTTGAAAAAAACAACTACGAAGCATTATTAGCAAAAGCGGGCTTAATATTACGTAAAGCCCAACCGGGGAAAGCATGGGCCGGATCATTGACCGGCGGTGGCCGCCGCGGAAGATCAGGCCAGGCCCGTACCTCCGGAGAGGAAGGCGTACCAATATTAACAAGTACAGTTATTGGCACACCGGTTTATAAAGCAGGCCTGGATGCAGGTGATGTGATTTTAAAAGCCGACGGAAAAGAAATTAAAGATGAGCAGGGTTTTATTGATATTGTTGCTGCAAAAAACATTGGCGATAAAGTAACTGTAAGCTATAAAAACCGCACCGGGGCACATGAAGCAACGGTAACGCTGGAAGAAAATCCAACCCTTGAAGTGGTTACTTATGAAAAAGCCGGTAAAGAATTAACAAAGGATCAGCAAGCTTTCCGCACTAACTGGTTATCATCAAAAATTCAATAACATGCAGGTAAAACAGATCATTACAACAGCCGCCTTATTGGGCTTATCATACTACAGCTTCGGGCAGGATGTAAACAAGCTTATTCAGCAAGCTGATGTGGAACGTGTTATAAAAACTCTGGCCGCTGATGATATGCAGGGCCGGGGTACTTTTACGCCCGGAATTGAAAAGGCCGCCCAATTTATCGAAAGTGAGTACAAAAAGATCGGCTTGCTGCCATTAGCGGGTGATGATGGCTATCGTCAGAATTTCACTATGACACGCGTTACCGCCCTAAAAACGCTGGTTAACATAAACGGAAAACTAATTCCTGCTGACAGCACATTTGCCAGCACAAGCGCAGTATCTCTTAACTGGAGCAACAACAGCGATGTGCAAATAGTAAAACTAAGCGCCGGGCAAAACTTCCGGACAGAATATATGGGTTATTTAAAAAGCGGCAAAAAAATGCTGATCCTGATTGATCCGCAGTTTACCGCTGTTTTTAATTCTTTAAAAGACCGTTCAAAGAAAGGCTCTGTAACCAATAAAACAAATGACGACCAGGCGCTGGTGTTTGTTTTAGGTAACCACGACGACATCAAATCGTTTGATGTGAGTTATACCGGAAAAAAGGAGGAACTGCCTTTATTCAATGTTGCCGGTATTATTCCCGGCAAAACAAAACCCAATGAATATGTGATATTTTCGGGGCATTATGACCATTTGGGAATTCTTAAGCCGGTACAGGGCGATAGTATTGCCAATGGTGCCGATGACGATGCTTCAGGAACTACTGCGGTAATTGAACTGGCTAAATATTTTAAAAAATTGAATAACAATGCCCGTACGCTTATATTTGTTGCATTTACCGCCGAAGAGATTGGCGAGTATGGCTCGCAGCACTTTGCTACAACAGTTGATCCTGACAAAGTGGTGGCTATGTTTAATATTGAAATGATTGGCAAGGCATCAAAATTCGGAGAGAACTCGGCATTTATAACCGGGTATGAGCGATCGGATTTTGGTCCTATCCTGCAAAAGAACCTGGAAGGCACCGCCTTTAAATTTTACCCGGATCCTTATCCGCAACAGGACCTGTTTTACCGCAGCGATAACGCTTCACTGGCAAGGGTGGGCGTTCCGGCACATACCATATCAACCGACCAGATAGATATCGATAAGTTATACCACACGGTAAAAGACGAAGTAAGCACCCTTGATATGGGAAATATTACTTCAGCTATAAGGGCCATAGCGCTAAGTTCAAGAACTATAGTTTCTGGCATGGATACGCCAAAAAGGGTAGCAAAGCTGGAGCGGTAAAGGATAAATTTGTCATTACGCGCAGCGTTTTTGTTAAATAAGTTGGGTGTCATGGTGAGCCCGGTCGAACCATGTGCGGTGGACTCTGCAATATGCTAAGCCCTTGGTAAGGCCTTTGCGCTCACCCTTCGACGGAGCTCAGGCTGACACCCTCTTTTATCTTTCTACGTAAGGTTATGAAAATTTACCACATGCAATGAACATGATGGCTTATTAACTTGGAGTTATAACTCCTTTCGCATCACATAATCATTCATCCAGTATTTCCCAATGGGTACATCCTCTTCATAAGCAACTTCAAAGCCCATTTTTTCATAAAAGGTTTTGGCTTTGTTATAACGGTTTACATTAAGATCGAGGATATGCTTGCCGGCCTCAATGGTTTTTTTGGCTACTTCATCAATTAATATCTTGCCATAGCCTTTTCCTTGTGTTTCTGGCAGGCAATACAATTTATGGAGCTTATAAATTTCGGGATCTTCTTCCCGTGGTGAATAAGCGGCAAAGGCCACAGGCTTTTCGTCCTCAGTTAGCAAAAGATACGTTTGTGTATGGTGCGTAAGCTGTGAAGCAAGTTTTTTTATGGAATAGATCTCATCCAACATAAAGGCGATCTGTTCCTTTTCCAATATTGGCGAATAAGCGTCCCACCACGTCTGTTCGGCTATGCTGCGGATGGTTTCAACGTCATCCGGGGTTGCGGGTCTGATCAAATACATCGCCAAATATAATAACATCCGTAAATACCAATATCCCTAGAGGCACAATACTTTGTGTCTCTATAATTATTTTGAGACGCAAGGTATTAAGACGCAAAGCATTGCGTCTCTGCGGGGTTAATGGTTTTCTTCTTCGTCAATTTTAACGGCAGCGGTTGCTGTTTGTCCAACACCAAAATATTCCTGCAGATCATTCAGCGTTGACGAACTGGTGGCAATATCCTTAATGATCCTTCCCTTTTCCATCAGCAGGATGCGGTCGCATACATCGGTGATATGGTTCAAATCGTGACTGGAGATCAGGGTAGTAACTCCTTTATTCTTGTTCAGATCTTTCACCAGGCTTTTTAAACGGAATTGCGTACTTGGGTCAATATTGGCAAAAGGCTCATCAAGCATTAACAGTTCGGGGCTTTGTAATAAACACGACGCCACTCCAACTTTACACTGGTTACCTTTGGACAGATCGCGGATGTATTTGCCTTTCTTTAAGATCTCGCCATTAAAAAAGTCGGTCAATCCTGATAAAAAATCATCCACATGCGCCCGGCTTTGCTGGTGCAGGCCACCGATAAAGTAAAAATACTCCTCAGGAGTAAGGTAATCTATCAAAAAGCCCTCGTCCAGGTAGGATGCGGTGTAACTTTTCCAGTTTTCGTGCCCGGCAACATTTTCGCCGTTTAATAAAACCTCACCGGCTTCAGGCCTTATCAGGTCGAGCATCATACGGAAGAGGGTAGTTTTACCGGCTCCGTTGTTGCCAACCAAACCTACACTTTCGCCCTTACTTATCTCCAGGTGCGGTACATTTACAACGGTAACCCCGTTATATACTTTTTTAAGGTCTTTAATTGCTATCATATTATTTGTTTCTGAAGCCTTCTGCTATGGTGTATCGTTTTGTATAAAAATCGGCTTCCAGTTGCTTTATCCAAAAACCGCGTGTTAAAATAAATACCAGGCCTGTTACAGCCAAAAGAGCCAATCCAATATCGCCGTGCTTAAACACCGCGAATGGGCCATAAATGGCAAAAGGCGTTAGCATAAGCGGAAGAGATAAGATCCATTGATTACCGCTGATACCTTCCCAGTTAAAAGCAGCGCCCCTTGAAAGATCAATCCGCTTGTAATTGCGGTTGGCAAAAAACAGCACCATAGTGGTATTAATGCCGATATTCCATAAATACATTACAAAATGGATCATGAGGGTTCTCCACCCAAAATAAACATAAGGGATTGTCAGCACAAAGAAACCTGTTGAAATAATAGTGAATAATAAATACTTTGCCTTTAAAAAATCAGTAAAGCTAATCTTACTAACCAGCAAACCATCAAAATGCGATGCCTGCCAGCTAAACATAAACTGCCCGTAATTAATGATGAAAATGCCCGTCATAAACATACCTACAAATACTTTATAACCTTCATTATTAAATTGCGGGTTTTTATAAAAAATCAACCCATACAACATAAAAAACAATCCCATGATCAGTGCGGACTTTGAACGCTTGTTACGCAATATCAGTTTGATCTCGTTTGCGGCCAGGTCGCCTACGCTGCCAAACCGGCTTAACAATGGGTATTCAGTGCTGCTTTTATATTTGGTTGCTTTACGCGAGCCAAGCTCTTCCAGGTATAAATTTTGTTTGAGGTATAAAAAGTTAAAGTAGTACATTACTACACCGAGCACTACCGGCAGCAAAGCCAGCGCCGGCTGGGTGATTAAATGGCCAAAGAACAAATAGGATATGTTACGGATAGAGATCAGGTGCCAGTAAAAATCTGAAAGGCCTATTAAGATGATCACCGCTGCAACAATTAAAAATATCCATCCGTTTATGTTGGCTTTCCGTTTGATATAAAGGGCTAAGTAATTATTAAGAACAGTAAATCCGGCAAGGGAAACCACAAAAGCAAAAGCTACCATCGAGCCCGAGTCGGCGACTATGATCTTAAAAACGAAGGGTAAAAAAAGTATAAATGGCCAAAGATTAAATACCGAAAGCAAAGCTGTGAATGCCAGGTAACGCACCAGTGAATTACGCTTAACGGGCAACTGCAAATAAGGCTGAACACGCAACGTAGGCAGCTCCTGCAATTGCAGCCGCATAAACAGATCAAATAAATAATATAAGAGAATTATCCCGCAAAATGAAATAACCAGATCGTCTTTGGGAAATACCTGTTCCAGTATCTTATCAAGGAAAAAACCCATAACAAGTACGTTTGCCAGCAGGTACAGGATCAGCAATGCCATTACCACCCGTATCACTATGCTTTTCCCAGTATTTTTTGATCGCCAGAAAGCTTTTAGCTCATGCCTTATGAAAGTTAATGTCATGTATTGCTATTGATAAAGGTTAATTAAGGGTAATAATAACGAAAAATACTGTATTCCTCAACTTTGTTATGTTGGATCATAATCAAGTTTTAATCAAACAAACTTGTCATCCCGATGAAAGAGGAATCTTCTGCACATGATTAGTATGTGGCAGGCCTATCCGTGCAGAAGATGTTTCCCTATGTTCAACATGACAAAAGGCGGAATTCTTTTTAGTCATAGAAACAGGCGGTTAATATTTATACCTGTCTCCCCAAAGCTTTTTCAACTTTTCTTTTGATTCCAGTTCACGCGGATTATTACCCGGATTGTACAATTTTGTGCCCTTTATTGCTGCCGGTAAAAAATCCAGGTCGGTGAAATTACCTTCATAGCTGTGGGCGTATTTATAGTCTTTCCCGTAGCCAATATTCTTCATCAGCTTGGTTGGCGCATTGCGCAGGTGCAGCGGAACGGGCAAGTCGCCGGTTTCACGTACCAATGCAATAGCCGCGCCAATTGCCGTTGTGGCCGAATTGCTTTTTGGAGAAGTGGCCAGATAGATAACCGTTTGCGATAAGATCAGCTGCGACTCGGGCATGCCTATTTTATTTACCGCCTCAAAACATGCCTGCGCCAATAACAATGCATTCGGGTTGGCATTGCCGATATCCTCTGATGCCAGGATCAGCATCCGGCGGGCGATAAACAAAGGATCCTCACCCCCAACTATCATCCGCGCCAGCCAGTAAACTGCGCCGTTAGGGTCACTGCCCCGCATAGATTTGATGAATGCCGAAATAATATCATAGTGCTGTTCCCCTGCTTTATCATATAGCGCCATGTTTTGCTGTACATGCTCCAGCACCGCATCGTTGGTGATCACTATCTTTTTACTTCTGAAGGCAATGACCAGTAATTCAAAAATATTTAGGAGCTTACGGGCATCGCCGCCCGACAGCCGCAGCAATGCTTCCGTTTCT
>JAQBOU010000103.1 GCA_028287865.1 Mucilaginibacter sp. | reverse complement strand
TGCTAAATTATCCTTGTGCACATTCAGTACCACATATTTGGTTTCCTTTGCCCTTAATACCGACTGTATGCGCTGGATCAGCTCTATTACCAGGTCTTCGTTTTCGCTGCCTGCACGGCCAATCAGTACCGCCTCAGACGACATTACGTCGGCAAAAGGTTTTAATCCGTTACTTTTTAGCGTTCCACCGGTTGAAACCAGGTCGCAAATGGCATCGCTTAACCCTAAGCCGGGTGATATTTCAACCGACCCTGATATGGTGCGGATATCTGCCGAGATGCTCTGTTCTTTCAAAAACTTACCCAAAATAACAGGGTAGGTGGTAGCAATGGATTTTCCATTTAATTCTGAAAGGCTTTGAATATCATTGGTATTCGGAACTGCAATTTTCAGCGAACATTTTCCAAATCCAAGGCGTTGCAGGTAACTCACTTTTACTTCGGTTTCCTGTATCACGTTTTCACCTACTATACCTAAATCGGCTATACCATCCTGTACATATTCAGGAATATCGTCATCCCTCAAAAAAAGGATTTCGAGCGGGAAATTAGACACAGGCGAGATAAGCGAACTTTTATAGTTTTCAAAACTAAGGCCGCAATTTTTTAATAATTCGACGGATTTTTCGTTGAGCCTTCCCGATTTCTGGATGGCAATTTTAAGTGTTTTCAATGGGTAATTTTAAGGGACTATAATAAAAAAGGAATGAGCGTGGGCTGTTATTTCGCGTGGAAACATACATTATCTGGTCACCACATGGTGGTGATGGTGCAGATGAGACTGATGTAATGTATAACCCTTCATTTTTTGTATAGTAAAACTATAGATGAGCAGTGCAAAGATAGACAGTTGTTTATTAAATCAAAATAAATTTTGTTTGTGTAACAGGATGGATATTAAAAGAAATTACACACACCTGTTATTATGTAGTTTATCACAAATAATTGATACTGTTTGGACCCTGGTTAAACAGCAGGTCAATAATACTCAGGTTTTTCAAAAATCCTTTACGGTCGTCAAATACCTGGAAATAGGGTTTTTGATTGAAATCTGTTTCTTTTTTTTGATTAATGGAACTTCTGCAATCTTCAAACGATGGATAAACCGCTTCGTAACTTTCAGTGTATTTCAGCTCAACTTTCAGCTTTATTGACTTTAGGATAAATTGCAGTAACTGCTCATTGTAATCAAAGAGGAAAGGGTGTTTTTTTTCATAAAAAACAGCAAACTCATCTTCATAATATTCAAAATAGGCAGAGCGGCGGTAGCAGGCCTGTAAACTCAGCCAGTGTAAGCGCTGCCATTCAAAATCATAGCTTATTTTTACATCTTTTACCTTTGTATGGTTTTTTGAACCTTTTATTACGGGTACTACTAAGGTTAGGACACCGTCGGGCGTGTAAACATTTGCACGGTTGCGGTAGGTTTGTTTTGGAAGATGTTCCTCTCTTTCTATCAGTATATCAGGCTTATACGTATTTAGTTTTACAAAGTATTCAACCGGCGGAAGATAAAACATGGGTAAAACAACGCCTTTTTCAATCATATATTTTATGTTTGTAGCTAAAACCGGACGAAAATAATGATAAAAAAAGGGCTTTCAATATTAGGGACATTCTTTTTGTACCTGGTATCATTGCTGCCTTTTTGGGCTTTATACTTTATATCAGACGTTTTATTTTTCTTTATTTACCATATCTTCGGCTACCGAAAAAACGTTGTGCGTGAAAACCTGCGAAACTCTTTCCCCGAAAAAACAGCAGCCGAACTTAAAACAATTGAAATCGAATACTTTAAATACATGGCAGACCTGATGATGGAAACCATAAAAACCATCACGATTTCTGCTAAGGAAGTTGAACGCAGGATGTATACTACCAATCCTGAAATAGTAGAATATTATTTCGGCCAGGGTAAAAGCATCACAGCGCCAACAAGTCATTATGGTAACTGGGAGATGGCGGCCTTAAGCTTTGGTTTATTGACCGATAAAAAAAGACTGATTGTTTATAAACCCCAATCAAATATTGTTTTTAACGATTTTTTTAACCGGACACGATCGCGCTTTGGGACCGTTATGATTTCGATGAAGCAAACGCTGCGGAAAATGGTGGAGTATAAAAATGAATTGACATTTATTGTGCTGGCATCAGACCAAACACCGGCCAGAAGTGACGTACACTATTTCACCACCTTTCTCAATCAGCCAACTGCTGTGTTTTTGGGTGCCGAAAAACTTGCAAAGCTGAATAATTCTGTGGTGCTTTATTACAGAATAGATTATATTAAAAGAGGATATTATTCGGCCACCCTTGTACCTTTGTTTGAAAATCCGAAGCAAACAGAACCTTACGAAATTACAAATTCACATGTTAAATACCTGGAATCAATGATCAGGGAGAAACCGGCTTATTGGCTATGGTCGCACCGGAGATGGAAGATTAAGCCGGAGGATATACAAAAATGAGCAATACACCCAAAGTTGCCGTAGTGATATTGAACTGGAATGGTATTAAATATCTCCGCCAGTTCCTGCCCTCGGTATTGTCATCTACCTGGCCAAACCTTGAAATTATTGTAGGGGATAACGCTTCCACAGATGGCTCTGTTGCTTTTATAGAACAGGAATATCCATCGATAAGGATCATCCAAAATGATCAGAACTATGGCTTTACCGGTGGGTATAATAAGGTTTTGGAATATGTTGATGCCGATTATTATATCTTGCTAAACTCAGATGTAGAAGTTTTTCCTGGTTGGATTGCGCCAGTGATCAACTTGATGGAAAGTGATCCACTGATAGCTGCAGCAGCACCCAAAATAAAGGCTTATAATCAAAAAGAGTGTTTTGAGCATGCAGGTGCTGCAGGTGGTTTTATCGATTGTTTTGGCTATCCTTTTTGCCGCGGCAGGATGTTTTACGAAATGGAGCAGGATAAAGGCCAGTACCACCAATCTGACGAAGTGTTTTGGGCCACGGGGGCTGCTATGTTTATTAAAAAACATTGCTGGCATGAAGCAGGTGGATTTGACGACCGTTTTTTTGCGCATATGGAAGAGATAGATCTTTGCTGGCGTTTAAAAAACATGGGATACAAAATTATGTACTGTGCAGAATCGGAAGTATTTCACATGGGAGGAGGGACCCTTAATGTGGAGAATCCGTTTAAAACATATCTCAATTTCAGGAACAACCTTTTATTGCTGCAAAATAATCTTCCTTTTTGGCGCGCTGTATTTATAATCATCATCCGTATCTGGATGGATCTTTTGGCAATATTCCGCTTTTTAAATGAAGGCAAACGCAAAGATGCCTGGGCGGTTAGCCGGGCGCATCAAAACTTTGTATGGAGCCTTTTTAAGTCAAAAAATAAAAACCCTTCCATTAAGGTCAGCAAAAAATATAAACACTACCCCTTAAAAGGAATTTATAAAGGCAGCATTGTTTGGGCATTCTTCATCAAAAAGAAAAAACATTTTACTGAGCTTTCCCCGGAGGATTTTCTTTAGGTGTTTCCTGTTTTGAACTGTTTTTTTTAGAAGCATCCGGTTTTGGCAAATCTTCTTTAGGCGCATCCTCCTGAGGTGTTTCCTGTGTTGAAATAGGTTTAAGCAAATCCGGGCTCTTAACTTCAGCGCTGGTGCCTTCAGGGAAAAATACCTGTATATCACGCTTTGGATGAGGTATTTCAATACCCTCTTTCGCGAATTCAGTATAAACTTCGGCCATAACATCACTCTTAAGGCTCACCCATTTACCAATATCAGCCGCCCAGAACAATAACCGGAAGTCGACAGAGCTATCGCTAAAATTATGCAAAAACACCAGCGGAGGAGGCGTTTGCATAATATCCTCCCTGTTTCTTACAATTCGTTTTAAAATCTCCTCCACCTTGTCAATATCAGAGCCATAAGCTACCCCAACGATCAGTTCGACACGGCGGTTTGTATTATGCAATGTCCAGTTAATAACATGCTGGGATATCAGGTCGCCATTGGGAACAATTAACTCGGAGCCATCGCCGGCTTCAATTTTACTGGCGCGGATACCAATTTCTTTTATAGTTCCTGACCGGTTGCCAACTTCAATAATATCACCTACCTGTACCGGCTTTTCAAAAGCCAGTATCACGCCTGATACCAGGTTGTTAACTATATTTTGCAAGCCAAAACCAATACCTACACCTAAAGCACCCACTACTATGGTAACTTCGGTAAGCGGGATGCCCGAAAACATAATAGCAGCTATAAAACCAATGGAAAATACGGACAGCCTGATTAATAAAATGGATGTTTTATTCTTTTTGGCGTCGCCTGATGAGGCTGATTGTTGTTCCGCATAGTCATAAAAATAACTGATTACGCGGGATATGATGATAGACAGCCATATTACGCCGACAAAGATCACGATGCTGCCAAAAGTGAATGCAGTGGTACCTACTTTATAACTGTGGGTTAAAAAATCACCGGCTTTGCCATATATAAAATCGTCAATATCCAGATTTTCCAACAGCTTAATAGTCCATAAAACCGCTGCGATTTTTACTACTACATTTTTAAATTTGTTTTGAAGTATTTTAAAATCTAAATAGGAGGTAAAGCTGCTGTTTTCAATTTTATTAGCTTCCAGCTGTAAAAACAAGCTTTCCATTAATATATGGATAAGCAGGTAAAAGCCAAAGCCCAGGCACAGATTAAAATCAATTGTAACGCCAATTATTTTTGCAAGGCTGAACCGGCCAATAATATTTAGTAAAAGAGAAATCCCATGACAGATGATGAACAGAATTAATATTATTCTTGTAAACCATGGATACTCTTCGGTAGTTGCTTTTGTTTCTTTTAAAAACCAAACAGCCAGCAAAATACTAGCAATAGATAAAAGCATTAAAAATATCCGGTCTGCATAACATACCTGTATAAACAGGTTTGATATGGCGTAAAAGATCGTCAGCACAAAAATACCCAGCCAAAATTTAAAAAAGGGTTTGGGCCAGGCCGCCTTTACCAGCACAACAATACATGCCATCATTCCCAGTAGCAACAGCTCTAAAAATATAAAGGGCGGCTGATCATAAAAATATAGCCCCAGGATTAAAGCGATGATAAGTGACGAAACAAATGGATGTTTTACAATATAGTTAGTTTGATCAAGGGTGCTTTGATAATTATCTTTAAGCCTTATTAATTTACGCCGGCTGGTATATATCCATGCAAAAAAGAGCATCAATACAGCTAAGGTTCCCAAATGACTAACAGTGTTTATACGACTGGTTGATTTTGGATCTAAAAAGTACCTTAAAAGCCTTGAATTCAGCTTGGTTGTTTTAGATACTACCGTATCCAATGGCATAACATTTTGCTGTTGAGACTGCCAGATATAGCCATACTCGTTGGTAATTGACCTGGCAGTAAAATCGTGGATCTTTAAATCTATCCGGTCATTTATATCTAAATATAAAAGGTCGAGCACTGTTACCCGGTTTTGCAAAAGCCCCAATTTGATCACAGCTTTTTCAATGGCAGTATCAAGGTGTTTCCACTTATTTTGTATTTGGGTAATTTGAGGAAGGTATCTTACCCGCAATGTGCTGTCTGCGGGTACTTTGTTCATAGCGGTGTCTTTTTTGAAGTCGATAATATCTGTATGGATTTTATCCATTTTAGCGTTGTTTTCCGACAATTCTTTTTGCCAGTTATCAAGATCATCCTTAAAATGGGAAATTAGATCCCTTATGGTGAAAAGATATCCCAAAGTGCTCGAATGATCATTTTCAATTAAAGTACCCATAATTGGCATCCGCCTTTCCATTGCGGGTAACTGCTGGCTTATTTCAAGCGTATCAAATCCTTGCGAAAAATCTGAAAGGTCCTGGTTGTAGGAGCTATTGTAGTATTCGAGTTTTTGCAACAACCCATTTACGGAGTTATCTGAGTGTTTAAAAGTACGCATCAGCGAATCGCGTTGCATTACGGCCCTTCTTAACGAATCCCTTACTGTGCCGTGGGATTTTGTTTTTTTGTGCTGGGCGTTGCAATCATTAGCAGCCGCTGTTATCAGCAGCGTTAACGAAAAAACAAACGATAATTTTAACAGGTTACGCATCTTCAATTATTTTAATAAGCTTTCAATAGCCAAACGGTAGGAGTCCATGCCGAAACCGGCAATCACACCTTTACAATTTGCTGCCAGCATTGAACTATGCCTGAATTCTTCCCGCTTGTATACATTGGAAATATGTACTTCAATAACAGGCGTATTTATTGCGGCTATAGCATCGGCGATGGCTATTGAAGTATGGGTATAAGCACCGGCATTAAGTACAATACCATCATAAGTAAAGCCGGTTTCATGTAATTTATTGATAATTTCGCCCTCAACGTTACTTTGGTAGTAATCAATGGTAAGGTTTTTATACCGGTTGCGCAACTCTTCGAGGTAGGTTTCGAAATCGCTGTTCCCGTATATGGATTTTTCGCGCACGCCAAGCAGGTTTAAATTGGGGCCGTTTATAATTTGTATCTTCATCACATCAAACTTAAATAAAAACATTAAAAAAAATCAATTGGATTGGCGTTCGGCAATAAAAGGTTTCCAGGCATATTTACAATTAGAAAAATCCCTGTCAAAAAATTCAATCGAAGCTTATAGCAGGGATATAGAAAAGCTATGTCAATTTTCTGATATTCAAAATGATAAAATTGCTCCTGAAAAAATAACTTTAACAGATTTGCGCCGGTTTATTGAATGGGCAAATGAATTAGGAATGATACCGTCATCACAAGCCAGGATATTATCGGGTATTAAAGCATTCTATAAATATCTTTTAATGGAGGATATTATAAAAAGCGATCCCTCTGAATTGCTGGAGTCACCCAAGATTCAACGGAAATTGCCGGATACTTTAAGCTACAATGAGATCAATAAACTGATAGATGCCATTGATGTATCAAAACCGGAAGGGGGGCGTAATAAAGCGATACTGGAGGTTTTGTATGGCTGCGGCTTGCGGGTATCAGAGTTAACGGAGCTCAAATTATCAAACCTTTACCTTGATATTGAATTTATTAAAGTAACCGGAAAAGGCAGTAAAGAGCGGCTTGTGCCTATTGGTGGCTCAGCCGTAAAGGCCTTAAAAGTTTGGATTGAAAATATAAGGGTACATATACCGGTAAAAAAAGGCGAGGAAGATCTGGTTTTTTTAAACCGGCGGGGAACAAGGTTGAGCCGGGTTTATATATTTATGGTTATTAAGCAATTAGCCGAGCTTGCCGGGATAAATAAAGCCATCAGTCCCCATACTATTAGGCATTCATTTGCAACCCATTTGGTTGAAGGCGGCGCCGACTTGCGGGCTGTGCAGGAAATGCTTGGACATGAAAGCATCACTACTACCGAAATTTATACCCACCTGGACAGGGAATATTTAAAGGGAACTATTATTCAGTTTCACCCAAGAAGTTAGTTTTTTATTCCAGATTTCGGATGTTCGATTTCGGATTTTAGTTTAGACGAACTAATTTAACATCGCCTTAACCATCCGGTCCCGGCCGCTCATATCTTTTTTTAATTTGATGTTTTGAAATCCTTTGTGCGATAATAGTTCAACAGTTTGCTTACCGTAACTTTCATTGATCTCGAGAAATAGCATACCATTGCCGGTAAGATGTTGAATGGCATAATCAGCTATTGCTTTATAAAATATTAGTGGATCATTTTCGGGTACAAACAGCGCATTGTGAGGTTCAAAATCGGTTACGTTGATGTGCATCAGCGCTTTGTCTGCAAGTGTTACATAGGGAGGATTGCTTATTATGACGTCGGATTTCGGATGTTCGATTTCGGATTTAAAATTCAGGATATCTGCTTCTATAAAATCAATATCAACTTGATTAAGTTCGGCATTTTCTTTTGCAGTTTGCAAGGCTTTACTTGAAATATCAATTGCAGAGACGTCAAAGCTGCGTAAATGCTCTTTTAGGCTGATGGCGATACAGCCGCTTCCGGTACCAATATCCTGTATACTGCCTGTTGTCCAATTCTCTTTGCGTACTGATGAGATCACCCATTCAACCAGTTCTTCTGTTTCCGGTCGTGGAATCAGCACTGATGGGTTAACCTTGAAAGGCAATCCATAAAATTCGGTTTTGCCCAATATGTACTGTAATGGCTTGCCTGATTTTAGTTCGGTTAATATATTTGCCAACTTTTCAGCTTGTTGTGCCGATACTTCTTTTTCTGGAAAGGCTTTAATCTGTGCTTTTGATAAATCGGTTATTTCGCTGATTATCAATAATGTTAAGGCTTCTGTCTCATTCGGTTCATAAATTGTTTCCAGTCCTTTTTTAAAATCAGCAAAAACATCCTTCAGGGTATTCATACAACAAAGTAACAAAATATCTCTGCTATATTTGCACCATGCCGGGCCATGAAAAATATATGCAACGCTGCCTTGAACTTGCTGAACTGGGTTTGGGAACTGTAAGTCCGAACCCAATGGTTGGGGCCGTTGTGGTGCATGACGATAAAATAATAGGCGAGGGTTATCACCATAAATATGGGGAAGCCCATGCGGAAGTAAATGCTATTAACGAGGTTATCAGTAAGTTTGATAACGCAGCTGAACTGCTGGAGCAATCCACGATCTATGTTTCACTGGAACCCTGCGCACATTATGGCAAAACCCCACCTTGTGCCGATCTGATCATTAAACACCGGATTCCCAAAGTCGTTGTTGGCTGCCGTGATCCATTCGCCCAGGTGAATGGAAAGGGGATAGAAAAATTAAAGGATGCGGGTATTGAAGTGCTCACCGGAATTTTAGAAAAGGAGTGCCAATGGTTAAACAGGCGTTTTTTTACAAGGGTGCAAAAACACCGTCCGTATATTATTCTTAAATGGGCGCAAACAGCAGACGGCTTTTTTGCCCCGGAAAATAGCACACAACATTGGATAACAGGAATAGAAGCACGCAAACTGGTACATCAGTGGCGTAGTGAAGAAGATGCGGTTTTGGTAGGTAAAAACACCGCTGCAATTGATAACCCGCAATTAAACGTACGTTATGCAAGCGGAAAATCACCAAAGCGGGTGGTTATTGACCGCCGGCTTGAATTAGATAACAACTTGAACCTGTTTGATCAAACTGTTGAAACACTGGTATTTAACGAAGTTAAAACTGATATCATCGGTAAAAATAAATATATTTCGCTCGAAGATTTTGACAGGTATGTTCCGCAATATATTTTATATCAATTATATTTACAGGATATACAATCAGTTATAATTGAAGGCGGCGCATTTACGTTAAATGCATTCATCACAGCCGGTTTATGGGACGAAGCCCGTATTTTTACCGGAACAACCAATTTAAAAGAAGGTATTAAAGCACCATTCATATCCGGTGAAATTACCGGGGAGTTTTTAACAGGGAATGATAAACTATTGGTTTTAGTTAATGGTTGATGGGTAGGGAATACTCCTTATATCTTATTAACCGATAGTTACTCAACCTTATCAACAACCAAACATGCTCTATATATTATTAAGTATTTGTTGTAGTGTTACAGTTTCCATACTGCTTAAACTGGCTAAACGGTACCATATTGATGTTTACCAGGCTATTACATGGAATTACTCCATGGCAATTTTATTAAGCTGGTTGTTTTTAAAGCCGCATTTACAAAATCTTGGTGATGCACCCATATTTACTTATTCGGTATTGGGTTTATTACTGCCCGCTCTTTTTGTAATCCTGGCCGTATCTGTTAAGCTATCCGGCATTGTGCGGACTGATATTGCGCAGCGTTTATCTTTATTTATTCCCATCATCGCTTCTTTTCTGCTATTTGACGAAAAGATCACCGGCTTAAAATTGCTTGGAATAATATTGGGATTTACAGCCATTATATTTTCTATTCCATGGCAAAAGAACAACGTAAGTAATAAAGGAGCCGGAAATGCCTGGTTATACCTGCTGGTTGTTTTTGCGGGAATGGGTATTATCGATGTTTTATTTAAGCAAATTGCTGCCTTTAAGCCCATCGCCTATGGTACATCGCTCTTTATAGTTTTTGTACTGGCGTTTATATTTGCGCTGATAGGCTTGCTTTACCAGGTAATTACAAAAAGGATGCGGTTTTCCTGGCCCCATATTTTAATTGGCTGGTTTTTGGGAATAGCCAATTTCGGGAATATCCTGTTTTACTTAAAAGCCCATAAGGCGCTGGCAAATCAGCCTTCAACTGTTTTTTCGGCAATGAATATTGGTGTAATAGTAGTTGGAGCTTTAATTGGCCTCCTTATTTTTAAAGAAAAATTGAGTCGGCTCAACAAAGCCGGCATAGTGATAGCTATTATAGCGATAATAGTTATCGCAAAATCCTGATAATAGTATGCTGTTTGAAGACACTTACCGTACAATTGAAAAACCCGTTGAAGGGATATTTCGTGACCGTGGCAGTAAATTTTTAGCTTATGCTTATCCAATAAATAACGAAACTGAGCTTAAAAGTATTCTCTCTCAATTAAAAAACGAACATCCTAAAGCAAATCACCATTGCTGGGCACTGCGGCTCACCATTGACCGTTCTATATTCAGGATAAATGACGATGGCGAACCGGCAGGAACTGCAGGAAAACCCATTCTTAATACGTTACTCTCCCGCGACCTTACTAATCTGGTGGTAGTGGTTGTCCGTTATTTTGGCGGTACGCTATTGGGCGTTCCCGGCTTAATAAACGCTTATAAACTGGCGACTGAAGATGCCTTAAGCAAGGCTGTTATTGTAGAAAAAACAGTGAATGATATTTATACTATTGAGTTTGATTACCTGCAAATGAATGATGTAATGCGTATAATAAAGGATGATGATCTTATTATACTATCACAGGAATTTGATAACAATTGCGTTATCCGGCTCTCGATCAGGAAAAGCCGGGTAAATCAAACAGTGTCAAAGTTTGAAAAGTTAACCGGGGTAAAAATGAAGTTTTTAACGTCTTAACAACAGCGCAATTTAAAGTAACAGGCTGTTAAATAATTATAAATGCTGAGTTATCAAATCTCCCTGTTAGGGGATGGCTGTAGATTTTGTCATTACTTTACTGAATGAAATTTACAAAGTTTAGCCTGGTGGTAGTTTTATTGCTTGTGATTATTATTGACTCCTGTTCAAAATCTTCTGTGAACAAAAGTATTACTACCACTCCTACAGTTACAAAACCAATCAATACCGTCCCGCTACCCAATACCGTTGACAAAACAGATACATTAACCGTAATGGCTTATAATGCACTTAATTATGGTGATGGCTGCCAGTCAGGCACCAGTGTTTTAAATGGCTATTTAAAAACCATTGTTCAATTTGTACATCCCGATTTGTTAAGCTGTGAAAAGATGACCGCTTTTCCAATAAATTCGGCATACCCGGTTAACCTGGCAGCTGATATTACCAATAACGCTTTGAATGCGGCCTTCCCCAACACGTATGCTTATGCCACACTTTCTGATTCCAGTTTCGATACTAAAATGAGTGTGTTGTTTTATAATAAACAAAAACTAACGTTTGTAAACAGCCACATCATCGAGATAAACGTTTCAGACTTTGATCTGTATAAATTATACTACAACGATCCCAATATTGCTATCACGCATGATACTACTTATTTATATGTGCTGGTAAATCATACCCAATCGGGCTCGTCCAGTGCGACAAGGGATCAGCAGGTAACGCAGGAAATGCAGACCCTTAGAAGTAAATTTGCTTATTTCCCCAACCTAATCAATATGGGCGACTTTAATACTACAAACAGTTTGGAGCAGGGTTACCAGGCTATTGTGAGCGCAACGGATACCGCTACAAGAATGTTTGATCCTCCATTTTACCCTGATCAGGCAGTTAGCTATCCCGCCCAATGGGCAAATAACACGGTTCCGTACAGTAAATATCTAACTACTTCAACCCGTCAGTTAATTACGGCACCCAATGGCTGCGGTACCAGCGGAGGCGCCTTTTCATGGTACGACCATATTTTCATTTCGCCCTGGCTGGTAAACGGTACCAATTACATGAGCTATGTACACAATTCTTATCAATCTGTCGGTAACGATGGTAACAGGATGGGGAAAGATATTAACAGCACCAACCCGGTAAATGCGTCAGCTCCGGCGGCAGTTCTTAATGCCCTATGGCAGTTCTCCAATAAATACCCGGTTTCATTAAAACTTTTGGTGAAAGCAAACCGTACCGGCGGCAGTATTGCCGATCCCGTGGAGAGAAAATAACTGAGATAAACGTTTCTGAATTTACTGTCTGCATAAATAACGCTGCGCCTTTATAACGTTGCATTCCTTTTTTATTCGCTTTTTTGCGCTATAAATACGTATTTTAGTCGCATATGCAATCTTTTGAAATAGATAAGTCCGATCTGTTACGCATCGAAACCGCGCTAGCGGGTAATGATGCTGAATTAGAGTCGGTTCTGAAGGAGTATCATGCTTCGGAGATTGCCTTGCTGTTTGAGAAGCTTCCCCAGGAAGCCAAGGAAAGAATCATTAATATTCTTCCAATTGATATTGCGTCAGAGGTTATTTCTGAAATGCATGAGGAACAGGACGCCGGCGAATTACTTATCGGCCTTCATAAAGAAAAGCGTTCGGAGATCATTGAAGAACTGGATTATGATGATGCTACCGACATTATCTCACAGCTGGACGAGGATGAACAGCAGGAAATATTAGAAGACTTAGACCAGGAAGACGCCGATAACATCCGCGCACTGCTAAAATACGACGAGGATACTGCGGGTGGTTTAATGAACTCAGAAATTATCAAGGTAAATATCAATCTTGATAAAAAAGATGCTTTGGATGAGATCATCCGCCAATCGGAAGAGATGGAGGAGTTTTATACCATTTATGTGGTGGATGATAATGATATTTTGCAGGGTATTTTATCGATCAAATCTATCATAAAAGCAAAGGCCGACGCACATGTCCGTGATCTTGTTGATAAGGATTTTGTTTATGTGAAAGCTGAGCTTGATCAGGAAGATGTTGCCGGACTGATATCACAATACAATTTAACTACCATACCGGTGGTGGATGATAACATGAAACTGCTGGGAAGGGTTACAGTTGATGATATTATCGACGTAATGGAGCAGGAGAGCACTGAGGATATATTAAAAATCTCCGGTGTATCAGAAGATGAAGAGCTGAGCGGTAACTGGAGAAATGCCGTAAAAAGCCGCCTGCCCTGGCTGGTTATAAATTTGGGTACTGCTTATTTGGCGGCGTCCGTTATCCGGCATTTTGATGATACTGTTCAAAAGCTTCCTATACTAGCGGCTTATATGACGATTATTGCCGGGATGGGAGGCAATGCGGCTACCCAAGCCCTTGCAGTAACTGTAAGGCGTATTTCATTAACCGACCTTACCGATAAACAAGCTTATAACGCTGTAATAAAAGAATTTTTGGTGGGCATGTTAAATGGAGCGGCTAATGGCCTGATTGTTTTCTGTGTGGCTTTATTTTATGACTCCAACCCAATGCTGGGCCTTGTACTATTCCTGGCAATGACAGGCAACCTGATCGTAGCCGGATTAACAGGCGCATCTATTCCGCTGGTGTTAAAAAGGGTGGGAATTGATCCTGCCGTGGCTTCATCCATAATTATTACCACCTTTACAGATTGTGCAGGTTTTTTATTGCCGTTATGGTTTGCAACCAAACTTTTATTGCCGGCGCATTAATAAACAGGTTTAATATCCAATTGAAGAATAACACTCAAATAGAAATACAAATGACTGAAGTAAGATACAACTGGACGAAAGAAGAGATCGCTGAAATATATCACAGGCCATTGCTGGACCTTGTTTATGAGGCTGCAACCGTGCACCGTGAAAATAAAGATTATTCGGAAGTACAAATAAGCTCATTAATATCGATTAAAACCGGGGGATGCCCCGAAGATTGCGCTTATTGCCCGCAGGCTGCACGCTATAATACCGGTGTTGATGTGCATGCAATTATGCCTAAAGATGAAGTAATAGCCGTGGCTCAAAAAGCTAAAGATGGCGGCGCTTCCAGGTTGTGCATGGGCGCTGCATGGCGTGAAGTACGCGATAACCGCGATTTTGATAAGGTGATTGATATGGTTAAAGCAGTAAATGAGCTTGATATGGAAGTTTGCTGCACGCTGGGAATGCTAACCGAATCGCAGGCACAAAGACTTGCTGATGCGGGATTGTATGCCTATAACCATAACCTGGATACTTCTGAAGAAGATTACAAACGCATTATTACCACGCGTACCTATGATGAGCGCTTAAAAACGCTGGAGCATGTGCGTAAAGCTAAGATCACTGTTTGCAGCGGCGGTATCATCGGCCTTGGAGAAACGGTGGAAGACCGCATCTCCATGCTTAAAACATTATCTAACCTGCCCAAACATCCGGAATCAGTACCCATTAATGCACTGGTGCCGGTACAGGGGACGCCGTTGGCCGATCAGCCGAGGGTATCGGTATGGGAAATGGTACGGATGATTGCAACCACCCGTATCATTATGCCTAAAACAGTGGTGCGCTTATCAGCCGGCAGAACCGAGATGAGCGTAGTTGAACAGGCTTTTTGTTTTATGGCAGGCGCTAACTCTATTTTTGCGGGAGAGAAACTGCTTACCACACCAAATCCCTCGTTTGACAGTGACATGGCCATGTTTGAATTGCTGGGCTTAAAACCACGCAAAGCATTTAAAAATGGCAGGCCGGGCGTAGCGAAGGAAGTTGCAGCGGTTTAGGTGCCCAAGAAAAAAATCAGGACAGACTTACGAAGTTTGTGAAACTTCGTAAGTCTTCATATTGATGAAAATGAAACGAATTAAGTAAATACCACCTGGGAAGAAGATGAAGAAGAGCGCCAAAATTTTTTTGCCGGCCTTCTTATTCGGAACGTTTGAGATATTATTTTAAACTTTGTGAAATGACTGATTTTCATAAAAATTCCTATCCAAAAGGAAAGATATTTAAGATATATCATTCACATGATGCAGTTTGATATTGAGGATGAATTTTTATAGCATTTCTAAGCACAGTGTAAATATTTCCTAAGTTAGCTATCACAATTCTAAGTATTTAAACATTTCTTAACAGCTATTTTTTTAAATAAAACAAAATAAAACTTCGTAAGTCTCTTTTTAAATCTCAATGAAAGGCATAAAGTTTACAGAAACAATTGAAGTTGATTGTACTCCGGAAACAGTTTTTGACTTTACTCAGGACTATGGTAAACGTTTGATTTGGGACACCTTCTTAAAAAGAGCTGATCTTATAGATGGCGCATTAAAAGCTGATAAAGGGGTGAAAGCCCTTTGTGTGGCAAAAAATGGTTTGGGTATGGTCACCGAATATATAACCTTTAACAGACCAACCGTAACTGCAATAAAAATGATCAAAGGACCCTATCTGTTTAAATCTTTTTTAGGGTCCTGGACATTTAAAGAAATTGCTCATCAAAAAACTGAAGTGATCTTTTTATATTCTTATAGCCTTAATTTTCCGTTTAGTCTATGCAGTAAACTCATTAAACTAAAATTACAGGCTGATGTGCGGAAAAGACTTTCTGACCTTAAGCATAGTGTAAATATTTCCTAAGTTAGCTTTCACAATTCTAAGCACTTAAATATTTCTTAATAGGTAATTTATTTTAATTAAAACAAAATAAATCACCCCTTGTAGTATTTAAGGAAACTTTATTTCCACTAATTATTAATCATTATAAAAGTTAATATTATGAAAAAATTAAGTGTAATGCTAATGGCTGCTTTGGTTGCCGGCGCATTTGAATATGGAATAGCAAACACCGGGAATGGTGTTGCAAGCAAAGGTGCTTATTTACATAAGAGCACTATAGCGGTTAATGATACGGTTCCGGGTAAAAAGAAGAGGAAGTCACCGACAACACCAACAACCCCGACACCAACAAACCCAACACCAACCCCTACAGATCCGACCAATCCGACACCGACAAATCCAACACCCACAAATCCGTCGCCTACTCCTATGCCAAATCCAAATCCGTCGCCAACACCTACGCCCAATCCAACACCTACGCCAACACCAACAACTCCGCCTACAACTCCTACCAGACCCCCAATGGGTTCATAGAAGTTTTAAAACTATAGTTTAAATAAAAGAAGCCGTCTCATAATGCAATGAGGCGGCTTCTTTTTTATAGGTCAAAAATTAGCTTAATAACAAGGGAAGACATTTTAATTTACCTCCTTTGTTTATGACTATGCTATATTAAACATCTTAGAAAAGCACATCCTAAGAGATCAAAATCAGCGGTTAAAGTAATCTATTACTTCACCTTTAGTGTTTTATAACACCGTTGATTTATAAAATAAATACTATTCTTTGCTGGTAAGGCAACTAACTATAAAATATTGCCGTAACTCTTTAAACCCTTGCCAATAAATTCTTTGAAACAATTTATCTCAAACATTTTGTGCATACTAAACCGGAAGGAAAAAGTAAAGTTTTTCCGGTACATTATACTCAACCTGGGTATTGGCATACTTGATATTGCATTTTTAGGGACTTTGCTGTTTGTGATTAACTTTTATACTACCAAAAGCAAGGTTATAAACCCCTTGTTTTTACAATCGGTGTTTAATAAAAACTCCTTACTGCTTATAGGTATATTCTTTATACTGTTTAGCTTAAAAAATTGGTTAGGTTATCGGCTCTCCAAATCGCAAAATCACTTTTTCTTCGCCGTGGCATCCCGTTTGTCAAAACGGAACATATGGCATTATTTAAAAGGTAGTTATATTAAATTTATAAACATTGATTCGTCAATTTATATACGAAAAATAAGCCAGCAACCAATTGAATTCAGTAATTATATATTAACTAATATTCAGCAGGTTGTTTCTCAAAGTATATTAATCTTTTTTACAATAATTGGTCTGCTTTTTTATCACAGCCGGTTATTCATATCCTTGTTTGTTTTATTACTTCCCCCTGTAATTGTACTTACTTTCTTTATTAAAAAGAAGCTACGTTATGTACGCGCTATTATAAAAACTACAAGCCAAATGACACTTCAATATTTAAATGAATCGTTATCTGGTTTTTTAGAAAGCAATGTTTACGATAAAAATCAATTTTTCACTAACAGGTATTACAAACAGCAAAAACAGCTGAATGATAGCATAGCCACACAGCAAACGGTACAAGGTCTACCGTCAAGGTTGATCGAAGTTTTTGCTGTACTTGGTTTCTTTATTTTAATAGCACTTAATAAATGGACAGCAAATACAAACAGTATTGGCTTGATTGATATAAGTGTTTTTATGGCTGCATCGTACAAGATCATCCCTGGGATAGTAAAAATTTTAAATAGTACCGGACAAATTAAAACCTATGCATTCACTATTAACGACCTTTTGCATGTTGATGAGCCTGTGGTTATTAATACACATAGCATTTCAACAATCCATTCAGTAATATTTGATAAGGTTAGTTTTAAATATAAGCACCATCAAATATTAAATAAATTTAGCTGCGAAATTTTTCCTGGCGACTTTGTGGGAATTTCCGGACGATCAGGTTTAGGCAAAACAACTATAGTGAATTTATTGCTTGGCTTTCTTGAACAGGAAAAGGGAGATATTAATATAAACCAGGTATTAACCGATTGTAATCAACGACAAATCTATTGGGACCATATTTCGTACGTAAAACAGCAACCGTTTTTTATCAATGATTCAATTGAGAAAAATATCTGCCTTACAGAAGATGAATGTGATGTGGACAAACTAACATATGCACTCTCTTTTTGTGGATTTGACGCCATGCTTCAAAATCCCGAAGGAACAAACAAAATAATCACCGAGAACGGGAAAAATATAAGTGGCGGCCAGCGCCAAAGGTTAATGCTTGCCAGGGCGCTATATCATGACTTCGATCTGCTGATTTTGGATGAGCCTTTTAGCGAAATTGATGAAGCATCAGAAAAAGCAATTTTAATTAAGCTGGAATTGCTTGCAAAGCAAGGGAAAATGATCATCATGATCACGCATAATAAGGCCAGCTTATCATTTTGTAATAAAATAATTTCATTGGATGAAAAATAAGCTGCAAACACTGGTTATACTAAGTCCCGGCTTTCCTGAAAATGAAGCTGATACTACCTGTGTACCCCCACAGCAGTTGTTTGTAAAGGCACTCAAAGAAGTTTGCCCTGGCTTAAATATCATCGTTTTAGCTTTTCATTATCCATTTATTAAAAACGAATACCGATGGAATAATGTAAAAGTAATTGCCGTAGGCGGCAAAGATAAAGGACGTATACGGAGAATAAAAACCTGGCTAAAGGCATGGTTTATTTTAAGAAAATTAAATAAAAAGTATTCACTGATTGGACTACTAAGCTTCTGGTTTGGGGAGTGCGCTTTAGTAGGAGATTATTTTGGAAGGCAGCATAAGTTGGTTCATTATAGCTGGATATTGGGCCAGGACGCCAAAAAAGGGAATAAATATTTTAAATGGATAAAGCCACAAAGGGAAAATTTGATAGCTCTTTCAGACTTTATAGCAAAAGAAGTTAGAAATAACTATGGAATAGCTCCCCTACAGGTGCTTTCTCTGGGGATTGACACCTCCTTGTTTCCTGACCTTCCGGTAAAAAGGGATATTGATATTTTAGGTGCAGGCTCATTAATTCCTTTAAAACAATACGGTCTCTTTGTTGAAACTATTGGAATTTTGAAGCAATCTCATCCTCATATTAAAGCCGTTATTTGCGGAAAAGGACCTGAAATGGAAAGATTAAAAGCAATAACAACGGAATTGAATTTAAGTGATAATATTTTATTTGCGGGAGAATTACCGCATATGGAAGTACTCATATTAATGCAAAGGGCTAAAGTTTTTTTGCACCCTTCGGCGTACGAGGGTTTTGGCTCTGTATTAGCTGAAGCTTTATATGCAGGAGCACATGTGGTTTCGTTTTGTAAACCGATGGCTAAGGATTACCGGCACCATCATGTAGTAAAAAACTTTGAAGAAATGAATATGGAAATTGTATCAATACTTAAAAAAACACACAGGGAACACGATCGTGTATTGGTGTGCCCGATACAGCAGGTGGCAAAAAATATGATCAGCTTATTTGTATAATGATATTGCAACTTCCTGGATTTTCCCGGCAATGGCTTCAAAAGAGAGATTGGATTTGAAATGGGCGAGTGACCTTTGTTGCTTTTCATTTACATCTAATAGTTTGGTGTGCTCCAATGCTGATAATAATGCAGCCTCATTCCCGGCCTCATATAAAATTCCGCAACTTCCATTATCGGTTATCATCCTGAATGGAAATATGTCGGTGACTATTGGGATACAGCCGCAGGACATTGCTTCACAAACCGCCGTGCCGCTACCCTCGTAATGTGAACCTGAGATAAAAAAATCAGCACTGTTATACCAGTGCTGTAATTCGGCGTGAGCAACTTTACCAATTAATATTATTGGGGATTGAGCATTGTTTTGACATATTAATGCTTTAATATCCACAATCAATTCATCGGTATGATAAATCATATACAAACGCGCAGCCGGATTTGTCACTGTGAATTTTAAAAATGCCCTTACTACATTCAACGGATCTTTATTTGCATTAAGGCGGCCCACCCATAAAAATATTGGGTTGCCTGAAACCTTTGTTTGCTGTTTTGCCTCTGCCTTTTTATCCGGATAAAAGAGAGAGGATACTTCCATTACCTCGTGTATTTTTTCGGGACATGCCAGGTTGCCTTTTGTTACCCAATCCAATCCCATAGGTTTAGACGCAAATAAATAGGCGTGAATACAGCGGTCTGCAATTTGCTGCAATTTTTTTTTGATGCCGGTAAATGGTATTTCTGCATGATGCTGCGCAATGATCTTTACTTTTTTGCCAAGCATTAAACGTAATAGTATCACCTGCAAAGGGAAATGCAGTCCCTGTATCACCACTACATCCGGTTGCAGCTTTTTTACAAACTGGTGTAAATAAAAGGGGAAATAATGGGATGCTTTTGAGAATCGTTTAAAGTGGTAATAAACTCCGTTAAAAAAAAAATAGCCCTCATAATCTATCTGTTCTATACTGATAACGGTGTTTTTAATACTTAACCCTTCTAAAATCCCCCCGTACATACTTATTCGTTTTAGCCAGGGCAGGGGTTGGTTAAACTCTTTGGTGTATACATAACTGGCAAAAACAAACTTCATATTAGTCAGGTTTACCTGTGCTTACCGGAAAATGGACCGCCGGATTATATTGTTTTATGCTTTCGATCAATCCCGGCAAATCACCCGGCACATATTTACATGCGCCATTTATATAGATCTTGCTGAAATCATCTACCTTACATGCTTTTAATTGGGACAGCAATGTTTCATCAAACATACGGATATTTCCTTTGTGTATAACCAGCAACAAATCAGCCGGTTCAATCCCAAAAAAAGCATCAAAGCCAGTTTTGCCATGCTGAGTTTTTGCTACTACTAAGTCAGCATCCTTGCCGGGTGCAATTGCTCCGCAGTTTAGTTGCCATATAGTAGCTGCATTATGATTTAGCGTATAGTAAAGCGATTTATCGTCGAGCATTTTGGTTTCGCGTGCGAGTTTTAAATGTTGCCAAATATCCCAGTTGCCGGTTAATGTGGAATCAGTGCCAAATAAGACGGTGGTGTTTTTTTTCAAAATATTCATCGGCGCTGTTTTATTAAGCAAAAAATAATTTGACTGCGGGCACCATATAATAGCTTTGAATTTTTTCGCCTGCCGCTCACACATAATAACAGCGTGGATCCCTATCAGTTTTTTATTAAATAAATTCCACCTCGTCAATTCATCAATTTCCCGGAATGAAAAGTCATCAATGCCTTCGCCAATATGTATAACTGCCGGAAGATTTAATTTAAAAGGGCTATTTAATTTTAGCCGCCATTGTTTTTCAAAATGTACCGAATGCAGGTTTTGACATGCTTCAAAAACAGTTATCAGATCGTTATCCAATCCTAATCTTTTCCCATGATTAACCACCGTGGTGACGCCACATAACAGGTTTTTATATATTCCCCATTGTGCACGTAGCAAAAGCGGGATTTTTAATATAGCCGCAATCTCACTCTTATAAGTTTCGTGTAGGTGTTTGCCCCATTCTGTGTAATTACTATAAATCCTGTTGCCTAACTGAGGGAACAGGTTAAAATCCAGGTGATCGTGAGAATTTATAAGACCGGGAAAAATAATGGCATTATCAAATGTTAATTGAGTCGGTCCGGTAGTAAAGGCTAATGGAGATACCTGAGCTATCATGTTCTTGTCAATCCTGATATTGACTGGCTGATCAGTACCCGCAATCTTTACATTATTGAGGATCATTTTATCCTCCTGAAATGAATTCCGTAAATGATGGGGAAGCCTTTAAATTTATTATATACATGCAGCGCATTTTGTTCAATGTAATAATGCGCCATTGTTTCATCAATTTTTATTTCATCTTCGGTAACAATATAGAAGCCATTTTTTATTAACATCTTTTTAAGGGTTGCGGTTGTGTGAACAAAATTTTGTACCGCAATCCGGGTCCTTCCATGTGCGAAGGTTCTTTTACCGCCAAATGCCAATGCATCCGGGTGGAAATCGGTGATAATAATGTCCCCACTATTTTTAAGGATCCGGCACCATGCATCCAATGCTTCTTCAATATTTTCAATATGGGCAACCGTTAATGTAGATAAGATCGCGTCATAGGTATGATCTGAAATAGCGGCAAAACGGTTATCCGTTATTTGATGGATTTCGGCAGCCGGAAACTTTTCTTTTAGCTTGTAAAGCATGCCGTTAGACACATCAAACCCGGTTAAATCTGCAGGTGCTTTTTGTAAAATTTTACTCCAATGTCTCCCGGTACCGCAGCCAATGTCGGCAACGGCCTTGTTTTTTAAATCTATGTTGACCAGCAGTTTGGCAAATAATAATTCATCCAGGTCAAGCATCAGGTTGCCGGGTTGTGAATCATAATTATCAGCCCATATATCATAAGCCTCTACAACTTCCTTTTCTTTTACCTGCGATGGAAAAACATGCTGTTTAATATATTTTTTTAGGGTGCCGATCAAGGTGTATAATGATTAATTTAAAAAGGTTATTACAGCAAATACGGGGTGGTGCTAACAAAGGTTGCCCGCTCAATTTTATTTTCCGGTACAGGCAACCTTACATTTTTTGACGGCGTAATTACTATGAGCAGTTACCCCAATTTATTGGGTTAATTGGGTTTATTGTGAAATGTCCCCGCGCTGGGTGAATGTATCGGCAGGTTAATACTTGCCGGTACTGCGGGGGCTAATTTCCGGGATCATATTGCAAATTAAAAAAATGAGTAAAATTTTATTGTTCAATCCCAAAAGCGCCAATAACAAATACCGGATACCCAATTCCATTTTAAATATTGCAGCCTCGGTAGAAGGAAAATATGAGTGGGTAATTGTGGATGGGAATTGCGAAACCGATCCGATAAAAAAAATAGGGAACTATTTAAGTACCGGAGAGTTTAAATACCTGGGCTTTACGGTTATGCCCGGTCCCCAGTTAAAAGAGGCCATACGTGCGGCAAAAACGATTAAAGAAAATTTTCCTTATACCACCATGATATGGGGCGGATATTTTCCTTCAAATCAACCGAACTCAGTGCTTTATTCCGGTTATGTTGATTTCATTATCAACGGTCCCGGCGACCATGCATTTCCTGAATTGATAGATGCGCTTGAAATGGGAACGCCATTTGAATTTATAAGAAACCTGATCTATAAGGGTCCGGATAACAAGATCTTTAAAACTGCAAAAGAAGATCTGATAGACCAGGATTCGCTACCGCCACTACCTTATGATAAGCTGAACGAGTTTTACCCGGTAACGAAATTTTTAGGGAAAACATATTTGGGTCAGAGAACGCTTGCTTATCATTCAAGCATAGGATGTCCGTTTACCTGTTCGTTTTGTGCCGTGGTGCCAATCTATGAAGCCAGGTGGAAAGGAAAATCAGCGCAGCATATTTATAACGACGTAAAATATATAAAGGATAAATGGGGTGCCGATGCGATTGAATTTCATGATAATAATTTTTTTGTATCGGAGAAAAGGGCTGTGGAGTTTTCAAAACTCATCAAAGACGAAAATATGACGTGGTGGGGAATGGCCCGGATAGATACGATGAGCAAGTTTAAAGATTCATCATTATCAGCAATCCGGGAAGCAGGCTGCAAGATTATTTTTTTTGGTGCCGAAAGCGGGAATAACGAAGTTTTGGCACAAATGGATAAAGGCGGCACTCAAACAGGTAATCAGATCATTGAATTTGCTGAAAGACTTAAAAAGTTTGACATCATCCCGGAGTATTCATTTGTGTTGGGTACACCGGCCCCAACTCCTGAAAAAGTGCAGGCTCAGATTGATTTTGAAATTGATTTTATTAAAAAAGTAAAACAGGTAAATCCCAAAACAGAGATCATTATTTATACCTACAGCCCGGTGCCTACAGAAGGATCGGAGATGTATAAACAGGTGCTGGCCAGCGGTTTTAAATTTCCGCAAACGCTTGAGGATTGGATAAGCCCGGCATGGGAAAGTTTCGACTTGCGGAAAAACCCGCTTACGCCATGGTTAACACCAGAGATGATTGACAAGATCAGGAATTTTGAAACTGTATTAAATGGGGTTTATCCAACAGTAACCGATATCCGGCTTAGCCTGGTAAAAAGAAAGGCAATTCAAATAATAGCAGGGCTACGGTATAAGATTAACGTATACCAATATCCATACGAAATAAAGCTGCTGCAAAAGGTATGGCGGTACCGGCAACCAGAAATCCAGGGTTTTTAATTATCTATAAATTATGTCCGTTTCAGCCCTATATGATACCTACAAACGAATTAAAACGTTGCGCACGCATGTCATTGCCGCATTGCCGGTTGTTATACTAATGCCGCATAGCGCCTGTAACTGCCGCTGTGTTATGTGCGATATATGGAAGGACAACAAAAATCTGAAACAGCTTACCGAACAGGATATAAGCGGACTCTTAACTTCTTTAAAAAAGTTTGGGACCCGGCAGGTGGCAATGTCAGGGGGGGAGGCTTTACTTAATGTTAACTTTTTCAGGCTTTGTGAGATATTAAAAAAGGAAAAAATTAAGATCACACTGCTTACCACCGGGCTGTCTGTAAAAAGAAATGCGAGGCAATTGTTGCTTTGGGTTGATGAAATTATTGTGTCGTTAGATGGGGACGAACCGCTGCATGATGCTATCAGGAACGTGCCCGGCGCCTTTGATAAATTACGCGAGGGTGTGCAGTATATTAAGTCGATTAACCCCGTTTACAGGATAACTGCCCGGACGGTTATCCACCGGCTCAACTTCAGGAACTGGGAAGCCATTATAAAAGAAGCTAAAATAATGGGTATTGACCAGGTAAGCTTTTTACCGGCAGATGTAAGTAGTCATGCTTTTAATCGCCAGCAGGCCTGGACAGAACCCAAACAACATGAAATATTAATAGGTGAAAAAGAGTTGCCTGAATTGCAGGCAGTGATCAACAGGATACTAAGTAACGAAGCCAACTTTACTTCAGGATTTATAGCAGAATCGCCTGAAAAAATTCAGCAGATCTATCAATATTATGCGGCATTTTATGGACTAACTCCCTTTCCGTTTAAAAAATGCAATGCGCCATGGGTTTCAACTGTAATTGAAGCAGACGGTAGTGTGCGGCCATGTTTTTTTCATGAGCCCATAGGCAATATTCATGATTCGTCACTGGCTTCCATATTGAATAACTCAGAAGCCGTTAATTTCAGAAAAGGATTAAATATGAATACCAATGCGATCTGCGTAAAGTGTGTCTGCTCGTTAAATCTGTCGCCGTTCGCAAAATTAAATAGTTAGAACGTATGAATAATATCCTTTTTACACATTCCTACTTTTTGCGCTTTGATCCAAAGCAATGGCGGATGGGGCAACCTTACCCACCATTAGGAACTTTATATGCTGCGGCTTTGATGCGGAATAATGGTTATCAAGTATCGCTTTTTGACACCATGTTTGTAAGCGACCCGGATGAAGTTCTGTCAGCACTCACAAAAAACAAGCCTGATTTTTTTGTGATCTATGATGATGGTTTTAACTATCTCACTAAAATGTGCCTTACCAATATGCGTGCAGCTGCTTTTAACATGTGTAAACTGGCAAAAGCAATGGGGTGTAAGGTTATTGTTTCAAGCTCAGACTCAACTGACCGATACCAGGAATACCTGGCTGAAGGAGCTGACTTTGTAATAATTGGAGAAGGGGAGCAGACCTTGTTGGAACTAATCAACCATGTTAAAAATGAGCAGAAGGATTATACAACCATACAGGGATTGGCATATTTAAAAAATGGCGAGGTGTTTAAAACACCAGGCCGTTCTGTACTAAAAGACCTCGACAGCCTGCCATTGCCCGCCTGGGACCTGGTTGATATGAAACAATACCGGCAAACATGGTTAAAACATGCCGACTATTTCTCTTTAAATATGAGTACTACGCGTGGCTGTCCGTTTAAATGTAACTGGTGCGCCAAGCCTATTTATGGCAACCGGTATAATTCACGAAGCCCTGAAAATGTTGTTGCCGAAATTAAACTGCTGAAAACTTTATATCATATCGATCATATTTGGTTCTGTGACGATATTTTTGGCTTAAAACCCGGTTGGATAACAGCGTTTGCGCATCTCCTGGAAAAGGAAAACATTAGTATAAGATTTAAGATCCAATCCAGGGCGGATTTGCTGGTACATCAGGATGTAGTAAACGCACTGGCAGCATCAGGTTGCGAAAATGTTTGGATAGGTGCAGAAAGCGGTTCTCAACAAATTTTAGATGCGATGGATAAGGGTATTACCGTTGCTCAGATCCGCGAGTCTACTATGCTAATGAAAGCCGCAGGGATAAAACCATCTTTTTTTATACAATTTGGATATCCGGGTGAATTAAAGAAAGATATCCGGTTAACTATTGATATGATCAATGAGCTGTTACCCTTTGAAATCGGGATCTCCGTGTCCTACCCACTGCCGGGAACCTCGTTCTATGAAAAGGTGAAGGCAGATCTGCAGAAAAAATCAAACTGGACCGATTCAGATGAAATGGCTTTGATGTTTTGCAATACCTATCCGCCATCTTATTACAAACAATTGCATCGGTATGTTCATCAAAATTATCGTCAGCACCTTGCAAAAAACAACATGGAGAAAGTACTTCGAAACCCGGCCGGCATTAGTTTAAAAAGCCTCAGGAAAGCATTATCTATATTTTACCATGCACCTGCAACATTTATAGAGCAGTTAAAATTGAGCCGGTTGGAGGATGCATGATGAATAATAATGAACAGCTCGCCGAGGCGGCATTTACCAGTCAATCAGTTATTTTTGATGAAATATATTCGGGCAATACTATTGTTGCTTACAAAAGGGAACGGGTGCGCAGCCACGTTCTGCAATATTTGTTACCCGGCAACTCTATACTGGAATTAAACAGCGGCACCGGTGACGATGCGATATTTTTTGCCCAAAAAGGATACCGGGTACATGCTACTGATATCTCTGCCGGGATGCAGCAGGAGTTAAAAAGAAAAGTAACTGCCGCCGGGCTGGATGAAAAGGTGAGTAGTGAGCTATGTTCTTACACCTTGCTACAGCAGTTAAAAAACCAGGGGCCGTATGATCATATATTCTCCAACTTTGCCGGTTTAAACTGCACAGATGAGCTAGATAAAGTTTTAGCATCATTTAACAGTCTCTTAAAACCAAACGGAACAGTCACTTTGGTCATTTTGCCGAAATTTTGCTTATGGGAAACGTTATTAATATTTAAAGGAAAATTCCATACTGCTTTCAGAAGGTTTTTCAGCAAAAAAGGTAGCAAAGCTCATATTGAAGGCACCAACTTTAAGTGTTGGTATTACAATCCTTCCTATATAATAAGCAGATTAAAAGGCACGTTTGATTTACTGGGTATCGAAGGCTTGTGTACCATTGTTCCGCCATCCTACATTGAAGGGTTCGCCCAAAAGCACCCAAATTTATATGCATTTCTCAAATCAAAAGAAAATAAGCTAAAAACCCGATGGCCATGGAAGTACATCGGCGATTATTATATTATATCATTAAGAAAAAAATAACTCAATGTGCCAGGTTATTTTCATACCCGCTTAAAAGTACCGATACTTTTTGCTCATATTTTGCCAGTAATTTATTTTGGAAATTTACCGGGTCAGGCTTTGCAAAATGTTTACCGGTTAACATTCCCAGCAGTATGCCATGGCTGTTTAATTTTTTATGTATTGTTTTCTTTTGCCATCTGCCTGCGGTAATTTTAAGCAGTATATTATCAATTAAGTTACCGGGCGAGCTATTTAACAGCGTCTCAAAAAATATTTTAAAAAAAGACGCCTTCACAGGTTTTGCGGTGGCGATGCGCATATTCTTATTGGGAATAAATTCCTTTATCCAGGTATTGGCGGTATAAAACTTTTCAAATACAATATCGCCCTGCAGAGGTATTAAAGTGCCTACCTCTATAGCTGTATAAATATTTTTTTCAATAATTTCCAACTGCTCCATATCTATAAAATAATTCATACAAAACAAATGCTCCTTATTGACCAAAAAGGTTAATTTTTTAAAGCAATGCATAATAGTACGGGCAATCCAAAGCCTGTTTTTTTCTGTGATAATAAACAGGTCTATATCCGATTGTTCATCTGCGAAATTTTTTGATAATGAGCCCGAAATGGCTATTCCGCGTACATAAGGGAATTTTATCAGTAAATCACCAACCCTGCCGGCGATTTTAATTAGCTCTGCTGCTTTTTGATTTCCCTCGTTTCTTCTGACTATTAGATAATGATCATTTTTTAAAGTATAAAATTGAGCAAACTGATGAATTATGCCGCTGTTAAGCAGGCATTTCAATGCGTCATCAAAAAAATCATAATTGTATTTTTTCTTAAGAAATAAATACACCTCAGCCCTGGTTAACGGGTAATTGAACATATCAAAATAAGCTAATGTCGCTAATATATTTTCTTTGATCTCTGACAAGCTACTATTGATTAATGAATAAATTTTATGTTGCATTCAGGGTTGATAATATCTTTTGTAAGTGAATACTTATATAATTATGACGGAGTAATTAAACGTTTGGTTGCCAGTAACATCAAATAATTATAGCTGAATTATCTTAGCTTTTCCGGTACCTTTGGCAACCATTACGCCTGGCTGCTCCGCCTGTTGTAAACGATGTTTATCCGTCATTGATAGGCTGTTTTCTGGCTGTTTTTGTGAAAAAACGAAGAACGAAAAGAAAAAGGCATAATAAAATATTCCTTTGTCAACATCAAGCAGATTCTCTGAAAAAGAAACAATAGCGATCAATGCGATGAAAGTGAAGAAAAGAAGGTCTTTCTCCCGGTAAGCATAATTGAAACCAAAAGCTAAAGTTATGATATAGATCAAAAGCCCTATTATTCCTGATTTTATAAGGAAGCTCAGGTATTGGCTATGAGTATTTAACCTGTTTAGGTAAGAGCTGTATAATTTATCTTTAAAAAACGCTTCCTGCAGAAGTCCAATTTCTGAGCCTGCCCCATACCCAATTACGGGCGCTTTGCCAATTAAGCCAACGGATACTTTCCATCTTGATAACCGTGAATCTAAAGTTGCATGGGTATTTTTCAAAGACAGGTCTCTTTTTAGTTCAGTAATATACCGTTCTTTTAATGTAGAGGAGCTT
>JAQBOU010000083.1 GCA_028287865.1 Mucilaginibacter sp. | reverse complement strand
ATGGGCTTAGAGCAAAGGATAAATCTTTTAACGCCGAACTGGTAACCTCCTTTAATAAAAAATTGCCGCAGTTAAATATTGTTCCGCAGGATGTTGGTAGGGTACTGCTCAATCTTTTTACAAACGCATTTTATGCTGTACAACAAAAACAAAAAATAACCGGAACTGAATATAAGCCAATAGTTGAAGTGAGTACCCGGCTAATTACTCCCCCTTCGGAAGGGCGGGGAATTGAGATTATAGTAAGGGATAACGGTACAGGCATCTCCGAAAATATTAAAGAGAAGATCATGCAGCCGTTTTTTACAACCAAGCCAACAGGCGAAGGAACCGGGCTGGGTTTATCAATGAGTTATGATATTATAGTAAAAGGGCATAGCGGAAAAATTGACGTCAATACCAAAGAAAGGGAATTCACCGAATTTATAATTACATTACCTATTAGCTTATAATTTAATGAAAAAGCTTTCGATAATTCTTTTACTCTTTTTTACGGTTGCAATAGCAAATGCCCAGCACAAAAAAATAGATACGCTTAGAGCTGCATTGAGCAAAGCCACAGCAGACACCGCGAGGGTAAATATATTGATGGAGTTAGGGGTCAATTATTTTATATCAAACCCGGATTCGTGCATTATTTTTTCCTTGCAGGCTTATGATCTGGCCGGGAAAAATAAAATTCCTGTAAAGCAGGCACGAGCGCTTAATAACATGGCGAATGCCTATGCAACAATGGGCGACTACGTAAAAGGGATCCAACTTTATGTAAAATCTTTAAGAATATACGAAACTATTAACGATGTTCCCGGAACTGTAAATGTTTACAACAATATTGGAGCTACATATGTGCAGGACGCCGACTACAAAGATGCCCTTCGTTATTTGCAGATTGCGGATAAATTATGGGAACCTTATATCAAAACTCATAAATTAAAAAAGTTTGGTGACAGGGAGTCAAAGGACGTCCAGTTTATAAATTTTGGCGAGTGTTACCTGTACACGAATAAAATTGATTCGGCAGATTATTACCTCCAGATTTGCTACCAGGATGCAAAAAAAAACAATTTCAGTAATTTAATAAATAACATTGAGCGCGACCTTGGTGAAGTGGAGATTGCAAGAGGTCATAAGGTTTCGGCGCTTAAATATTTAAGAGAAGCTATCACCATTTCAAAATCCAATGATGACGTAGAGATGCTGAGCATGTCATACCTGAGCACCTCCAAACTATATCATAATTACAAGCAGCAGGATTCAGCAGAATATTACGCCATGCAGGCGTTGGAGATAGCCAGATCGGGAAAATACCAGCAGGATGTTTTAAATGCGGGTAAAGTGCTGTATACATATTATGATGAAGACCATAATTTGCCCGAAGCATACAAATACTTCAAACTAACAACCGCGGCAAAAGACAGCCTGTACAGCCAGGACAAAGTAAAACAACTGCTTTCTATTGATTTTGAAGAAAAGCAGCGAAAACAGGATATTGCAGCAGCACAAAGTCAGTACCGGGAGAAGGTACGTACTTATGCGTTGCTTGCCGGGCTGGCTGTATTGCTTTTTTTGGTGTTTGTTTTTTGGCGAAATGGTAAACAACGGCAGGTTGCGAATCAATTATTACAAACACAAAAGGAAGAAATACAATCTGCGCTTTCAAAGCTCGAGCTAACCAAAGACCAGCTGATCCAGTCGGAAAAAATGGCTTCATTGGGTGAGCTTACAGCAGGAATAGCTCATGAGATACAAAATCCGCTAAATTTTGTAAACAATTTCTCGGAAGTAAGTATTGAACTTATTGACGAGATGGATGAAGAATTAAATAAAGGTGATACCAACGAAGCTAAAACAATAGCCGCTGATATTAAACAGAACCTTGAAAAAATACGCCATCACGGCCGGCGGGCTGACGGTATTGTTAAAGGTATGTTACAGCATAGCCGGGCAAGCAGTACAACAAAAGAACCAACCGACATCAATAAGCTGGCAGATGAGTACCTTCGTTTAGCTTACCATGGCTTAAGGGCGAAAGATAAATCTTTTAATGCCGATTTGGTTATGCTGTTTGATAAAAAGCTGCCCGTTGCAAACGTAGTTCCGCAGGATATTGGCAGGGTGCTGTTAAACTTGTTCACAAATGCGTTTTACGCAATACAGCAAAAGCAAAAAATAGCCGGAACAGCGTACAAGCCAACTGTTGAAGTTAGTACCAGGCTGATCACGCCCTTTTCAGGGGGCCGGGGGGTTGAGATTAAAGTTAAGGACAACGGTAACGGTATCCCTGATAATATTAAAGACAAAATAATGCAGCCGTTTTTCACAACCAAACCAACAGGCGAAGGGACTGGCCTTGGTTTATCCTTAAGTTATGATATTGTAGTAAAGGGACATGGCGGAAATTTAAATGTATTATCAAAAGATGGGGAATACACCGAATTTATTATTTCAATCCCATTATAGTTTAAACTTATAGTTATTTTTAACAGGTTATTATGAAAATATTAGTAGTAGACGACGAAGCCGATGTACAGCCTCTTTTTTTGCAGCGCTTTCGTAAAGAGATAAAAAATGGTGAGTTTGATTTTTCCTTCGCGCTCTCTGGCGAAGAAGCGCTTTCCTATTTGCATAACGGGCATTCGGAAATTGTGTTGATCTTATCAGATATCAATATGCCTGGAATGAGCGGTATTGAGTTGCTTACACGGATCAGGCACGAGCACGAAGAACCACCGCCGGTTGTAATGATGATAACCGCTTACGGCGATGAAGAAAATCACCGGCAGGCAATGGAAAATGGCGCCAATGATTTTTTAACCAAACCGCTCGACTTTAATCTATTAAAAGAAAAACTTAAAACCTTTATTGTATAATGGCCAAAATACTGGTGGTAGATGATGAAGCAGATCTGGAACTTTTGGTGAAACAAAAATTTCGCCGGAAGATCAGGGAAAATGTTTATGAATTTATTTTCGCCCAGAACGGTGAAGAAGCGCTTGAAAAAGTAAAAGATCATCCCGACCTGGATATTATTTTAAGTGATATTAATATGCCGGTAATGGATGGGCTTACCTTATTGAGCCGCCTGCCCGAAGCTAACCCAATGATTAAAGCAGTGGTAGTTTCGGCTTATGGTGATATGCAAAATATACGCACAGCCATGAATAGGGGAGCGTTCGACTTTGTTTGCAAGCCTGTAGATTTTGAAGACCTCGACCTTACCATGGAAAAAACCATCCTGCATGTAAGACAATTACAGGAGACCATAAAGGCCATTAAGGAAAACAATATACTAAAAATGTATGTGGACGAAAATGTGCTGAACTTTATGACCCATAAAGAGTTTGAAGGCAGTTTGATGAAAAATGAGGTGGTGGATGCTACCGTAATGTTTATTGATGTTTGCGGCTTTACAGCAATTACTGAACAGGTTCCGGCAAATACAGTCGTTAACTTACTTAATGGGCTGTTTGATAAAATTGTAAAAGAGATAATTGCACAGGGCGGCCATGTGGACAAATTTATGGGGGATGCGGTGATGGCTGTATATCGGGGGAATTATCATTTGGACCGTGCCATTGATACAGCTCTTGCTGTTAAAGCCGAGTTAAACAAAGTGCAGGAAATAAATGCCGGCGAACAAGTTTTTAAACCCGAAATTTCGGTAGGGATCAATTCGGGCGAAATGGTATCGGGCAACATTGGATCTGCTTCACTGAAGCGTTTAGATTATACGGTAATTGGCGATGTGGTTAACGTGGCGCAAAGGTTACAAACGGTAGCCAAAGCGGGACAGATAATTATTGCTGAACATGTTTATCACAAAGCAAAAGAATCTTTTAAATGCCAAAGTAATGGCGAATTTGTATTGAAAAACAAGGCAAAGCCCGTACATACTTATGAGGTTTTAGAATAGAACATCTATTGAAAACAACAAAAGATAAAGCCTGAAATTCAATTCGAATTTCAGGCTTTATCTTTAAAAATTACGTTCTGCTATGGAAACTTAATACCGGGATATGCTGATACATCCGCTAACGGAATTGAACAGCCATATTGTGCATTGATCGCTTTTATAAATTCGTTGGCTACAATTGCATATCCCCTGGGAGTTAAATGCACGCCATCCAATGAAAATATGCCGCCGCTGATATAATTGGAATTTAAATTTATGCCGTCAACCACTAAGCCATTCTTTTTGATATTATTAAGAAAAGCATAAGCATCAAATACCGCAAGCCCTTTTGAAGCAGCTATTGATTTAATAGTACTGTTATAAGAGCTCACGTAATCTTCGGTTAAGGCAACCTCGTTTTGATCAAGTACATATTGATTCTCAATCGGCGAATAAGGTGTTAATCCATAAGGTAATGTGCCATAAGGAGTAGAAACTGGCTGCCCGATCTTGCTGGTTGGGAAAGTAAGTACAATAAGATCGCTGGCCGTAGCTGGCCTCGGCGCATAGGCAGTACCCGAAGTGCTTACCAATGCGCTGATGTATAGTGCCTGTACAGAAGGATTTGCTTTTTGTACGCCTGCTAAAATAGCTCTAACGGTTACTGTATTAAAATACGGTACTGATGTTACATCAGGAATGGTGGCAACAACTCCCTTTTGCCCGGTAGCTGTTAATTTGCTTATTGATAAACTATATAACTGTGCAAATGTATTTTTATCCGTCAATACGTCGCCTGCGCCTCCTGATGTAGCATAACCCAAAGCGTCATTATTTCCCAGCCAATCTGAAAAGAAAGTAAAGGGTTTGGCAGTAACAAAATCAAGATAATCTGTAGTGTTTGTAGGGGCATTACCGGGTAACAGGCGCTCAAAATACCCATTTAAGTTGCCATAGGGCGCATAGGTAATGTTAAGTAATTTTATACCCGGTACACCGTAATTATTATTATCACCGGTATACTTGGTGTATAAAATCACATTGCCAAAGCCGGGCACCGGAAGAACCCCTCTTACCGCCAGGTTTGAAGTAACCGCGGTAGTGATAGGCGTACCGTCAGCGGTAAATCCGGTTAACGACAGGTAGCCGCTTCCGTTGGCCTGGGCAGTGCTGAACAAAGGCTGCGTAAATGTGCCGCCGCCAACCATTTGCATTTGTTTAGCCATAATGCTTGGATAGGAATTCTCCTGTCCGGAAAGGTATAAACCGCCATCAGCATAGCCCGCCGTTAAGGAATTACCTACGGCGATATACCGGGTAAAGTCAACATTGCCATGTGATGGTTTAAACGTGGTAATCTCTGGCTTGCAGGCTGTTAACCAAACTAGTCCCGCAACGATGTATATATAATGTTTTAAATTTTTCATTTACTTAAGTTTTAGGATTACCAGTGATAAGCCAATGATATACCGGGTATATAAACATTCGTTTCAAACGTACCTGATAATTGGGTTTCTATATTTGTTTGTGTGCGGGGCATAAGGTGCTCAAATTCAAAGGAGACATCCAGATCCAGTCTGTTGGCTATTTTGTAACCTAAACCACCTGTAACATATACCCTGTTAGCATCAGGTGCTTCGGGTGTTACATAGCCATCCTCAACAGCTGTGCTGGCATAACCGCCGCCAAACCGTATGGCTAGTTTATTGGTAGCCAGGTACTGTGCGCCCGCTCTTAAACTAACGGCATCCTGGTAATTCCTGGGCGAATAGGTGTTTTGTAATGCTGCGGTCGTTTGCGTATAATTAAATGCCAGTGCTTTATAAGCACTCCAGCTAACCAAATTGAAATCAAAAGCAACTACCCAGTTTTTGTTTGGATAGATCCCGATACCCAAAGTATTGGTTGCAGGCAGTGGTATGCTCGAACTAAACTGGTTTGGTTGAGGAAAGCTGCTTTGCAATGAAGCCGGAACAGTAAAAATGGCATTACCATTATTAATATTAGTGTTAACCTGCGAGCGGTGCGAAATACCAAATGTCATACCGGATTCGGTTTTAATATAGATCCCAGCATTCCAGCCATAACCCTTGCCCGTTCCTTTTAGTTCAGCCTGACCGTCTTGCCCGCTTTGATTTGAAAGAGGGATTGCCCTGGTAAGATCTACGCTTCCTCGGTTGTAAACAAACCCGCCGCCAATGCTGATAAAATCCGCCAACTTAATGCTTAGCGTTGGCTGGAAGTAAATAGCTTTCAGATCAAGGCTCTCCAGGGCATATTTTCCTGTCCAGTTATTGCCCCAGTCGGTTAAACCGCCAAATGGTGTATACACTCCCAATCCCAATTTCCACCAGGATGATTTAGGGCCCCAAACAGCATAAAAGCTGAACGGAGTAGCTACTTTATTGGCAACCTGGTTCTGAATTGATGTCCCTGAAGGATTGAAATCTGATTTAAAAAGCAGCGGGCTGATGCCGCCCTGTACATAATTTTGTGACAACATTGCCACAGCTCCGGGATTGAAAAATACGGAGGCGCCGTCCTGCAAAATTCCGGTTCCGGTATGGCCCATGCCTATTTGCTTTTCACCTTCCAGGTTCACCTGGAAACCTTGCGCAAATGCCAATACAGGTGTAAGTGCAAGCACCACAAGTAAAAGTTTTCTCATATTAAATTAAATAAAATTTAGTGTGTAAGGTTGTTTATAAATGGATTTTTTGGCACACACCTTAAAGGAATAAATTTAGTTTGCTTAACTTTAGAAAAAAGGGCTGGAAAGCGGAGATATTGGTCAAAAAGTCGGAATCAAACTTATTGTCATTCTGTAACAAATAATCAGTTTGAAAACATTTGATAGCTAACTGTAAGTATTTTTAAATTATTTTAACCGTAATAATATTATTATATATAATTGAGGTAATTTATAATTAAGGTACGGGCCTGAACCGACATTGAAAACCTGTTGGCATTATCACAGTGGCATGCTATATTGAATATATTTATGAGCAAATCAATTGCACAATTGAGTTTCCCGAAATTTGTAGACTTGTATGCCGATAAGTCTATAGGCGCTGATTTTTTTATAACGGAAGAAAAGCAGTTACTTGAATTAAGTGAATACCCTTACCGCTCCGAAGGCTATATTATAGGTATATGTACAAGAGGTACCGCATCGGTAGAGGTTAACCTGCAGGTTTATGAGGCAAAACCGGATGCAATGCTTTTAGCAACACCATTCCATGTTTTAAGGATCTATAATAGCAGCGAAGATTTTTTATGCCGGTTTGTTGTTTTTTCCAGAAGCTTTTTATCGGAGAATAATGTTAACAGTCATTTTTTAGAGTCGTTTAGTTACTTCAAAAACACATCAACACCGGTTATATATCTTGATCACGAGAATGCCAGAATGCTGATGGATATTTATTCTTTAATCCAATTAAAGCTGCAACGCGAAAATCACCACTACCGGTCCGAAATTTCAAGAAGCATTTTAACCATTTTGTTGTATGAGGTAGCCTCGTTATATGAACATCAGCACGTCATCATAAAAAATAAACAGACACGTAAACAAGAGCTCAATGTTTTATTTCAAAACCTGGTTTTTCGTCACTATAAAGAACACCGTAATGTACAGTTTTATGCTGATTCGCTTTATGTTTCGCCTAAACATCTCACAGAATCTATTAAAGAGGTAACCGGCAAAACGGCAGGGGAGTGGATAGATGATGCGGTGGTTCTGGAGGCCAAGGTGTTGTTAAGAAATCACGACATCAGTATTGCCCAGGTGGCAGATAATATCCATTTTCCCGATCAATCGTCATTTGGTAAATATTTTAAAAAACATACCGGCTTTTCTCCGACTGAATACAGGATCAAGGCCAATAGTTAACTAATGCTATGCCAATGGTGACGATGGCCTCAAACCCAACGTTGCCAAACCCCATCCTTGTTCTGCCGAATTTTTGACCAATCTCTCCGTCCTTCAGCCCTTTTTATCCATGGTATTGAAACTAATTTTACCACCTGATTAGTGGAACAACAATTATAGAACTTCCTGTAGCTGCCATTTTATTTAAACCTCTGCGAATGAAAATATTAGTTTGTATCAGTCAGGTACCTGACACGGTTACTAAAATTATTTTAAAGGACAACAACACTGCTGTTGAGGAACAGGGCGTTACTTTTATAATAAACCCATATGATGAATGGTATGCACTGGTAAAAGCGCTTGAGCTTAAAGAAAGCGGAACAGCAAGTGATGTACATTTAATAACGGTGGGCAAAGCCGGTACAGAGCCGGTAATACGAAAAGCGCTGGCCTTAGGGGGCGATGAAGCTGTACGTATCGATGCGGCGAGTACCGACCCTTACCAGGTTGCGGGTTATATTGCTGCCTATGTCAAAGATACCGGTTACGACCTTATTTTATGCGGTAAGGAATCTATAGATTATCATAATGGCGCGGTAGGGCCAATGCTTGCCGAACTGTTGGATATGGATTATATAGGTTTTGCAACAGATATTTCCATTGGGGAGAATGTGGCTACTGTAAAACGTGAAATTGAAGGCGGTGAGGAAACTGACTCTTGCAGTTTGCCACTTGTTATCTCATGTCAAAAAGGCGTTGCCGAAGCACGCATCCCCAATATGCGCGGAATCATGTCAGCTCGTACCAAACCTTTAAAAACAATAGTGCCCGCGGAAATACAAGCGTTAATAGGTATTGTTTCTTATGAAATGCCGCCTGTTAAAGCAGGTGTAAAATTAATCGCGCCCGAAAATATGGACGAGCTGGTAAACCTGCTTCATACAGAAGCGAAGGTATTTTAAACATAAGTTTTATTTAATTAGATAATAATGTCTGTAATAGTATTGGTAGAGCATAACCAGGGAGTTATAAAAAGAAAAAGCTTTGAAGCGGTGCAGTATGCAGCCGGAATTGCAGAAAAACTTGGTGATACTGTAACCGCTATAGCACTTGGTAATGTTCCCGAAGCCGAAATGCAAAGCTTAAAACAGTATGGAGCTAATAAAGTTTACCATGTTGCCGATAGCCGTTTGGATGATCTGCACACACGTGCTTATACAAAAGTATTGGCGAATGCTGCCAAAAAAGAAAACAGTAAGGTAATTATTACGCTTCATGATAATAACGGCAGGGCAGTAGCGCCCCGTGTGGCTGTTCAGCTAAAAGCAGGCATTGTTGCCGGTGCTCTTTCTTATCCCGACACAGAAAAGGGCTTCATAATTAAAAAAGCGGCATTCTCGGGCAAAGCGTTTGCATATGTGAATGTGCTGAGCGATATAAAAGTGATTATGCTGATGGCAAATACGTTCCCTGTTAAAAAGGTGGAAGGTAATGTTACCATTGAAAAATTGGAGATTCCGTTTGAAGAAAAAGACTTTGCTGTAAAAATAAAGGAGGTAAATAAAGTAAAGGGTGAAATACCATTGTCGGATGCTGAACTGGTTGTTTCCGGCGGCCGCGGAATGAAGGGCCCTGAAAACTGGGGGCTTATTGAAAGCCTGGCGAAAGAACTGGGAGCGGCGACAGCTTGTTCCAGGCCGGTTGCAGATGCACACTGGAGGCCGCATCATGAACATGTGGGTCAAACAGGCGGTACCATCCGCCCTGATTTATACATTGCGGCAGGTATCTCAGGTGCTATACAACACCTGGCAGGGGTTAGCGGATCAAAAACCATTGTTGTGATCAATAAAGACCCCGATGCGCCATTTTTTAAATCAGCAAATTACGGCGTTGTGGGAGATGTAATGGAAGTATTGCCAAAACTTACCGAAGCCGTTAAAAAGTTTAAGGAACAACATCAATAATAATTGCAGTTTATGAATGTATTTTATGAAGGTCAGGTGCTGTGGTCGCAGATTGATGCTAATCAGCATATGCGGCATTCTGCTTATGCTGATTTTGGAGCACAGGCCCGCCTTACTATGCTGGAGAAATTGGGATTAAACCCTGCAACGCTTTTAGGCTCCCAAATAGGGCCTGTACTATTCAGGGAAGAATTGCTTTATCTCCGCGAAGTAGGTATTAACGATTATATTAAAGTCACCTCCGAACTTACTAAATCCCGCGCTGATGGTTCCAGGTGGTCTATCAGGCATGAAATATTTCGTGGTGACGGAATAAAAGCTGCGATTATAAATGTTGATGGCGCCTGGATAGATTTGGAAAAGCGTAAGCTTACAATTCTTCCTAAGGAGTTAAGTGACCTGTTTATGGTCACACCACGCAGCAGTGAGTATGTTGAAGATGCCCCTAAAGGGTAAAATGTAAGCATTTATAAAGTCGCACCCTTTACAATTACTAGTTATTAAATTCCGCTGGCTCAAAACATTACACCTCTAAATTGGTTTTCTAAATAAAAATTTATCCCAGTTTCCGAGCCCTATGTTAGTTAAACAATATCCCTTTTATTTTAAATCGACAGTGGTGCTTTTTGGGTTGATACTGCTTGTTTACGTTTTAAACACATTAGCTGCTATTCTTATTCCGCTTGCCTTTGCAGTGCTGTTTTCTGTTTTGTTAAATCCACTTTTCAACAGGTTCATGCAGGTAAAAATGCCAAGGGCAATGGCGGTACTTATAACATTGTTAATTGGGGTAGGGTTTACTACTGTCATATTTTATTTGCTTTCTACGCAGCTGGTTCAGTTCGGAGAAACTTTTCCTTTGTTAAAAATCCGGTTAGGGCATTTAATAGATAATTTAGAACAATGGATTTATTTTAAATCCGGAATTTCCACACAAAAGCAGGTTGCATTTATAAAAAGTGTTATTGATAGCAGCCAGGCTTTGATAGGCAGCACAATAGGTACGGTTTTCGGCACATTAAGTCTGATTTTATTAGTCCCGGTGTATGTATTTATGATGTTGTTTTATAAAACACTGATACTTAACTTTCTTTATGAGGTTTTTTCAGAGGAGCATTCCACCCGTGTCGGTGAAATATTAAGCCAAACCAAAGCAGCCATACAAAGCTATATTTTTGGTCTTTTGATAGAAATGGTTATTATAGCAGTGCTCAATTGCAGTGCATTAATTATTCTTGATGTAAAATATCCTATATTACTGGGTATAATAGGTGCCATGGTAAATATGCTTCCTGTCATCGGGGGATTTATAGCTATTGTATTACCTGTTTTAATTGCGACAGTGACCAAAGATGGTTTTTCCACCCAGATCGGAATTATTGTGTCCTATATGTTTATTCAGTTTATAGACGGCAATTTTATATTTCCCCGCTTTGTATCTCTTAAGGTACAGATCAATGCGTTGATTTCTATTATTGCGGTTTTATTAGGAAACGCGGTGTGGGGTTTATCAGGTATGTTTTTGTCGATACCCTTTATTGCAGTGCTTAAAATTATTTTCGACCGTGTGGACGATCTTAAACCATGGGGCAAGTTATTGGGGCATGAAGTTCCGGTCAGGCACATGGGGCAAATTTGGGGCAGGCGAAGGAGAAAGAAAAATACTAACGAAGCAACGCCAATCCCTCTAACTGAAAGTTAGGATGTTCTTGAATTCAAACCAAATAGGGTAAGTGTTTTGTCACTTACCCTATAATTCTTACTTATAGCAGTTTAGCTTTAGCAGATCCCCTGCCAAACCTGTAGCTAAGGGAAATCTCGTGGGTAGGCATATTAATCCCCCCCAGGTTTTCAGATGAAGTACCAAACTGGTAACTATAACCGATATGGAACTGGTTAAGGTTGAGTGTTAGGATGCCTGCCATTTCCTGGTTCAGCCGGTAGCTTGCCCCGAGTCCCAATACATCTTTAAAATAAAGGATACCGGAAAAGTCAGTAATAAGTGGCACGCCGCTTTCATAGGAAAATAACAGCGAAGGTTTCAGTTTTATATCTTCTGCTATAGTTGTAATTAATGCTCCTGAAAAATAATAATGATTTTTAAAATTATTGCTGTTTTGTACCGAGGCCGTTCCTAAACTTGTAAAGGTTAATTCAGGTACCGATACACCTATATAATACCAGTCGCTATAAAACATTACGCCAAAGCCTACATTGGGCTTGGTTTGCCTTACATCATTGGCAAATGCAGGATCAGAAGGATCCAGGCTCGAATAATTAGCGGTATAGTTCCGGATCCCCGCATTAAGCGATACGGCTAAAAATTGATTCTGTCCCAGTTGTATGCCTTTGGCAAAATAAGCGTTTACTTCGGTTTGGTGTTCAATAGCAAACTGATCACTCAGCACAACAAGGCCAGCTGCAGCGTTGATGGACTGGAAAGGGATGTTCCCGTTGATTATGTAGGTAGTAGGCGCTCCGCTTATGCCTACCCATTGCTTTCTGGCCAGGGTATTAATGGAGCCGGTATTATCGATCAGGGAATAGGCCGGATTAAGCGGGGTAAGGTTATCCATATACTGCGTATAACTGAAAGCCTGGGTCTGCGCTTTTGCATTTACCGTTACCAGGCCAAACAGGATAAACAGGATAGCTCTTATATTTTTATTTATAGCGGGTATTTTCATTTCGTTTCTTTTAGCTGATAAGGGTCTTTTTTATTGATATTTTAATACAAAATAGCCGGTTTTAAACTTCTGTTCTCCATTAGCTGTAAATTCTACCTTGTAGAAATAAGTGCCTCCCTGCTGCAGCGCACCGGTTAAATTGGAATGCCCGTCAAACACATGGTTGCTGTTGTCATAACCGTAAGTTTGAAATATCACTACTCCATTACGGTTAACCAGGGTTACCCTGTTTTGCGGATAATCTTTAATGCCTTCTATATACAGGTAGTCATTGATGCCGTCACCATTAGGCGATACCGCCTGGTGCACCAGTATTTCGTCCCCGGCAGCATCATCTATCACTACCCTTTGCTGTACATCGGGCGCAGCAATATAGTTGGCATCACCTGCCTGGCTTGCAGTAATAATGGTGGTACCCAAACGAAGAGCAGTTAAGGTTTGCCCGTTTATAGCTGCAATCTTAGCATCTGCCGTGGCAAAAGTAACCGGTAAGCCCGAACTGGCAGTTGTAATGGTGCTCAGGTCAAATTGTGCGCCTTTGTTTTGTTTTGGGATATCCGCAAAATTGATGGTCTGCTTCGCTTTGTTCACTACCAGTGTCTGACTTAACGATGGGGCATTGGCGTAATTAGGATTGGCTGGCAGTGATGCTGTAATTGTTGTAGTGCCGGCACCGGTAATATGTATTTTACCATTTACTATGGTAATCACTGCAGGGTTATAACCACTGTAAATGATGGTTTCACCTGTATTGATCGTTGCACCGGCATCAAAATCAGGATTTCCGTAAGTCTTTGGTCCGATCGGATTGAAAGTTAATATACGGGTGCATGGTATAATAGTGAGCGTTCCGTTCACATAGCTGATGGTATAGTTATTATCCACCGCACCCGAAGGCGTGATCGCATAAGTCCCAACTGATGATGCAATCGTAGCAGCCGTACTTGCAGTCGCCGCAGTAGTCAAGCTGGCCTGTGTATCACCGTTCACAAAACCGGTGTAAGTAATGGTCAGTGCAGGGTTTGCCTGCCCGTAGGTTTTGCTTTGGTTATCGGCAGTTACGGTTAAGGCAGCCTGTCCGACGGTCAGTGTTCCGTTCACATAGCTGATGGTATAGTTATTATCTACCGCACCGGATGGGGTAATCGTATACGTGTTTACCGGCGATGCAGCAGTTGCAGTAGTGCTGGCAGTCGCGGCAGTAGTTAAACTTGCCTGGTTATCGCCGTTCACAAAGCCGGTATAGCTTGCTGTTAAAGTTGGTATGGCTGCACCGTAGGTTTTGCTCTGGTTATCGGCAGTTACGGTTAAGGCCGCCTGTCCGATGGTCAGGGTACCGTTCACATAGCTGATGGCATAGTTATTATCCACTGCACCGGAAGGGGTAATGGCATAAGTATTCACCGGCGACGCCGCAGTGGCCGTTGTGGCAGCCGTCGCCGACGTAGTTAAACTTGCCTGTGTATCACCGTTCACAAAACCGGTGTAAGTAATGGTCAGTGCAGGATTTGCCTGTCCGTAGGTTTTGCTTTGGTTATCGGCGGTGACGGTTAAGGCAGCCTGCCCGATGGTCAGTGTGCCGTTTACATAGCTGATGGCATAGTTGTTATCCACTGCACCGGAAGGGGTAATGGTATACGTGTTCACCGGCGATGCAGCAGTAGCTGCAGTAGCAGCCGTAGCCGCAGTAGTTAAGCTGGCCTGTGTATCACCGTTCACAAAACCGGTGTAAGTAATGGTCAGTGCAGGATTTGACTGTCCGTAGGTTTTGCTCTGGTTATCGGCAGTTACGGTTAAGGCAGCCTGCCCGATGGTCAGTGTTCCGTTCACATAGCTGATCGCATAGTTATTATCCACCGCACCGGAATGAATGATCGCATAAGTATTAACCGGCGAGGCAGC
>JAQBOU010000076.1 GCA_028287865.1 Mucilaginibacter sp. | reverse complement strand
AACACTAAGTAGACTTAAATTCAAAAATTCCATATCAAATGAGCTTAATTATTGATATCCATGCCCGCCAGATACTTGATTCGCGCGGCAATCCTACTATCGAAGTAGATGTTTTAACTGAAAATGGCGCCCTCGGCCGTGCTGCTGTTCCATCAGGTGCATCAACAGGTGTGCACGAAGCGGTAGAGCTGCGCGATAATGATAAATCCAAATACATGGGTAAGGGCGTGTTAAATGCCGTTGCTAACGTAAACGACATCATTGCAAAGGAATTACAGGGTATTGATGTTTTTGAACAAAATGCCATCGATAAGTTGATGATTGAACTTGACGGTACCGAAAACAAAGGTAAGTTAGGTGCCAATGCTATATTGGGTGTGTCGCTGGCAGTTGCCAAAGCAGCCGCGCAGGAAAGTCGCCAGCCGCTTTACCGTTATATTGGAGGTGTTAACGCCAACACATTGCCTATCCCGATGATGAATATTGTTAATGGCGGCTCGCACTCTGATGCTCCCATTGCATTCCAGGAATTTATGATCATGCCGGTTGGCGCGTCTTCCTTTTCTGAAGCCCTAAGATGGGGTACTGAAGTATTTCATAACTTAAAAAAGATATTGCATGACCGTGGCCTTACCACAACTGTTGGCGATGAAGGCGGTTTTGCCCCAACATTTGAAGGCACCGAAGATGGCGTTGAAACCATTTTGAAAGCTATTGAAAAAGCAGGCTACAAACCCGGTGTAGATATCTGCCTGGCGTTTGACTGCGCCGCGTCTGAGTTTTACAAAGACGGCAAGTACGATTATACCAAATTTGAAGGCGAAAAAGGTGCCATCCGCACCAGCGCTGAGCAAGCGGAGTACCTTGCACAGCTATCAGAAAAATACCCGGTAATCTCTATCGAAGACGGTATGGCTGAAGATGACTGGGAAGGTTGGAAATTATTAACCGACCGTATCGGCAATAAAGTTCAGCTGGTAGGTGATGATCTTTTTGTAACCAACGTAAAGCGTTTACAAAAAGGCATCGATGAGGATATTGCCAACTCTATATTGGTAAAAGTTAACCAGATAGGTACATTAACCGAAACCATTAACGCGGTTACATTGGCACAAACTCATGGTTATACTTCTGTAATGAGCCACCGTTCCGGCGAAACTGAAGATTCAACCATCGCCGACTTAGCAGTAGCTTTAAATTGCGGTCAGATTAAAACCGGTTCATTATCACGTTCAGACAGGATCGCTAAATACAACCAGTTACTACGCATTGAAGAAGAGCTGGGAGATAACGCAAAATTTATCGGTAAGGATTTTAAATATTTTAAGAAAAGATAAACACGATTTTTTGCGAATTACACGAATGAAAGCCGGTTGTTAATATGACCGGCTTTTTCATTTATTGTATGCTTTGATTTAGAAAGTTAAAGAATTATTCGAGTTTTCTTTTCTAAATTTGACAATTATAATCCCAAAAATCTGTCAATCTGTTTAATCCCGGTTCTTACAAAATGAAAATTAAAGGCTTTTTAAGAGTTGTCCTGATCTTCCTTATCCTGGGCTTAAACATTGGTTGCGACCAGGTTTCAAAGTCTATCGTTCGCCACAAAATGACGGAGTATACCTATATTGGATTTTTACACAACCATATTACGTTTAACCGGGTCGAAAATTCCGGGGCATTTTTAAGCTTTGGCGATTCGCTGTCCGGCCCCTTAAGAATGATCCTTTTAAATATCCTGCCGTTAATTGCTGTTGTATTCGGCCTTGTTTTCATTTTAACACGAACGCTTAACCGGCTAACCTTATTTGCTGTGATCCTGATAGTTGGAGGCGGTTTTGGCAATGTTTACGACCGGATAATGCATGGCTCGGTTACCGATTTTATGCATATTAACTTTATAATATTTCAAACAGGGATCTTTAATGTGGCCGATCTGTCTATCACAACCGGGGTGATTATTCTTTTGATACAGAACCTGGTTAAGAAGCCTGAGGTGGCATAAAGCGACAGTAAAGTATAACGATGATATCATTAATCCTACCCTAAACCTATTTGTCAATAAAAAGCGTATCTTTGCGAATAATTAATAATTACCCGATCGCTTAAGGTTTTGATCACCAATAACTCTTCAGATCCGCTTATGCTTCGCGTTAGCAAACACATTACACAGATTACATGTCATTCGAAAATTTAAATTTAATTGAGCCGATACTCAGGGCTCTAAAAACTGAGGGATATACAACCCCAACCCCTATCCAGGAACAAGCCATCCCTATTATATTACAAAATAAAGATCTTTTAGGCTGTGCACAAACAGGTACCGGTAAAACCGCTGCTTTTGCCATTCCTATTTTACAATTATTATACCAGGACAGGCTGCAGCATAAAGAACAAAAAACAATAAAGGCCCTTATTTTAACGCCTACCAGGGAGCTTGCCATACAAATTGACGAAAGCTTTGCTGCTTACGGTAAACATACAGGCCTTAAACACCTGGTTATATTTGGCGGGGTATCGCAAAATCCACAAACAGATGCTTTAAAAAGAGGCGTTGATATATTAGTTGCCACACCTGGCCGTTTGCTCGATTTGATAAACCAGCGTTATGTTCACCTGGAACATATCAGGATGCTGGTTTTGGATGAAGCCGACCGGATGCTGGATATGGGTTTTGTGCATGATGTAAAAAAGATCATCGCCAAAATACCTGCTAAAAGACAAACCTTGTTCTTTTCAGCCACCATGCCAAGTGAAATTCAGCAACTGGCCAATACTATATTAACCAAACCCGAAAAAGTAGAGGTGACGCCGGTTTCCTCAACTGCCGATACCATTCAGCAATCTTTATTTTATGTAGAGAAAAATGATAAACGGGCATTGCTGATCCATTTATTAAAAGATAAAAACATTAAAACGGCCCTGGTATTTACCCGCACCAAACATGGTGCTGATAAAGTGGTAAAAGACCTTATACGTGTAGGTATTACTGCCGAAGCGATACATGGTAATAAATCGCAAAATGCACGTCAGCGTGCGTTGACCAATTTTAAGAACCGTACCACCCGTGTATTAATAGCCACTGATATAGCAGCACGTGGCATTGATATTGATGAGCTGACCCACGTAATCAACTACGAACTGCCAAACGTACCTGAAACCTATGTGCACCGTATTGGCCGCACAGGCCGCGCAGGGGCAAGCGGTATAGCACTTTCCTTTTGCGATGAAGAGGAAATTGAGTTTTTGAAGGATATTCACAAGCTGATCTCTAAAGAAATTCCGGTTGAAGAAGGCCATCCCTACCCGATGAGTCCTGTGAGCATCGTTGCAAAACATGCAGAAGGTAAAAAGAAAGGCCCGGCCCAGCGCGGTGGATCAGGGAACAACAGAGGCCGCAGTTTCGGCAGAGCTGACCGTGGAGAAAAGGGAACAAGTAGCGGCATGAGTGGCAGAAGCAGCAGCAGCGGGAGAAGAAGAGATTAATTGATTGATTGGGTTAATTAAGTTAAAACTAATTGACCCAATCCAATGTTGAAAAGTTTATAACGATATTTGTATTCGACTTTCTTTTTAGATAATTTTAAATGAAATTTAAATTTGCCGGAATGAAACGCCTGATTGATCTTTTTAAAAACAAGTATTTTTTGATTTCTATCGCATTTTTAGTGTGGATGGTATTTTTCGACAGGAATGATCTTTTTTCACAATACCAGTATCACCAGCAGGTAGGCAAATTAAAACAGGAGCGTGACTTCTACCTTAAAGAAACCGCCAAAGTAAATACGGACCTTGATGAACTCACCTCAAATCCGCAAAAGCTGGAGAAATTCGCCCGCGAAAAGTACCTGATGAAAAAGGGAAATGAGGATGTTTTTGTGATTGTGCAGCCGAAGAAAGAAGAATAAATAGAAGTCCTTTCTGCCATCTTTTCAATTCCCTCCCAGGGGAGGGCAGGGAGGGGTTTATCAAGCTCTTCATTCAAAAGCGAAAAGTCAAAATTCTTAGACAATTTGATGCTCTTATCGTGCTTAACGATTTCAATTATCTTTCCCTCTATTGCTCTTATAACGTTTTGCATATCATATTAATCTCGCCTCCCCACCCTCCCCTGGGAGGGAATTGCGCAGAGTTGGGCTTTTGGATCTATTCAAGATTATGTTTCTGATTCTTAACGCTGGTTTCTCAACTACATAACGTAAAACCAGTGCACCTACTATAACAGCTATAATACAAATCAGCATAGCCAAATTACTATTCTTATCCATTCCAACCTTTTCAAGTAAGCTTTGTATTGAATGGATTACAATTTTATGTGAAAGGTAGATGGAATAAGATAGCGTGGCTATTTGCGACGTTAACCACGACTTAATGCTAAACAGCATATTCGAGGGGCAAACAATGGCCGCTAAAATAATTCCGTAAGCCAATGAGATTAGTGGGAAACCAAAAAGGCAGGTATAAAAAGTATCCTGTGGTGTACTAACAAAGTATGCGGCTAATAAAACCGCCAAACCTAAAAGCATGATGATATTGCTGCGTTTGTTGATCCATTCCTTCACTGTAGGGTAAAAGGTAAAAACCCCGGCAATGCTAACGCCGATCAGCAATCCATCTAACCGGTTATAAGTGGGGTAATAAATATATTTGTTCCAGGTAAGTCCCAAATTGTTGGTTTGGAGTACCGGCTCCATAAAATGATACCAGCCCCATAATCTTAAAATAAAACCCGCAACAAACAATGCTAAAATAAGGGAGATTGCTTGTTTGCCCGCTTTAAAATAAGTAAACAGCCAAAATATTAAAGGAAGAATTAAATAAAACTGCTCTTCTACACATAAAGACCAGTCATGACTGAATGTTCCGTATTTTTTCAGGTCGAAACCAAAATTCAGGGTAAAGGTTAAATAACGCCAAAGTGGTGCAGGACTCCCCCAGGGAAATGGGGTTCCCTTTGGCGATGGCACTGAAAAGTTGCCCGGATATTAAAAAACCGCTTAACACAAAAAACAGGTCCACCCCTGTCCACCCAAATCCTGCTACATTTTTTTCCCATTCAGGATGTCCAAAAAATTGATAGTGAAAAAGAAAAACAGAGATTATGGCTACTGCCCTGAGATGATCTAACCCTAACAATTTATGTTTGTCGGAAATATTTGATGTAACAAGTGGTTGTTGCATTATAAATAACTTTGCAGTAATATATTACAAATAAAACAGCGGTTATTTATCTATTGATAATTTTACACTTCTCCTTCCCGTTTACGCAGAAACCACTCCAGGCTGAGCAACCCTAACATCAGCGCAAACACCCACTTTACATCAATGATATCGCTGTAGTGTTTGTCTTCATAAACCACGGTTTTGATATTGTCGTTTTTACGGATCAACCCGGCAAGCTGGTTTATTTGCGATGGCAGCAACATTACACCGCCGCTTTGTTTGGCAATGGCATTTAGCAGCTGGTGGTTGGCCGCACTTTGCCGCGATTCCAGGTTTAATGGCTTTACGGTTAATTGCCCAATGGCACTAAATTGTTTGGTACCGTTTTTTGTAGCGGCCGAATAGGTGTATTCCCCTACCGGCAAGGTCCCCGCATCCAGCTGGTAACTTTGCCCATTGCGACTAAAAAGGAAGCTGTAATTTTTTCCGGCGCTGCTTTTAAGCTCTATTTTTACGTCTGGCGTATTGATCAGTTCGAGGGCATCATTGTATAGTTCCGCATTGAGGATCACATCTTCTCCTTCATCAAACACATGCTTCGCCGGGTAAACAATAAAACGCTGCTGGTTGGAATTTGCTGTTAAATATTGAACGCCCTGGCCAAACAGCTCTTCTAATGCATGGTGGTTTCCATAAGTTTGAAATTCTGCTAACTGCCAGCGCCATATTCCCTCTCCGGTTAATACACCGATCCGCTGGCCGCCATCATCGCCAAATGCCAGTAAGGGGTAAGTGGTTTCAACATTTCCTATCCGCTGTTTTAATACAGTTTCGCCCGGTGATGTCGAGCTGTAACTGCCATAAGGAGCCAGTAATGGAGGGAATGACGTTATTTTTTGCCTTGACGAATCAGACAGCGTAAAGCCGGTAAACTCAGCTGAAGGCTGTGCGAATACCTCCTGCATTTCGGCTCTTCCGGCACTTATCCGCAATAGCTTTTGCTCGTTATTAAAATCCTGGAGGTTGGTTTGCGCACCTGTAATATACCATACCGGCACTTTAGCTTTTATAAGGTTTTGTATAGTGCTATTGGTGTTTGCAGCTAACTGGTAAAGGATAACAAGATTATAATCACCCGGCTTAACTGTTGCAAGATCAGCTAATAAACTTGCCTTTACCTCATAATTCTTATTATTTTCAATGGCCTGGCGGATGACGCTGATGTCAGGATGCGGACTTTCGTATAAAAGCAATATCTTTTGCCTGGCATCCATCACATCTACATAAATAGTTTCGCTGTTGTTTTGGGTTGACAGTTCGTTTTTAACAGGCGCTATATTAATTGTAAATTTCCGTACTCCCTTTTTGTCTGCATTCAATTTAACAGGCACCACTTTGTGAAAATCATTGGAAGTGACCTGTATGTTTTGAGTAGCCACCTGCCGGCCATCCTCCGTAACACTTAAACGCATGGTTTCACCCTTAGCCTGGTAAGCTTCTGCTAAAACCTCCACCTCAAAATCGTTGCCCAAAAAGGCAGTCTTATTATAATTTACATTGCCGATCAGCAAATCACGTTTCGCAACGGTATCGCCTAAAGCAATGGTATAAATACTGGTTTTGAAATTCTTGGCCTCGTACTGCGGATCGCTTCCCTGGTTGTATAGGCCATCGGTAGCCAACACAATAGCTCCTATATTTTGATTAACAAACCTGTCATTTAACGCATGCAGCGCTTTTGATATATCTGTTTGCTTTCCGTTAAAATCCTTTGAGAGACCACTTGCTATATCACGATTAAAATGGAATTCCTGCACATCATAATCGCTGCCTAATTCTTTTTTAAGATTAGCCAGGTCGTTAACAAAAGCACTGGCTCCGGCTCCCTCTGAATCTCCCCCGATAGGGGAGACTTTTGAACTATTTGAAGCCCTTGCTTCAGCGGAGGAGGCTGAAAACATCTTTATTGATTGCGAATTATCCTGCAATACCAAAACCAGTGGCTTTTGAGGATTATAGCTCACAGACTTAACCAACGGCGAAAGTAATACCAGTGCAATAATGGTTACAACCAAAGCACGGATAGCAAAAAGCAGGTAACGGATTTTTTTATTGAGGGCTACAGGTTGCCGGTAAAGCAGCCATGCATATAACAAGCCTAACACCACGCAAGCCGGCACCCACCATCCCGAAACCGTACCCCATGTTATTGAAAATAAAAACAGCATATCTGTAAGCCAAATATGCTGTTTTTATTTGATATGAGTTAATTTGAAAATGTGGTGATTTGAAATTGATCTAAGAAGATTAAAAATCCGAAATCGAAATCCCCAATCCGATTACAGCATTCCCCCGTCCACAGGAATTACCTGGCCGGTAATGTAAGTAGCCATATCAGATGCAAGAAATACGCAGGCATTTGCTACATCTTCTGTTTCGCCGCCGCGTTTAAGCGGTATGGCCTGTGCCCAGCCTTCCACTACTTTAGGGTCCAGCACTTCGGTCATTTCGGTTTTTATGAAGCCCGGGGCCACCACATTAGTACGGATATTACGTGAACCTAATTCTTTTGCTATTGATTTTGAAAAGCCTATAATGCCCGCCTTTGACGCTGCATAATTGGATTGCCCGGCATTGCCTTGTACGCCTACTACCGAGCTCATATTGATAAATACACCGTTGCGGTTCTTCATCATTATTTTTGATGCCGCTTTGGTGACATTAAATATCGATTTCAGGTTAACATCCATCACATCGTCCCACTGCTCTTCAGTCATACGCATCAACAAACCATCTTTGGTAATACCAGCGTTGTTAACCACCACGTGTAAGGTACCGAAATCAGCAACAATATCACTGATGAGTTTTTCAGCCTCATCAAATTTCGAAGCATCAGAACGATAGCCCTTTACTTTTGTGCCAAACTTTTGCAGCTCCTGCTCTAAAGCCAAGCCTTTTTCTACAGATGATAAATAGGTAAAAGCAACGTCAGCGCCATGTTCTGCAAACTTTTCGGCAATCTTGCGGCCTATTCCTTTTGATGCACCGGTGATCAGCGCTATTTTTCCTTCTAATAACTTCATTTTTATAAGATGATTTCGGGTTGCGAAGATAGGGAATTAGACGGAAACCCGGAAGTATACAGAGCGCATGGTTAAGGTTTGCTATGGTCAATGTTAAAACATTGTCCCTAATCAAGCCACTGGCATTCAAAGCCTGGTACCTTGCCTATCTGGTATTTGATGCGCAACTGTTGGCCCAAATGCTCGTCGGCGTTAAATAAATTTAGCGGCATATTAAGACTGCAGGCATACATTTCAAGTCTTTCATCGCCAAATGTCGTGATATCGGTTAATAAGCTACCCTGTTTAAATATTCCAACATCACCGGGTACAGTTATAGTAACTGCTTCGTGTGTTGTACAATTGTCGCTTCCAATGCTGTAAATTGTACCCAGGTCTATTCCTTCAAACTCCTTACCCGGCACCAACAGTCTTTCTGTTTCCAGCCGGGGGCTCATCAATTTTACACTTACGACGATTTCTTGCGGGACAAACTGACCTTTAGCCGGCAACTGCGGTATCAGGTTCAGCATAATTTCCACCTGCGGTTCCTTTCTCAGCGCGTTTTGCATAGTTTCTGATATTATTAAATGAACGGTTTGCCCCGGTGGTACCTGGTATACGGATGCATCCGCACATATCCATTCTTCCACATACTCGTTCAGCCCAAAATTGTTATATATCTTTTTGGCGGCACCCAGCGAAGTACTGTTAATATCCAGTAAATGAAAAGCCAGTTCATCCGCTGTAAAAAAAGTAGTCAAAGGGGTTAAAAGCGTTGCATAAGGGCCACACCCTGCATATAAAATATGCAGGCGCTCATTGGGAAAGTCCCTTTTTAGTTGCAGGATGGCTTTATATACTCCACGCAGAAATACCGCGGTACGCTGATACTCAAGCAGACAATGGGCTGCTTTGGTAGATGAAACAGCCTTACCCGACGATAAATAGATATCTTCGTCATTAATATCTCCGGCAGTAACACCGGCTATAGTTGAAAACAGACCATGCAACTCATGCACTGCGTTATACACCGCTCCATTATCAGACGGATTTAAAAGTAAGGTTTCGGTTATTTTTCTGATAGCGGTATTCATCCGATGATATGGTTCATGTTATAAGGTTGAAGCAATTAAGTTCCTAATATAACATTTTAATAAAATATCGGCTGTTCAGGGCAAATCAAGCAGGTAAAAATGATCTTATTTGTTAACTGATCCTGTTATTAAAGATGCTCCGTATTCGTCCTTCAACTCCAGCAAACACGTTGCGCACATGCAGCCTTCATAGTTTTCACTGATGTATTGCACCTCGTTTAAATTCAGCTGCACCTGGCTGCACTGACATTTGGCAAAGGCATTAGCCTTACACTCCATGCTGGTGCCGCATCGTTCGCAACTGATGATTTCGTGTTTGGTGTTCATAAAACAGCAGAGACGCGATACCTCGCGTCTCCAATAATAATTATCCTCAAAAAAAGACGCGAAGTATCGCCGCGTCTCGTACAATACGTTATGAAGAGCAGGTTACGCAACCTTCTTCCATTGAGCAGCTTGGACCTGCAGGTACGTCGTTAACAATTTCGGCAACTACCTCAGGTATTACAGCTTCCATGTTTTTACCGCCCTGGTTTTCAACTGTAAATTTAACTGCCTGTGATGCCGCTTGTGTGCGCAGATAGTACATACCTGTTTTAAGGCCTTTCTTCCACGCATAAAAGTGCATTGAAGTTAGCTTGGAAGCATTTGGTTGGTTAATAAACAGGTTAAGCGATTGCGACTGGCATATATAGGCGCCCCTGTCGGCAGCCATATCAATAATAGTACGCATCTTTATTTCCCAAACTGTTTTGTACAGTTCTTTAATATCAGCTGGAATCTCAGCAATATCCTGGATCGAACCGTTTGCAGTGATGATCTTATCTTTCATAGCAGGCGTCCACAAACCAAGGTTTACCAAATCGCGCAGCAGGTGTTTGTTTACGATAACAAACTCACCGCTTAATACACGGCGGGTGTAAATATTTGAGGTATATGGTTCAAAACATTCGTTATTACCAAGGATCTGTGAGGTAGATGCTGTTGGCATTGGTGCAACCAATAAGGAGTTACGTACACCATGGTTCATTACATCTAAACGTAAGTTTTCCCAATCCCAGCGACCGCTTGCTGGTGTTACGTTCCACAGATCAAACTGGAATTTTCCTTTTGATAATGGTGAGCCTTTAAACGTTTCGTAAGGGCCATCTTTTATAGCCAGATCCTTTGAAGCCGTCATAGCAGCAAAGTAGATGGTTTCAAAGATCTCTATGTTCAGTTTCTTGGCTTCTTCGCTTTCAAATGGTAAACGCAACAGGATAAATGCATCAGCTAAACCCTGTACACCTAAGCCCACAGGGCGATGACGTAAGTTTGAGTATTCTGCTTCTTTAACCGGGTAGTAGTTACCATCAATTACTTTGTTAAGGTTTAAAGTAGCCTGATAGGTAACTTCATATAACTTAACATGATCAAATATGCCTTCTCTTACAAAGCGTGGCAATGCAATTGATGCCAGGTTACATACAGCTATCTCATCAGGTGAGGTGTATTCGATAATTTCGGTACAAAGGTTTGAGCTTTTTATAGTACCTAAGTTTTGCTGGTTTGATTTACCGTTGGCAGCATCCTTGTATAACAGGTAAGGGGTACCGGTTTCTACCTGGGCATCTAATACGGCAAACCAAAGTTCCTGTGCTTTTATAACCTTACGTGCACGGCCTTCTTTTTCATACCTGGTGTAAAGGTCTTCAAACTCTTTACCCCAGCAATCAGCCAGTCCCGGTGCTTCATGCGGGCAAAATAAACTCCACTCTTCATTAGCTTCTAC
>JAQBOU010000070.1 GCA_028287865.1 Mucilaginibacter sp. | reverse complement strand
CGGGAGCATATCTCGATAAAGACAATATTGTCATAAACACCTATAAACAACAATTTGAGATGTCAATTAACGATCTGGCCTTACAAGGTAAACACAACATTTACAACTCGATGGCCTCGGGTATTGTGGCGAAAGTGCTTGAGCTGCGCAATCCTTTGATTAGGGAAAGCATGAGCACCTTTAAAAACATTGAGCACCGGCTGGAATCGGTTGGTAAAATATCAGGCATCAGCTTCATTAATGATTCAAAGGCTACCAATGTAAACTCCACCTGGTATGCGCTTGAAAGTATGACAAGTGATGTGGTACTAATACTTGGCGGTGTTGATAAGGGGAATGATTATTCAATGCTTAAAGACCTTGTAAAGCAAAAAGTAAAGGCTATAGTTTGCTTAGGTAAGGATAACCGGCGTATCCACGAGGCTTTTGATGACGTTGTGGAAATTATAGTCAATACCTATTCAGCCCAGGAAGCTGCACAAGTATCTTATCATCTTGCAAAAAAAGGAGATACCGTATTGCTTTCGCCGGCATGTGCCAGTTTCGATCTGTTTAAAAATTATGAAGACCGCGGCCGCCAGTTTAAACAAGCGGTTAGGGAGTTGTAGATGAAGGGTTATAATTTGAAAATGAGCAAATTTGCAAATTTGAAGATATTAGAAAGAATTATACTTTTTGTACCGAAAAACAAAAAGTCTCCCCTACAGGGGGAGATTTAGAGGGGCTGATGTATGAACAAAATACTGAACAACACCAAAGGAGACCGCTGGATATGGCTGATAGTTATATTGCTATCGCTTATTTCACTGCTGGCAGTGTATAGCGCGATTGGCTCGCTTGCTTATAAGCGCGGGGTGGGCGCGGAGTCTATTTTAATGAAACATTTGGCGATGATAGTTGCCGGTATTGCGTTAATGTACATTTCGCACAAAATTGATTATCGTTATTACCGGGGAATCTCTAAGTTATTAATGATCATCACGCTGCCGCTTTTAGTGTATACGCTTTTGTTTGGTAGTCACGTAAATGAGGCCAGCAGGTGGATAGCGATCCCGGGTACGGGGTTAAGCTTTCAGACTTCCGATTTGGCAAAGCTTGCTTTAATTACTTACCTGGCACGTACCTTATCTATTAAACAGGAAAATATTAAAGATGTTAAACAATCCTTTATCCCTATTATGGGAGCGGTTTGTATTGTGTTCGTATTGATAGCCTGGGCAAATTTATCAACCGCCCTGATGCTTTTTGGGGTAAGTATCCTTTTGCTTATTATGGGCAGGATCAGCGTAAAACAGATTGCAGTAGTTTGTCTGGCAGGCATGTTTCTTTTAGGATGTGTAGTAATGCTCGGCCCGCGCCGCCACATGTACATGACCCGTATCAATACTTTCCGTCACCCTGACAAGGCCGACCCTGATAAGGCACAGCAAGCTAATCATGCTAAAATAGCGATAGCCACCGGCGGGATTTTTGGTAAAGGCGTAGGCAACAGTGATGAAATAAACAGTTTGCCCGAAGCATATTCTGATGAAATTTATGCCATTATAGTGGAAGAATATGGAATGGTTGGCGGCATAGTTTTAATAAGTATTTACTTGTTTTTGCTTTATCGATGCATAAAAATTGCAACCAAAGCGCCTAAAGCGTTCGGGACATTGCTGGCGGCCGGTTTAAGCTTTAGCTTAACCATACAGGCGTTTGCCAATATGGCTGTAGCAGTAGGGTTAGGGCCGGTAACAGGTATCCCACTGCCGTTTGTAAGCATGGGCGGGACTTCTATATTGTTCACCAGCCTTGCATTCGGCATTATATTATCAGTTAGCAGGGATATCGAAGAACCTAAAAAAGTAATTGTTGGCGAAATAAGAGAAGTCGCTATTTGATGTGCAGATATGTAAATGTGCAAATTGAAATTTGAAAATGAGAGAATTCGAAGATTAAGATTGGAGTTTGTGAATAGGAAAATCAGTGTAATCAAAAAATATATAAATAGGTGAAATCAAAAAAAATTATCATTAGTGGTGGCGGAACCGGGGGACATATTTTCCCGGCGATTGCTATTGCCAATGCTTTAAAAAAGATAGATCCTGACATACAGATATTATTTGTTGGCGCTAATGGCCGTATGGAAATGGAAAAGGTTCCGGCTGCAGGTTATAAAATAATAGGGTTGGATATACAGGGCATCCAAAGGAAATCGATTTTAAAAAATGTGATGTTCCCGGTAAAGCTGCTGCTCAGTGTTAGAAAAGCATTTCAAATTATAAAAGATTTTAAACCGGATGCTGCGGTAGGAGTGGGCGGTTATGCTTCCGGGCCTTTATTATATGCTGCTTCGGCAAAAGGAATTCCTTATTTAATACAAGAGCAAAATTCATATGCAGGGATCACCAATAAGTGGCTGGGTAAAAAAGCCAAAAAGATATGTGTGGCATTTGACGGGATGGAACAGTTTTTTCCATCCGACCGCATCATAAAAACAGGCAATCCTATCCGTAAAGAGTCAGTAGATATTGAAGGAAAACAACGACAGGCGCTTGAACTGTATAAGCTGTCAGCCTTTAAAAAAACAATATTGGTTACCGGCGGCAGCTTAGGAGCGCGCACGTTGAATAACAGTATTATGGCAGGCATGGATAAACTAATTGCTGCCGATGTGCAAATTATATGGCAAACAGGTAAATTCTATTATAAAGGGATTATAGAAAAGCTGGGCGAAAATCATCACGAAAACATCAGGATCGTTGAGTTTTTAAACCGGATGGACCTGGCCTACGCCGCTGCCGATATTATTATATCGAGGGCTGGTGCAGGCACTATTGCTGAGTTATGCGTGATAAAAAAGCCAGTAATACTGGTTCCTTCGCCAAATGTGGCTGAGGATCACCAAACCAAAAACGCCCTGGCGCTGGTTCAGGAAAATGCAGCCATTTTTGTTGCAGACAGAGATGCAGAAAAAAAATTGATTGACAAGGCGCTGGAACTTTTAAACGATAAAAATTTACAGAAAAAATTAAGTGGTAACATTGGCAAACTGACTTTGCCGGATGCGGACGAGGTAATAGCAAAAGAAGTAATAAAAATAAGTCGATAGTGCGGAGTCGATAGTTCTAAGCCAAACAGGCTTTCTACCAGAGACGGAAGACTAACGGGTCAAGATTTAAAAATATGGAATTAGGCAATATAAAACGGGTTTATTTGGTGGGTATAGGCGGCATTGGCATGAGTGGCCTGGCCCGTTATTTCCATCATTTGGGTTGCGTTGTTTGCGGCTATGATAAAACATCAACTGATCTTACCAACGATCTGCATAACGAAGGCATCAGGGTTGTATTTGAAGATAGTGCATCGTACATACCCCTTAATTTCCAAACACCTGATCCGGGCACACTTATTATATATACTCCGGCTATCCCAAAAAATTCAGCAATTTTAAACTTTTTTATTAACAAGGGTTTCGAACTGTTTAAACGCTCGCAGGTATTAGGCATTATCAGTAAGGGTATGTTTACGGTGGCAGTAGCCGGTACCCATGGTAAAACCACTACATCAACAATGGTTGCTCATATCCTGAAAGATTCGGGCAATGACTGTTCGGCTTTTCTTGGCGGTATTTCCACAAATTACCATACTAATGTACTATATGGTAAAAATGATGTGGTAGTTGTTGAGGCCGATGAATATGACCGTTCATTCCTTACCCTGCATCCAAATATTGCCATTATCACTTCTATGGATGCCGATCACCTGGATATTTACGGAGATCACAGCCATCTGACTGATTCGTTTAAATTATTTGCTTCGCAGATAAAAGCAGGAGGCGTACTTATTCATAAAAAAGGCTTGCCCTTGGAAACCGGCTTTACTTATGCGGTAGAGGCTGAAGCAGATGCAAACGCTTCAAATGTCCGCATAGAAAACGGCGATTTTTATTTCGATTTTAACAACGATAAAACCAGCATTACCAATATAAAAATGGGTATTGCCGGTACACACAATATTGAAAATGCGGTGGCCGCGATTGAAGCCTGCTTGCTTTTAAACGTTTCGCCGGATGCTGTAAAAAGCGCATTGGGTTCCTTTAAAGGGGTTAAACGCCGTTTTGAATATATCATCAAAAACGATCACCAGGTATATATTGATGATTATGCCCATCATCCCGAAGAATTAAAAGCATGTATAAGATCAATTAAAAGATTGTATCCGGGGAAAAAGCTGACTGCTATTTTTCAGCCGCACCTTTATACCCGTACCCGTGATTTTGCCGATGGATTTGCTGAAGCGCTTGACCTGGTTGATGAGCTGATTATACTGGATATTTATCCGGCCCGCGAGTTGCCGATTGAGGGCGTGAATTCAGATATGATTCTTGATCGAATGAAAATGTGGAATAAGCGCAGATGTGGAAAACAAGAAGTTGCGGAGGTTATAAGAAATGAAAAACCTGTGTTACTTTTAACAGTAGGGGCAGGTGATATAGACCAGTTGGTTCAACCTTTAAAACAAGCTTTGCAAGATGTTTAAAAAGTTGCTTTGGAAACGTATTTTAACGGGCCTGGCAGTAGTAATATGCCTGGGCGGGCTTATTACGCTCATGAGTTTCATTGAGGTAAAGAAGGCGGAGGTTGTGTGTAAGGACGTTAAAGTTTACATCCCCGGCAATCAATATTTTATTGACAGGCAGGAAGTTGATAATATTCTGCAAATAAACAGCCATGCAATTATTGGCCGGCACATGGAAGATATCAATATTCATGAGCTCGAAACCAGACTAAAAGCAAACCCATTTATTGAGTTTGCAAAGGTATATACAGACATGGATGGGATTATAAATGTAGAGATCAGCCAGCGGCAGCCTATTTTGCGTTTAATGAACCGTTTTGACCAGGATTTTTATGTTGATCAGCATGGATTAAAGATCCCCTTATCAACCAACTTTACCGCAAGGGTGCTGGTAGCAAACGGGTATATAGATGAACTTTTTGCTAACAGGGTTGATACCTTACATACCGCAATGGCTAGAGAGTTGTTTAAAACTGCCGACTATATAAGGAAAGATTCACTATGGGATGCCCAGATAGCACAGATTTATGTAAATAAAGATCATGAAATTGAATTGATACCAAGGGTTGGCAACAACAGAATCTTAATTGGCGATGCCGATTCACTTGAAGTGAAATTTCATAACCTGTTAGTGTTTTATAAAAAAGCGATACCTCAGGTAGGGTGGGATACTTATAAAATGATTAATGTAAAATATGCCAACCAGGTTGTTGGGATCAGAAGTGACAATATAAAGAAAGATTCAGTAAAAAATAAGGTGTCGGTTAATGATACCACGCAGGCAATTAAAGATACATCTAATACGAAGTAATATGGACAAAAGCTCAACTCAGGAAAAAAGTTCGCCAATAGTAGTGGGATTGGATATTGGTACCACTAAAATATGCGCTATTGTGGGGCGAAGGATAAAAAACGGAAAGATTGAAGTTTTGGGTATTGGCAAGGCCGAGTCGGCAGGTGTAACCCGTGGTATGGTTTCAAATATCGATAAAACGGTACAAGGAATAACCATAGCAGTTGATATTGCAGGTACGCAATCCAACGTGGAAATAAAGGTTGTAAATGTGGGTATTGCCGGTCAGCATATTAAAAGTTTGCAGCACCGCGGGCTGATAACGCGTAAAGAAACGCATACAGAAATTTCCCGCAAGGATATTGATAAGCTGGTGGAAGATATGTATAACCTGGTAATGCCTCCGGGAGAAGAGATTATACATGTGCTACCGCAAGAGTTTACTATTGACAGTGAGCCGGGTATAAAAGATCCTATCGGAATGGCCGGTGTAAGGTTGGAAGCCAATTTTCATATTATATCCGGACAGGTTACGGCTATAAAAAACATCGTTAAATGCGTTAATAAAGCTGGTTTGGAAAGCCAGGAATTGATCCTTGAACCCTTGGCATCGTCTGAGTCTGTGCTGAGCGATGAAGAAAAAGAGGCGGGTGTTGTTTTGGTGGATATAGGCGGCGGAACTACGGATGTGGCAATTTTTCATGAAGGCATTATACGCCATACAGCAGTTATACCGTTTGGAGGTAATAGCATAACAGAAGATATCCGCGAAGGATGTTCGGTGATGCGCAACATAGCCGAGCAGTTAAAGGTGCGTTTTGGCTCGGCCCTGGCTGATGAAAATAAAGAAAACGAAATTGTTTGTGTTCCCGGCTTACGCGGAAGGGAGCCTAAAGAGATCTCGGTAAAAAACCTGGCATTTGTGATCCAGGCACGTATGGAAGAAATAATCGACCATGTTTTTTATGAGATAAAATCAACCGGTTACGAGAAAAAATTAAAAGCCGGACTTGTGATAAAAGGCGGTGGTGCACAATTAAAACACCTGGCGCAACTGGTGGAATATGTAACAGGGTTGGATTGCCGCGTTGGCTATCCGAACGAACATCTTGCAAAAAATGAAACACTTCCAAAAAATATTTATGAAGAGTTGCAGAGCCCGACTTTTGCTACGGGTATAGGCTTGCTGATAAAAGGCATCCAGAAAATGGAGTACAATGATTACACACAAGTTCCTGAAGAAATAAAGGTTGCGAAGCCTAAAGATCCATATGAAAGAAAACTTGGACTGTTGGGTAAAATATTGGAAACAGGAAAGAAATTTATTAAGGATGATATAAACGACGAAGATTTTTTGAAATAAAAGCAATAATTATTCACAAATAATCATTCTTTCCACATATTGACAATTGTGGAAAACGGTCGTGGAAAAAATCATATAATTACATTAGAGAAATCTGAATATTCATCAATTACATATCACTGAAAACAAGGCTTATGCAGTTTGAGATGTTAAAAGAAAAGTCGTCCATCATCAAAGTAATTGGTGTTGGCGGCGGTGGGGGTAACGCAGTTAACCACATGTACAGGCAGGGAATTACCGGTGTGGATTTTATTATTTGCTATACTGAGGCCCAGGCGCTTGAGTTAAGTCCTATTCCAAACAAGGTGCAATTAGGCGCAAGCCTGACCGAAGGAATGGGTGCAGGATCAATACCCGACGTTGGAAAAAACTCGGCTATTGAAAATATCGATGATATTAAGCAGATGCTCGGCACAAATACCAAAATGTTATTTATAACTGCTGGTATGGGTGGTGGAACCGGAA
>JAQBOU010000061.1 GCA_028287865.1 Mucilaginibacter sp. | reverse complement strand
GTCAGGTTAAAGAAAACTTCATGGTGGTTCTTTAATGCGCCCTCCACATTTACCGGGATGGAATATTTCCATGAAGCTTCAAATGTATAATGAGGCCTGTTATATGCTATTGGCAATTTGATACTGTAATTAAGCGCATTAAATCTTCCGTTATTGTATTGCGGGACCTGCGGCGATCCTCCGGTGGGAGGTATATAAACAGCGTCCAGATCAAATTGATCTGAATGTTCCGAATAATATTTCCCTACAAAGTTTTGTGTTCCAAAAATTGCACTGATCGTTGGATCGAAGGAAAGGTAATCCTTGTCATCAAAAATACCAAAATTGGTTTCAATGTGTTTTGACGTATTTAAGGTAATAAAATAGTCATTCGCATCACCAAACAGATAATCAGTGGTAATGCTTGATTTGGCGAACTTCCAGTCAAAAGTATTTTTAAAATTAATATCATTTGACGATGCAGATTTTATTACTGCTGCAGCGTCTTTATTAAATATGAACCTGTTATAGCTTATAGTGCCTGTGAATTTTTTTGAATAATTAAATAAGTATCCGGTACCCAGATCAATTTCATCAATCAATGGATTATAGCCCAAAACTTTAAATACAGACGCGTAAACAAAAAAACCGGATTTTGTATTATAAATGGCATCGGTACTTACAAATGGGTATTTGATTGGTCCGGTACGCCCAAAAAATAAAATATCGCTACCATAGTTAACCCCAACCGACACAGACTGCTTTCTGAATACGGTGTCAGTATCAGCAATAGGACGCGCAAACTTAGCTGCCGGATAGGGAATCTTTACACTTACAGCATATACAGCAGTACAAATTAAAAGAAAAAGCAATGTAAAAAGGTGTCTCATTAATATGCAATAAAATGGGTTGCTGAATAGTTAGTTGCCATTTCTCCTGGGTATTTCAGGCGGCCTTTCCAAACCTTCGGGCCTGCGCTGTCTTTTAGGCCTCTGTTTGGGATTTGAGGTTGCCGTGTTACTTTCGGGTTCAATCTTCTCTGGCTTTGGCTGTTTTTTAGCCTTAGCTACTTCTTTAATCTTCTTATCTTCCTGTTCCTGTTTTTTTGTTTTTTTTGTTACGATCGTATCAGTTAAACTTTCTTTAAAAGACGACAAACTTATACCTAAATTGTCAGAATGGCTATTTTTTATTTCAGCAGATAATAAGTATGGTGCAAATATCAATAACACGACAATATACGCAAACCACTTTATCATTGAGAAGGGGGAATTGTTAAAATTACTTCAAATAGTATAGTATTTATATTAACCTTAAAACACACCCGGTAATTTGCGGGTCGTATCTATAATTCATAATTAATTACAACGAATTTAGCTTGCACGCTGAATTCTAAACTTATTTGAACAATATAATTGGGGTTATTTAAAGATCTTTATTGGTGTTATAATTATATCAAACCACAGTTAACGCGCAGCTAAATTTAGTTTAATATATTCATAGGCAGTATGAATAACTAATTAATTTCAGATCAATTAAAAACAGCCACATCTTTTGATGTGTAAACACGGTTATGATCGTCAATAACAATGCAGGCTATTTGATTCAACTGGTTTATTAAATACAGCCCCGCATTGATGCCCATTGAAAAAATCGGCGTTGTCATGGAGTCAGCCAATTCAGCACTCGGGCTAATAATACTCACACTTTTAATTCCGCTAATCTGAAATCCTTTTTTAGGATTAATTGTATTCAACTGTTTATTGTTGATAGTTGCTGTATACGTCTGAACATCTACAGAGGTGGCAACTGCCATATTGCTGATATTGATATTTGCAAAATGATGTTCTTTTTGCGCCGGATCAGCAGTTGCTATGGTCCAGGGTTCGTTATCAGGCTGTGCGCCCCAGGTAAGCAAATCGCCTCCGGCATTAATAACACCACTACTCACTCCGCCCATTTGTAAAATATATTTAGCCCTGTCAGCGGCATAGCCGCGGCTATTTGCACCAAAACCTATGCGCATACCTTTTTCTTTCAAAAAAACAGTTTGTTCTTTTGCATCAAGTATTACATTTTGATAGGTTATCCGGCCTACGGCTGTTTTTAAAGAAATTTTATCAGGGGTATTATCAAAGTCAAGAGAATCTTTATCGCCCGCATAGTAAGTAATATCGAACGCACCATGGGTAAGATCAGCTATTTGTAATGAACGGTCAACCAATTTGAAAATTTCAGCATCGGTTTTTACCGGCTTTATACCAGCATTACGATTAATTTCATTTATTGAACTGTCATCGCTAAAGGTACTTAGCAATCTTTCTACACGGTTTATTTCAGCTATTGCATCGTCAATGCGTTCTTCGGCCCAAACATGGTTATTACCAACTACACTAATTTCAAACCGGTCACCCATCAGGCGTAATGAACGCCTTAAAATAATAAAGCTGGGGGTTAAAGTTTTTATTGCCAACATAAGCAGATCAATTTAAATTAAATACAATAAACTTATTTACAGGCACATACATCGTGTCGCTGCAAAACTGTTGCTACAAAACCAATATAAGGGGATTATCAGCTACTGTTTACAACAGTAAAAGTAGCTGCCTATTATGAAAATAAGATGAAAAGAAGACTTTAGTGGAAAGCAGTAAGGGTGCCTTAGTTAAAATGATCAATAACCTAATGAATAACCGGCCTTTCAGCCCTTTGTCATCAGGCTATTGTCCCTTCTTTAAGTTTTTCCGCATTTTCGGCAAATTGCAGGGCTTCCATTATATCCTGCAGGTCGCCATTCATCACGCCCATTAAGTTATAAATAGTTAAGCCTATACGGTGCTCAGTTAAACGGCCCTGCGGATAGTTATAAGTGCGGACTTTGGCAGAACGGTCGCCTGTGGATACCATTGTTTTACGCTTTTTAGAAGTTACTTCCAGGTGCTTTTGCAGCTCCATTTCATAAACCCGTGAGCGCAATACCTGCAACGCCTTATCATAGTTTTTTAACTGCGATTTTTGGTCCTGGCACTGTGCAACAATACCACTTGGCAGGTGCGTTAACCTTACAGCAGAGTAAGTAGTATTTACTGATTGTCCGCCAGGTCCCGAAGCACAAAATAAGTCTTTACGGATATCGCTAACCTGCAGGTCAATATCAAATTCATCAACCTCGGGCAATACAACAACGGTTGCCGCCGAAGTGTGTACGCGCCCCTGGGTTTCCGTATCAGGTACGCGCTGAACCCGGTGAACGCCCGATTCATATTTTAAATTACCGTAAGCATCTTCTGCATTAACGTTAAATACAATTTCCTTATAACCGCCTGATGTTCCTTCGGTATAATCAACAAGTTCAGTTTTCCAGCCGCGTTTTTCGCAATAACGCATATACATACGGTAAAGGTCACCTGCAAACAGAGCAGCTTCATCGCCGCCAGTACCGCCGCGTATTTCAATAATGGCATTTTTGGAGTCTTCCGGATCTTTGGGTATCAGCATCAAACGGATAGCTTCTTCCATTTCATCCTGCTTACCCAGTAACTCATCGAGTTCAGCTTTAGCCATTTCGCGGAATTCCTCATCCTTTTCATTAGCTAATATCTCTTTGTTACTTTCAATATTGCTCATTATGTTGCGGTAGATGTTGTATTGATCCACAACCTTGGCAAGGTCTTTATATTCTTTATTCAGCTGGGCAAAACGTTTCATATCAGCCATGGCGTCAGGGCTGCTCAACTCGGTTTCAACATTTTTCCAGCGTTGATATATCGCTTCTAATTTTTCTAACATAACATTTTTTGAAGATCAATTTGTATCCGTTCTATTTAAAAAAGAAATAATTACTTTAATAACAGACGCATTTCAGTTTACAAAAAGCGCACAAAAATACGGAATTTTAGGCAATATTAATTCATTCGGGTGTAAAGAGATTGGGTGATGATCATCATATAAAGTGTTTACACGTGTTCACAAACACCGTAAACTCTAAATTACAGTGGGTTTATCTCAAATCCGGCCAGTAAATTAACCTCCGGGTCTATTTTTATCCCGGTTGGTTTTCCGGTTACAGGAAGCTGCACAACAGTGTTTTTATCTTTGATATTGATGGTAAACAATTTGCTGTCTATGGATACCTGTAAAGGAAGCTCATACAATACATTTTGCTGCTGATCAATATTCAGCTCAACAACTTTGCCATCAGCGTTATATTTCCAGCTGACTTTTAATTGCGGATGACCTGGCGTATATAACCACTGATTAAAAAATTGCTTTAAATCCTGTCCGCTTGTCTTTTCCATTACTTCGCGCAGATCATCTGTATTCGCATTGCTGCCATCATATTTTGCATAATAATTGCGAATGCCTTTCCAAAAGGTATCATCCCCTAACCTGCGCCTCAGCATGTGCAATATCCAGCCGCCTTTCTGATAGCTGTTTGCATTCAGCAATTGCATATAATTGCCTTTTACTGCTGTATCTACTACCGGCGTTAACCGTTTTTTTTCAAAACGAAACACAGTGATCCTGTCAGCATTTAATCGTTTTTTTAGGGTATCAGCGCCATATTTGTTTTCGAGGTAAAGGTTGGTCATATAGGTGGCAAAGCCCTCGCTCAACCATAAATGAGCAAAGCTCTTTTCGCTTGCAGCATCGCCAAACCATTGATGGGCAATTTCGTGTGCCATCAGCTCTTCAATTCCTTTACTGGTAACAGAGTTTTCAAAATAAAAGATAGCACCTGCGTTTTCCATACCGCCAAATATGGTTTTTGACTGTACGTTGGCCAATTTTTCATACGCGTAGGGGCCGACGTTTTTTATATAGAAAGGCAGGATCTCTTTTGCTACAGCATAACTTTTAAAACCCTCATTCTTGTTTTCCGCAAAAACATAGGTATAAACCGGGATCTTGTTTACATCCCCGGTATGATCCACTGCAAAATCAGCCACACCAATTATCATTACTTTGGTAGGGATTTGTGCAGTTTCTTTCCAGTGTGTTAATTTTAAATTATCAGGCAGGTTAGTTTCTTCGGTCTTTGAACCGTTTGCAACTACCTGGTAATGAACTGGCGCAGTAATCATAAAATCAACCGTTGCTTTATCGGCAGGATAATCTGCACACGGAAGCCAATTGTGTGCACGATTTGGCCAGTTGTCGCCAAAAAAAGTACGGTGGCCAAATTTATTGGTTGAAATGATCAGCCCATCTGCGGGGATTCCCTTGTAAGTAATAGTATAGCTATGGATGCTGTTGTTCTTTGCTACGGTATTGATAATTACAACGTCGCTATCCTGAACAAAAGGAACATTCTTGTTATTTTCTTTTATTGAAGACACCAGCATCCCTTTCCCCTTGCTGTTTCGTTTTACGAGGTTCAGCCCGAACGAGGATATCTCATTTAAAAACTTAATCTTTACAGTGGCAACGCCTTTAATGGTGTCGTTTTTATCATTTAAACTGATAGCAAAATTGTAGTGCTGCACATCTATTGTTGGGAACTGAACCTGCGCCATGGCTGACAAACAGGATAATAAAATAAAAAGAATGAGTATGATTTTTTTTGTCTGAACCATGATTAATGGATTTTAACGCCTCGATATGACGTTATCACTTAAAACTTTCTTCGGTCTTTCCGACTTTGCTACTTCCACCTGAAACTTTTAATCATTACATCCACATCCTTTTTTACAAAAGTAAGTACCGGCTGTATGGAGTCGAGGCGGGGTTCATTATTAAAATATAAAGCCCCGCGTATGTAGTTGTGGATACTATCGGTTAAATAAAATTGCACCGACGAAGCAGCATTCCCATCAATGGTATAATAAATGCCGTAAACTTTCCGGTCGGGATAGCTGATCACACCTTCATCAATTGAAGTGGCTTTTACGGTATGTTTAAAGCTTAACTTATGGGCATCTTCAATCAATTCATTAAATTCCTTTTTACTGAGGATATGTTCATAGCTTAAATGGAGTGTTCCGTTAAATTGCGGGAACTGCATATTAAGCCAGCACGGTTTGGCATCCGGGTTTTTGTCAGGTTCTATTTTTGCGTAATTTGGATAAACGAAGGTAAAGGGACAACCCGCAACATAAGGCTGGTAATCTTTTTTCGGGAAATTTATGCGAAAGTAGCCACGGGGCTTTGGTGAATAATCGTGATTGCCGCCGCATGAAGCAAAAAACAAAAGCAGTAATATCAATACAGTTGCCTGTTTCACGGATGCATCCCTTTTAATGTCCATATTTCCCATCCTTTTTCAGCCTGCAATGTTAACATTTCATATCCGTTTTTTATAACTGCGCCTTGTGCTTCACCTTTTTCTAAAAATAGTGTTTTTTCGGGATTATAGATCAAATCATAGAGTAAATGCTTATCAGTTATCGCTTCATAGGGTATGGGAGGGTATTCCTTAACATTGGGTACCATGCCTAATGGCGTGGCATTAATGATAAGAGTAGCGTGTTTAACATGGTACGGTTTTAGATCTTTAAACAGCAAATTTCCTTCATGTGGTTTGCGGGTAACCACTTTAAAATTGATCCCCAAACTATCCAGTACGCATTTTACAGCTCTTGCTGCACCGCCATCTCCTAATACCAATGCCTGATCATGATAATCTTTTAGCAGTGGCTTTAATGACATCTCAAACCCATAAATATCGGTATTGAATCCTTCGAGCCTGAAATCATGCCCTTTAACACCTAATTCGCCCGAAAAGGCCGCTTCGACAGGGCTTTCGGAGCTTATGCGGATACAATTCACGGCCCCTGCCGATTTTGCATCCGGTTCAATCCAATCCAGGTATTTTAATACGCTGATTTTATGCGGTACGGTAACGTTAAGACCGCACAGACCGGGGTGCGCTTTTAATAATGCCGGAAGCTCGCTGATATGCTCAATAGGATAAATGTGATATTCTGATTCGGGGATCAACTCCCTTTCAAATTTATCTGAAAAATATTTTTGAGAAAAAGAATGTGATAGCGGATATCCGATAAGTCCGTATTGTTTCATGACGTAATATTAGCAAGAAAACGGCCAAATATTATTTTTTGATTTAAAGTTGATAAAAAAGTTGTAATGATTAAGCCGGGTAGTAAATGCGCCCTGGGTTTATCTATACCACGTCTTCCATACCATATTGCTTCAATACCTCGGGCGGCACCCCTGTCCATTTGCCGGGTGTATTACCAAGGTATCCCAGATCATCTACCCCCATTTTTGTAGTAAAAAAACCGGTGGCGGTAAGATTACGCATGCGGTTAAAGAACACTACGCCCTGGTGCATTTCTGGTTTGGCTTTTTTAGGATAGGCTATTTCCGTAACCATTTCTA
>JAQBOU010000235.1 GCA_028287865.1 Mucilaginibacter sp. | reverse complement strand
AAGGCATGGTTATTTAGCAAAAGAGGGCAATCCGATTCATTAGCGCAGAAGCGTATAGTAGAACTTGTGAACAAAATTGATGCAGGCAAATTGAAAACCTTTTATAAGTCTTCAGGGGCGTCGATTGTAATAGCTAATGAGGGGGCGTATCTAACTCTTCAAGGTGCTGGACTTGCTTACCTGCCTGATGCTGTCAGCACATTACCGATTAATACAATTTACCTCGCAGATAATAAATTTACAACGATACCCCCACAGCTTTATAAAATTAAATCACTTCATAGTATTTATTTGGGCGCAAATCCAATAAAGTCACTTCCAAGTGATTTATATAAAATACGAGGGCTAAAAAGCCTGTTGGTAGGAAAAACAGAAATCCGTGAAATTAAAACCGATCTTTCAAATCTTGATAGTTTAGAGGACCTTGATATTGCTGGTAACAAAATGTCTGTCTTTCCCGAAAAGATTAAGACTATCCCTCATCTAAAATGGCTTTCAATTGAAGAGAATGAGTTTAAAGACTTGGGGTTCGTAGATAGTAAATTAAGTGGGCTTCAAACATTGCAGGTCTATACCAATAAGATTAAACGCATACCTAGTAATATTCGCTATCTATCAAATCTTAGGGAATTGCTGATTTTTGATAACCAAATAGATAGTATCCCTAATTGTATAGGTTCTTTGGTTAATCTCGAAAAACTTGAAATTTGGAATAACCCACTCCGATATATCTCTCCTGAAATCAAAAAGTTAACAAAATTAAAGGAGATGAGATTGGATGACAATTACTTATCAAAAGAAGTTAAGAAACAGTTAAAGCAGTGGTTGCCGAATTGTGAGATTCACTTTCAAACCAGATAGAATTTATTTTAATATGAGAATTACCACACGTGTTGTCTGCGTCACTATTATTGGACTTTTAATTACAGCGTTTTTTGTAAATAGTTATGTAAATAGCCCATGTAATTATCCAGATGCTTATATAGTTAAAAATGGAAATCATGAATTCATAAAGCTAAAAGGCAGACGCAAACTAATAGTTCATGACCTATTTTCCCTTCTAATCAACAAGACTTATGAGGATAGTACATTATTGCCTATTCTTGTCATCGAGGATGGTATTATTAGGGGGAATGTCATTCCTGTTGAGAAGGGTGATTATAAGTTTGATGGAACTATATTGATAAAAGGTAAATCTCTCATTGTTCATCTATATCTTATCAACACCGATGATAACACATTACCTGCTTATGATTGGAATGGGAAGTATAATTTAATTAAATCGAATGACATAATTAAATAATTTGAAACCTCTATAGAAATTAAAAAAGCCTCCGGTATCTACTCCATTAGATGTAAATTCTTTGACTAATACTTTTGTAAATCATTCTTTTTTGAATTTTTTTTTTATTATTTTTGATAAGCATTGACAGCAAATAAAAAGCCAACACTGCGTTATAGTTCCTTAGAAGTTTCAGAAAATGCCCTAAATCACACCCTCGACTATGAGGCATGATTAAGCATTTGATAATCAATAATTTAGAGCATGGCGGTTTCATCCTGCCACCCCGACGATACCAAGAAACCGTCTTTAAAGAAATTTAAAGGCGGTTTTTATTTTTAAGACGATTTTCGGAGATATTTAAAAAATTTCAAATCAATTAAATGATGGTTCGAATCCTGACGTCTTAAATAATTATCAAAGCTAATCCGATAAGCTGTTCCCTGTCATATCTTATTCAATACCAAATTAACATGCCTGCTATTTGTAAAATTAAGCCATAATTAATAGTTTATTAATGAGCCATCCTAATATTGTTTGAAACAATTATTAATAACTAAAAATGAAGCGTGCTATATTATTACTTTTTATATTTTTTTCGGCTTTTAGCAGCCAGGCTCAAAACAAGCAATTTACCTCTGTATCGGCATCAACAAACTATACTGCTGCAAACAATGTCGTGGATAATAATTTGGATAGGCATTGGCAACTTGATGTAAATGACCTTAAACAGGACCAGTACCTAATGCTTACTTTGCAAACGGCCGGGACTATTAAGGAGGTACAACTTGCGACATCAGAAATTTCAAAAACGGAGTTGCAAGGATTGGTGAAGATCTATATTACTTACGATCCGATGAACCCGGGTGAGCCGTTAGCTTATAAAGCAAGCGGTAATGGAAATTTTTCGCTGGATTTTCCCCCTAAATACGGCGCTTATTTAAAGCTGTTATTTAAAGGAAATAAGATAAATAAACCGATTTCAATTAAGGAAATAAAGGTTGTATATGCGTCAGACAGCGGTGATGGCAGTAATATAATTATAAAAGAAAGACCCTGGATGAATACGCGATTAACGACTAGCCAGCGTGTTGAATTACTTTTGGCTGTTATGACGCCCGAACAAAAAATAGGCCTTTTACGCGAAGGCTGGGGCATACCTGGAATTGCCGCTTTGGGTATACCGCCCGTAAATAAGGTAGAAGCTATACATGGCTTTTCGTACGGTAGCGGAGCTACAATCTTCCCACAATCTATCGCTTTAGGTGCAACCTGGGATAAACACCTGGTTGAACAGGTTGCTGAAACCATCGGTGACGAAACAGTGAACGCTCACACTTTACAGGCATGGTCGCCTGTTTTGGATGTTGCCCAGGATGCACGCTGGGGGCGTTGTGAAGAAACCTACGGCGAAGATCCGATACTGGTATCGGAAATAGGCGGTGCCTGGATAAAAGGATACCAATCAAAAGGGCTGATCGTTACGCCGAAACATTTTGCTGCACACGGCTCACCATTAGGCGGTCGCGATTCACAGGATATAGGCCTGTCCGAACGGGAAATGCGCGAGATTCAGCTGGTGCCTTTCAGAAATGTTATCGAAAAGTACCATTGTCAGTCGATAATGGAGAATTATTCAGATTACTTAGGCGTTCCTGTAGCTAAAAACCAAGAGCTGCTGATTGGTATTTTGCGTGAAGAATGGGGTTTCAATGGGTTTATCGTAAGCGATTGCGGCGCGTTGCGTAATCTCACCAGCCAAAAACACTATACTGCAAAAACTATAGTTGATGCAGCCAAACAAGCTTTGGCAGCCGGGGTGTGTATCAACTGCGGCGATACATATACCGATAAAGCTGTTATTGCGGCCGTTAAAAGTGGCGATATCGATGTTAATACGCTTAATACGGTAGACCGTACTTTATTAAGCACCATGTTCAGGAACGGTTATTTTGATGAACATAAGTCGAGTCCGCTCGACTGGAAAAAAATATACCCGGGCTGGAACAGCCCGGGTCACAAAGCGGTTGCACGCAAAGCCGAACAGGAAGCTATCGTGATGCTTGAGAATAAGGGCAACCTGCTTCCGTTATCAAAATCGCTCAAAAAGATAGCGGTTATAGGCCCTGGCGCTGATGATCTGCAACCGGGAGATTATACGGCTAAACTACAGCCGGGTCAGTTACAATCAGTGCTTTCCGGAATAAAAAAAGCTGTCGACACCGCTACAACGCAGGTGATATATGAAAAGGGTTGCGGCTTTACCTCGGCAGATGATTATAACCCGGATAAGGCCATAGCTGCGGCTTCTAAGGCAGACGCTGTTGTGATGGTTTTAGGTGATTGTTCCACAAGCGAGGCAGCGAAAGGTGTCAAAAAAACTTCGGGCGAGGCAAATGATTATGCTACGCTAATATTACCCGGTAATCAGGAAAAGTTGTTGGAAGCTGTTTGTGCAACAGGCAAGCCTGTTATACTTGTGTTGCAGAGTGGCCGACCGTATAATTTATCTTACGCTTCAAAAAATTGCAAGGCTATACTGGTAAACTGGTTGCCGGGCCAGGAAGGCGGTCCTGCCACGGCAGACGTGCTGTTTGGCGATTACAATCCAGCCGGGCGGTTACCTATGACATTTCCGCGTGACGTGGGCCAGTTACCTTTGTATTATAACTTTAAAACTTCGGGCAGGGGGTATAATTATTCTGATATGCCTTATTATCCGCTATATTCTTTCGGTTATGGGTTGAGCTACACTGCTTTCAATTATTCTGGCCTCAAAGCCTTAGTTAATGATGACGGTATGGTTGATGTAACCGCAACCGTAACCAATACGGGTAAAGTAAAAGGCGATGAGGTTGCACAATTGTATGTTACCGATATGTATGCAAGCGTAAAAACACGCGTAATGGAGCTTAAGGATTTTGAACGTATAACACTGGCTCCAGGCGAATCCAAAGCGGTTTCATTCAGGCTTACTCCGTATCAGATATCCTTATTAAATGATCAGATGGATAGGGTAGTGGAACCTGGAATTTTTAAAATATCGGTTGGCGGTAAAAGCCCCGAATATGTAGCTGCCGATGATATTAAAAACAGCGTGGGCTATAAAAGCTCAGCCGACGGCCTTTCAACAGAAATCAATTATACAAAGCCGTATAAAGCTGATTTTAATATTTCGTATGCAGGTATAAGCACCGATCTCATCACAAAAAAGAAAGTAATTAACGTGAATGTAAAAAATACGGGTAACATTACAGATATAGGAAAGGTTACTTTGTACATTAACGGTATACAAAAAGGCATCGTACATCATTACGAACTTGGGCCGCATCATAACAAATTAATTTCCTTTGATTTAAACAAGATTGAAAATGTTCATACTGTAATGTTTGCAACTAAATACAAAAGCATTTACCGGATGATAAACTAACAATTAAGCCACAGATGAACTACCGGGAACTGAACATTCTGGTGGTTCGCGCTGTTAGTTCCTTTTCATATCAAAACCAGATGAGAAAACCTATCAAAACTCTTGGGGAACGCTATTTTTTATAAAATTAAACTTTTAGACATTTTTTGTTAAAGTGTCGAAAAATTTATTCTTTTGTAAATATATAGCAAAACGCATGATGACTGAACCCAACGCTACGAAAGAGGATTCTATTCAACAGCAGATCATCCAGGCAGCGCAACAGCTGTTCCAGGTCCATGGCCTTCAAAAAGTAACGATGGATGATGTTGCACGGGAAATAGGCAAAAGAAGAAGCTCGCTTTATTATTATTACAAAAACAAGGAAGAGATACTTGATGCCGCAATAGATGTAGAAATGAGATGTATTTTGGCGGAGCTTACCCAGGCAGTTGATGCTGCCCCCAACCTGGAAGAGAAGATAAGTGCTTATTGTATGAGCAGGTTAAAAAGGTCTCAAAAAACAAGAGAGTTCTATACCATGGTTGACAGCGGGATGAATGCCGGTGAAATGTCTGATTACACAAAAGTTATACATACTATGCACACCCGTTTCCGGCAACTGGAAATCCCCCTACTTAGGAAAATCTTAAATTTTGGTATTGAAACCGGCCGGTTACGGGCTATGGATCTAAAAGAGCAGGATGCACTAATTTTTGTTTTGCTCAGCAGTATACAGGGCTTTAAAAAGGAGATTATTGTTAAAAAGAGTTTTAATAATATAAAGCCAGCCGTTTCGATGTGGATTTACCTGATTCTACAGGGGTTCAAAAAATAAAAAACTAATTAATTCATCGCCTCAGCATATGTTGAAGCGTTCAATACATGCCGGAGCTAACCATTTTATGAGCCCAATAATAAAGACAAATACTTTCAGAGCATTTAGAAACAGAAACTATGCCTTGTTTTTTAGCGGACAATCCGTTTCCCAAATCGGCACGTGGATGCAGCGGACTGCTGTAAGCTGGCTCATTTATACGCTTACGCATTCGGCTTTTATGCTTGGATTTGCTGTGTTCGCACAACAATTTCCTTCCTTTTTACTTTCGCTATTTGGGGGTATCGTAGCCGACAGGCACAGTCGTTATAAGATATTGCTGATTACACAAACGGCTTCCATGATACAGGCGATATTACTTGCTGTATTAATTTTAACCAAACATTATGTGATTTGGGAAATATTAACGCTGAGCGCTGTTCTGGGTATCATTAACGCCTTTGATGTACCGGCAAGGCAACCGATGGTGCATGATATGGTGAATGATAAGGAAGATGTTGTGAATGCACTTGCACTTAATTCCGCAATGGTGAATATTGCCAGGCTGGTAGGGCCAGCATTATCAGGTATTGTTCTTCAAACATTGGGTGCAGGAATTTGCTTTTCATTGAACGCAGTAAGCTTTCTCGCTGTGATCACATCGCTGTTGCTGATGAAGCTTCCAAAATTCAATCCACCTGCGGTTAAGAAAAAAGTTACCTCCGAACTGGCCGAAGGGTTTCAATACTTGAAACAAACGCCAACAATTGGTATGGTTATATTAATGCTTACCTGTTTAAGCTTGCTGGTAGTGCCGTATGATACGATTTTGCCCGTGTTTGCCAAAGTAGTGTTTAAAGGCAATGCAGCCACTTATGGGTATATCAGCAGTTTTATGGGCCTGGGTGCCATTTTGGGTAGCGTATTTATGGCTTCCTTAAAAAAGGGAACCAATCTTAAAATTATTTTGCTCATTAGCAGCGTAATTTTAGGCGTGGGAATGGTGTTGTTTTCACGTATCAGCTATTTTCCCGTTGCCATGGTGTTTGCAGTTGTAATAGGTTTTGGGTCGTTAACACCAATGACTTCCAGCATTACAATTATACAGATAGAAGCAGCACCGCATATGAGAGGCCGTGTAATGAGTTATATTGCAATGGCTTATTTTGGAATGCTGCCATTCGGCAGTTTAATTATTGGAACGATTTCCGAGAAAATAAGTGCTCCGCTCACAATGCTTTGCCAGGGCGTAATGGCGCTGGTGATTGCTATTATATTTTCAAAATACCTGACAAAAACGTCGCATGGAACAATGAATATCAAAAAGCAGTAAACTCTCAACCTGAAGAAATATAGCTGAGTATATCGATAAAAAGTTGGTAAATAAGTCTCTAAATGACAAGCATTATAAACATAACAGCCCGGCAGGCAATTGCTTGTCCGCCGGGCTGTTATGTTGACTATTATTGATTACTTTGAGTTTTCTTTACTGTAGTTGTTGTGGTAGTAGCTGATGCTGCCGGAGTAGTCTTTTTATATACTTTATGATAAGTATGTGGTGTAACATGTGTACTATGATGCACAACGTGCGCCGACGTTGTCTTGGTAGTACGTGTTGAGGTTGTAGTTGAAACCGGCACAGGTTTGGTCTCTGTGGTAGTAGTTACACTGGTTGTTGGTGGTTCCGGAGCTTTTTCGGGCGCTGATTTTACAACTATTACAGTAGGAGGAGCCGGTGGGGTTTCCACAGGTGCAGGCGGCGGAGTTGCCACAGGAGCAGGCTGAATTGGTTTGCCTGTTACTGCTTCGTCTGCAGCCCCGCTAATTGCACCCGGTGTACCCGTACCATGCATTACAGTTTTTGTAGTTACTTTACGGCCCAGGCGCCTTGTTTTTGTTTTTTTTGTTACCTCGATGTGGTTTTTTGCAGTGTCGGTAGTTTGAGCATCTGCAGCCTGGAACGCCCAGGTCATAATTGCCATAATTAGCACTAAACGGATCGTCTTCATAAATTTATGTTTTAGTTATTTAATAATTGTAACATAAATATGACAATATTGTTTCCTTACTTTTATTAGTTTATTGAAATACAATTACTTAAGTAGTTTAATTTCACTCTTGTTCCCTTGCCGGCATAAATACAGGTATTGTTATATTAAGTAATATCTCCCGTTAAGTTACCCGATAAAGGGCAGGGAATCCAAAATAACAGATCAGGTAATTATCTTTTATGGCAGATATGCCCCTATAGTTTAATGTGCAGTTAGTGAATATGAATAGTGCACATTAATCAACACTTCCAGATCGTGTCATTCCATGAAGTATCGTATAGATTTTTTGGAGCAGAATATGTTATCACATCAAAAATCCCTTAAACTAGTATAATTTAAGGGGTTTTTACACGCTATGTATGTAATAAAGCTACTTATCTTTAGCTGAGTTATCTCACGCTTATTTTAAAGGCTGAAACTTTTCTTTTTAAAATAAGCATCTATAATCTTGGTCGAAATTCCAACGTCATTACCTTTTTCCTTTAGCTCTTCAGTTGAAACTCCATATTTTTTTGACCAATATTCGTCTTCATAGTTTTCTTTCATATGAAGTGCTTGTGTCTCGGGGGCTTCGGCTTTATTGTTATCTTTCATGACTTAACTGATTTACAAACAATTAACAGGTAATACACCAATTTTTAATGCTTAATAAAGATACCTGCTATAAGGTTAAGTTATGGTTATTCTTATGTTAACAAATTGTTAAGTACAATAATATAACTATGCACCAATAATCAGCTTAGTAAATTTACCGGATAATGGTTATTGAGCCCGAAAGCACCTGGCTGTTAACCTTAGTGTCAATTATATAATAATATACCCCTGTCGGCAATTGCTTTCCATTATAGGTGCCATCCCACGGAACACCATAACCAACGGAATGAAATAGTTTTTGGCCATACCTGTCAAATACATCTATTGTTGCCTGCTGATAAGCAGTTAGGCCGCGGATATCCCAAAGATCATTAATGCCATCACCATTAGGAGTAAAGGTATTTGGTATTATCAATTCGGGTGATACTTTAATGAAGGTTGAGTCAATACTCACACATCCCAGTTTATCAGTTACCTCTAGCTTATAGGTCATATTTGTATTTCCGGTTATCTCCGGGTTTTTTATGCTATTATTATCAATATCAATATCAGGAGTCCACAAATATTTTACATCGTTTTCATTCACGCTAGGATGTAAGGTGATCTTGTTATTTTTCAATACATATCTTATTCCACCTGCATTCACAATTGGCGGAGGTTCAAAAGTCAGTATAATTGAATCCTTTGCCAGGTAACAAACGCCGGGGTTGTTAACATTAAGTGATAAAATTACCGATCCACGTAGAATATCGGTTTTGCTTGGTATATAATCAGTAATTAATTGCGTTGCAGAAGGGTTGAAAGTTCCTGATCCGGATGTACTCCAGGTAGTGCTTCCTGCTATTAATAACTTGCCATTTAATTTCACACTGCTGCTTTGCGCACACACCTCCATACTTGAGCCTGCAAGCACAGCAGGTACAGGCCCGAATTTTATATTCGTGTTTGATGTTGAAATATTGCAATTGTCTTTACTTGTTGAAGACAAAGTGAGCGTCACAAAACCTGCTGTTTTATCCTGTGCAGAAGGGATATATTGTCCGTTTAACGCAGTAATCGATGGCAAAAACGTACCTGTGCCACTTGAGGTCCATATCCCGGTTGTTGTGCCTCCGGAGACTTTGCCAGCAAGGGTTACTGCAGGGGCTGTTATACAAACTGTTTGATTTGGGCCTGCATTGGCAACCGGAGGTTGTTTAACTAAAATCTGCACAGTGGAGGCACGGCCAGAACAGCCATTCATTAACACATATAAGCTGTAAGTTCCCGAATCAGCAAGGGTGGTATTCTGAATAGTCGGATTTTGAGCGGAAGAGGTAAATCCGTTTGGCCCGGTCCAAAAATAGGTGGCATTATTAATTTTCGATGTGCTTAATTGTATGGTGTTTCCAATACATACCGGCGAATTGCTGTTAACAACAGGCGCTGATGGTATTGGATTTACAGTTACTGTATATCTAAAAGGAGAGCCATTACATCCGTTAAAAACCGGCGTAATGAGGTAGGTAACATTTACCGGGTTGTTACCCGTATTAATTAAAGTTTCAGTAATAGTTGACGATGTTTGATTAGTTACCGGCGGATTACTTATATTATTTACTGCATCCCGATGCCAGAGAAAAGTTGCTCCGGATACGTTTGACGTTATAACATAGTTTTGGGTTGTCCCGCTGCAAAGCGCTGCATTGCCGGGGCTGGTTATATTAATCGTTGGATCTACTGTAATAACTACGTTAAACGGAATGCCGGCACAGGTAGCAGTTTGGGAAGTTATTGCATAGGTTACATCAATGGAGGTATTTGTGCTGTTAAAAAGGTTTTCCCGGATGGTACCTGCCGCCTGTCCGGTTACAGCGGCGTTGGTAATACCTGCCACAGCAGCCCGGCTCCATGCAAAACCTGCAGCTGTATTAAATTCTATTTGATAATTGGCGGTTGTGCCATTACAAATTATGGTTTTTGCGGCACTCGTTACTACAGGAGTTGGATATACAGTAACAACATAATTGAAGGTTGATCCCGGGCATCCGTTAGCTATAGGCGTAATTACGTAGGTAACATTAACCGCTGTACTACTAGTATTTATTAAAGTTTCATTAATAGTGTTATTGGTTTGATTTGCTATTGCCGGATTACTGACACCGCTTACCTGCGCACGGGACCATAAAAATGTTGCAGAAGCGATATTGGCGGTAATAACATAGTTTATCGCATTGCCACTGCAAATAACATCAGATGTTGAACTGGTTATAACAGGTACAGGCTTCACAATAACATCCACTTCTGTACGGTTACTTACACATCCGTTACTATTAGTTTGCACGTAATATGATTGATTGGATGATAAGGCAGGCGTTACATAAGTACCGCTTACAGATAACAGGTTACCGCCGGCCGCTGCGTCATACCACGCATAAGTGGCGGTTGTATCGGCTATGGTGAGCTTTGCAGAATTGCCCATACAAATTGTTGTTCCCTGCACAACGGGTGCCACAGGTATTGGGTTAACGGAGACTTTAACAGCAGTGCGGGAACTGGTAATTCCGCCAACTGTTGTTTGCACATAATATGTTGTGTTGGCTAAAAGCGGTGGTGTATTGTAAACTGCCCCGGTAGCTAAAATATTGCCACCATTGGCGGCATCGTACCATTGATAAGCTCCTCCGGGTGCAATGGCTGATAAGGTTGCAATGCTTCCCATGCATATCGCGTTGCCTGTAACTGTTGGCGCCGCAGGAGCATTGCCGAATGTGATGGTAACGCTGGCAGTTTTAGGTCCGCATTGGCCCGGCGGAGGGTTGTCAGAAGTTAGGCTTAGCGTAACCGGGTTTTCTGACGGCCCGGGCGTATAAACAGGATTAAGAAGTGTCGGGTCAGAAAAAGAGCCTTTTCCGCCAGACCATTTTCCCCCGGCGACACCAGCTATAGTTCCGCTTAACTGTACCAGGCTTCCTGTTGCTACCGTTTGATTTGGACCCGCATTAACAGTAACTGCCTGGTAAATAGTAGCCGTTGTGCTTGAAGAACTCCCTGCACAGCCTCCAATTGCGGGAATGTTATTGGTAATTGTATAGGTTCCCGCTAAGCTATTTTTCAGGTCGATTTCCCCGGTGCTTGAATTAGCAAAAACTAAGCCTGATGGGGTAGCGCTAAAAGTACCGGCAGTAGCCCCGGTTGTAAATAAAGGGGAAGGATTACTATCGTCCTGGCAATAGAAAGCTTTATACGAAAATTCAGTATGAGGATTGGTAACAATTGAAAAAGCAGAACCGGTAGTGACCGGACAAGGGTTGTTACTGGTGAAAGAGATGATATATTTACCCAGGGCGCTGGCGCTTACATTAATTTCGCCTGTTTGATTATTTACAAAAACCAACCCTGCCGGAGCCGCACTGAAGGTTCCGCCTGCCGGATTATTTATTACCGGGATTTGATTTGTGGCCGAAGAACATACTGATCCTGTGAGGTATTGAAATTGCGGACTATAAATGGTATTTACCGTAACGGTTACAGGTGTACGCACACTGTTGCATTGTAACGTAGTGTTTTGTACGTAATAAGTTGTGTTTCCGTTCAAAACAGGGGTTGTATACGTGTTCCCGCTTGCAAGTAAATTGCCGCCTGAAGATGCATCGTACCACTGCACTGTGCCACTTGCAACGCTGGCTGTTAAATTAGCAGATGAACCGGAGCAAACGGTAACTCCGTTTGAAACGGGTGCCGAAGGAATTGGATTAACAGTTACAGTTGCCGGCGTGCGCAAACTGGTGCAGCCACTAGCGTTGGTTTGAACATAGTAAGTAGTTGTAGCTGATAATGCAGGCGTAACATAAACCTGTCCGGTTGATAATAAATTCCCCCCGGTTTGGGCGTCATACCACGAATAATTGCCTGCTCCAGTGGCAGTAAGTGTTGCCGGACTGCCTGAACACACTATTACACCCTGAGCCGAGGGCGGCGTTACCTGGGGAATTACAGAAACCGTTACTGCCGATAGCGGGCTGGTACACCCGGCAAGCGTTGTTTGCACGTAATAAGTAATATTTGCGGTTAATGCAGGAGTGGTATACGTATTGCCTGTTGTAATTAAATTGCCTCCGGATGGTGCGTCATACCATTGATAACTACCTCCTGGCCCTGTTGGAGCTAAGGTTGTGGAAGAACCATAACAAATGATAGCCCCTGAAACAGAAGGCGCAGGAACAGGTGGTTTCACTACAACCTTTACCAGGGCACGGGTACTGGAACATCCTCCGTTATCAGTTTGCACGTAATAATTGGTGGTATTATTAAGCACCGGTGTTTGATAGCTAATGCCAGCGGCAAGAAACTTCCCACCGGTAGGAGCGTCGTACCATGTGTAGTTTCCGGCAGGCGTGGCTGTTGCGGTTAAAGTAATGCTGCTTCCAGGACATATGGTGTCTGTTTGAGCAACCGGGACAGGGGGAATGGGATTAACGGTTATTGTAACAGCTGCACGCTGGCTTTCACAACCGTTTGTTGAAACTTGTACATAATACGTTGTTGTTGCAGTTAAAGACGGTGTTGTATAATCAGGACTTGAAATAAGAGGTGTTCCTCCACTTGGTACGTCATACCATGAATAAACGCCGCCCGGTATTTGAGGAGCATTCAAATTAGCTACAGACCCGGAGCAAATTGTGATATTTTGTAAAACAGGCGCTTGCGGATAGGGCGTAACAACGGCGGTAACCGGCGTAGGAATACTCCTGCAGCCGTTTGTAGTTGCAATTACATAATATACGGTAGTAGCAGTTAGCGGTGGTGTGGTATAACCCGAAGTGGTACTTAAAAGATTTCCCCCGGAAGGTGAATCATACCATTCATAACTATCGCCGCCTTTGGCTGATAAAGTTGCACTATTACCGGCACACACTGTCATACCGGTAAGATTTGGCTGCTTTGTCAGATCAACAAATACTTTGCCTCTTGCACTTGTACATCCATTTATTGTTGTTTGGATATAAAAAGTAGTTGGCTTTGTTATTGGAGGGGTAACATAAGTATCGCCGCTGGCTAAAAAATTTCCACCTGTAGGTGCATCATACCATTGGTAGGTTCCGCCAGGGGTATTAGCTTGAAGTGTGGCTGAACTATTTGGACAAACTATTTGATTGAATGCAGTTGGCGCATCGGGCGTTACGGCTTCAATTATATCTATGCTGGCTGTAACAGGCAGACAGCCCATTACATTATTTGTCATCGAAACTTTATAGGTGCCGCCTTTATCTACGGTAATGGATTGCGTATTTTCTCCCGTACTCCATGAATAGGTGTAAGGTGTTGCCCCACCTGTTGGAATAGCTGTTAATACAACACTATTACCCGAACATATACTTGTGCCAGATGCTGATATAGTTACAGCAGTTACACACTGACAATAAGAATGGAATGATAATAAAAGAAAAAATAAAGCAAAAAACCACGCCCTTGTGAAATTTTGTATCTTTTTATTGTTTGTAATTAATTTATCTGTCAAAGCTTCTCTCTCCCCCTGTTTAAAGGGAATTAATTAGGGTCGTTTTTAAAACGACTCTGACAAATCCCCGCAAACATCAATGCCACTTTTTACGGAAAAGAAGGCGGAAAGTTTAACTAATTATTAGGTGTTAGCTGATTATCAGCGCATTTTTAAACATTTATAATGCTGAAATGAGTCTGATTTATTTAAAGTCAATTCAGAAATTTTAAATTACTTTATTTATATTACCAGCGCAGCGCAAGGCTATTGTCACATTTCCCCCCTTTTATTGTCGTGCAAGGCTCCCTTGTTTTTTGTTAATTCGTTATATGTTTGTTTAATCATTTTTAATGCAATCATTAATAAAATAACAACACCATGACACAAATTAATGCTTACATTAACTTTAATGGCAAATGCCGTGAAGCAATGACCTTTTACAACGAATGTTTAGGTGGCGACCTTGTGCTGCAACCAGTAGAGGGATCGCCGATAGAAGACCAGTGTCCGCTGGCATGAAAACTCACATTATGCATTCTTCTTTAACCAAAGACAGCTTATCACTCATGGCTTCAGATATGACCGGCCCCGGTGGCTATATTCCAGGAAATTCCATTGTATTATTATTAAATTGCAGCAGTGAAGATGAGATCAATATTTTTTATTCCAAACTTTCAGAAGGCGGGGAAATTATTGATCCTTTAAAAGTTCAATTTTGGGTGTGCTTTGTTTGGGGTTTTCGACGATAAGTTTGGAATCAGGTGGATGCTGATCTATGATGAAAATCAAAACTGAGATAATCTATTTAGCAAAGGCTTCAGGCAATTGAGTAGATTTTAGAAAATAGTTTAATAACTTTAAGCTATCTGAAATATTGGATAAAGATTAATGCCGATTAAGTGAGAAAAATAAACTAACAAGCCAACGCGATAAAAATCAGGAACTATAATTCTTTATTATCAACCCCATTTACTAACCTAAAATCAATATCAACATGAAAAAAATCAACATCTTTTACTGGGTCTTCACAGTATTGCTTGTATTATTAATGCTATCATCAGCCATACCCAGCCTGATGAATTCTCCGCAGTCAGTGGCATTTATGAAACACCTGGGCTATCCAATCTATTTTGCCAAATTCCTGGCGGTGGCTAAACTATTGGGTATTGTTGCATTACTTGTTACTGGCTTTCCCAAAATAACTGAATGGGCATATGCAGGGTTCACTTTTGACCTTATTGCAGCTTTTTATTCGTTCATAGCATTAGGCGATCCGGCTTCCACTTATGTGTTATTCCCTGTTTTCTTTGCTATACTGGCAGGTTCTTATATTTTTTATCATAAAAGATTGAAAGCGGCCGTTTTGCATGAAACAGCTGTGTGAAATCGATAATACACTTTCAGTTTGAAACTAAAACGTCTTTTTTCATTATTCCGCCAGGCAGTCCGCGGTAGCCAACAGGACTATACCGAGGGAAGTATAAGAAAAGCGGTATTCCTGCTGGCTATTCCTATGATCATGGAAATGATTATGGAATCAGTTTTTGCGGTGGTGGATATTTTTTTTGTTGGCAAACTGGGAAATGCGGCAGTTGCTACGGTTGGCCTTACTGAGTCTGTACTCAGCCTGGTTTACTCATTAGCCATTGGTTTAAGTATGGCCGCTACGGCATTGGTAGCCAGACGGGTAGGAGAGAAGAACTTTAAGGAGGCGGCTCATGCAGGCATGCAAACTATTTTGTTTGCCTTGCTACTTTCGACAATTGTTGCAGTCGTCGGGCTTTTTTCAGCCGGATCCATTCTTCGCCTGATGGGCGCTAATGCAAATATGATCGCTCAAAACATCAGGTACACCCAGATCATGTTTGGGGGTAATGTAGTGATCATGCTGCTTTTTTTGATTAATGGGATATTTCGCGGCGCGGGCGATGCCAGTATTGCCATGAGGAGCTTATGGATAGCAAATATCTGCAACATTATTTTATGTCCCTTGCTTATTTATGGACTTGGGCCAATTCCGGCACTTGGGTTAAAAGGCGCAGCTATTGCCACAACAGCCGGAAGGAGCGTGGGTGTGTTATACCAGTTGTACCGGTTATTTATACGTAAAGGTTTACTAAGTTTTTACCTGTACCAGCTAAGACCACAAAAAGAGCTGCTATGGCAGATTGTCAGGATCGGAAGCACAGGAACCATACAATTCCTGGTGAGTTCGGCAAGCTGGATATTTTTGGCGAGGTTGATGGCCGGCTTCCATGAAGCAGCCATGGCGGGATACCAGGTTGCTATTCGCCTGCTGATATTTTTCCTGCTGCCTGCCTGGGGCATGAGCAATGCTGCAGCTACTTTAACCGGCCAGAACCTGGGTGCCGGCAAACCGGAGCGTGCAGAGAAAAGTGTGTGGATCACCACGGGATATAACGTAATATTTATGCTTTCTGTAAGCTTGTTTTTCTTTCTTTTTGGGGAGCCGATTGTCAATTTTATGAACAGTGACATACAGGCAAGGCATTTTGCTTTACAGGCACTCCGTATAATTAGCGCCGGTTATGTGTTCTTTGGGGTAGAAATGGTGATGATGAATGCCTTTAACGGCGCAGGTGATACCCGAACACCTACGGTGGTAAATTTAATCGGCTTCTGGCTGTTTCAAATTCCGCTTGCATGGGTATTAAGCAGGTACTATATCAGGGAGCCAAAAGCTATTTTTATAGCAATCTTAATTTCGCAATTTATCACTGCTTTATTAAGCTTTATCCTGTTCAAAAAGGGCAGTTGGAAAAAGGTAAAAGTATAGGTTATATATGGTAGAGATATTTAAAACAAATGTGAATAACAGGAAACTGGCAGGCAGTGTATTAAAAGAGCTGCATACCTGCTTTCCTGCGTGTTGTTTTAATTTCGATCTTGATGACTGCGACCGTATTCTTCGCGTACAAAGCGATGGTGTTTCTATTGAAATAACGAAGATTATCCAAATAGTAAAAACGCATTCCATTGAGGTGAGTTTACTGGAGGACTAATAATTGTAAACAGACGAAAAGCAAAACATTATATCTTCAGCTTTCGCCTTACTCCGCCATCCGGATTTTTATAACAATCTTTTTCACTATATCATACCCGTCAACTTTAATATTGGGACGATGTGCATCATCCGGGAAAAACAAGTAAAATGTACCCGGTTCAGCAATATAGTATTTGCCCTCAGCGCTATAATTGGCGTTATCTTTTGTTTCATCATAAGGTTTGGTTACTGCAGCGGTTGATACCGGCGCCACGCCTATTTTTTCCTTGCCCCGGATTATATATTGAAGATCAATGTATTTCCGGTGTGATTCCCAGGTCGATTGTTCAAAAGATTTTGATGGCGCTTCGGTTATAGTTGCAAAAACCTTGTCGCCATCAATTATATACTTACCGGGTTTTAGTTTGGTTAAATCACTATCACGCATAAAAGCAAATGCTTTATCCCATACAGCTTTATTTTTGTGGTATTGTACTGCAAACTCAACTTTATTTACTTCGGGATAAACTTTTAGTTTAAGCCCTTTTTTCCATTCGTTTTTGTAAAGCCATTTGGTCGCGTTCTTATCAGTCCAAAGGTCTTTAGCGGTGTCCTGTGCCAAAGCCACCATTGATAAAGAAATAAAAGCAATTAAAAGGGCTGTTTTTTTGTAAATCAATAAATGATGCATAGTATAATTGGTTGGTATTTTAAGATTTTAAATTTAAACTAATTTGTAAAAACTATTTTACCTTATTTTGATATCGTAAATAGTAACTTTGATGGTGAGCAGACGCAATTTAGACTAAATTCTATTTAGGACTAACACTGCCCATTAACTAAAAAACCAATTATACCAGCTTGAAAATATTACAGAGCGTACACCCAGACGATTTTAAGAAATATGATACCGCATTGATCAGGGAGCGGTTTTTGATTGCAGATACTGTTCAAAAAGATACTATCAACTGTGTATATACCCATTATGACCGGATGATAGTGGGAACCGCCAATCCGGTAACTGAACAGCTTTTTCTTACAAGCTACCCCAATCTTAGGGCTGGGTATTTTTTAGAGCGAAGGGAGATCGGAATAATTAATGTAGCAGGGCAGGGAACCATTACTGCCGATGGCCAAAGTTATGAACTCAATAAATTTGATTGTTTATATATTGGCAAAGGCGTAAAAAATGTGGCATTCTCCAGTAAAAACATTGAAGACCCGGCTGTATTTTATTTACTTTCTGCACCTGCACATACTACGTATCCCGCCACTTTACTGACTATTGATAATGCGGCAAAAGTTGATGCCGGCAGTGCTGCTAACGCAAACTTACGCACGATAAATAAATATATACATGCTGATGGCATTAAAAGCTGTCAGTTGGTAATGGGGTTAACCATTTTACATGCAGGTAGTGTGTGGAATACTATGCCCGCACATACGCACGACCGCCGGATGGAAGCTTATTTTTATTTTGATCTGCCTGACGGCCAAAAAATAGTTCATTATATGGGAGAAGGAAATGAAACGAGGCATATAATGATGAATAATTATGAGGCAGTGGTTTCGCCTCCCTGGAGCATTCATTCTGGCTGTGGGACTGCCAATTATAATTTTATATGGGGAATGGCAGGAGAAAATATGGATTATACCGATATGGACCCGATAGCAATCACAGATTTAAGATAATATTGATTAACATAAAATGGCAGACAAGTTTTCGTTAAAAGGAAAAGTAATAATAGTAACCGGCGGCACGGGCATTTTAGGAAATGCATTTGTTAATGGGATAGTTGAAGCCGGTGGTACCGTAGGGATATTGGGCCGCAATAAGGTGGTGGCTGAGGATCGTGCTGCACAAATTAATGCAAATGGGGGCAAAGCATTGGCTTTAGTGGCCGATGTTTTAAACACGGAAGAATTGATCGCTGCAAAAAGCAAAATTTTGGACGCTTTTGGCAGGGTCGACGGCTTGGTGAATGGAGCCGGGGGTAATATGCCGCAAGGAGTTTTGCAGCCTGAAGAAGATATTTTCGGCATGAACCTGGATGGAATGAAACAGGTAATGGAAATTAATTTATGGGGTACATTATATCCAACCCAAATATTCGGAGATGCAATTGCGAAATCGGGTAAAGGCAGTATTGTTAATATATCTTCTATGAATTCAAAAAGGGCTATTACAAAGGTGTTGGGCTATAATATGGGAAAAGCGGCTGTAGATTGTTATACCCAATGGTTTGCTGTTGAGCTGGCTAACCGTTACGGTGATGCCATCCGGATGAATGCGCTGGCACCCGGATTTTTCCTGACCGAGCAAAATCGTAACCTGTTAACCCTGCCCGAAGGTGGTTTTACGGAGAGAGGTGAGAAAGTGATCAGGAATACGCCATTTAAACGCTTCGGTCACCCTGATGAGTTGATAGGTGCATTGGTTTGGCTGTTAAGCGATGCCTCTGCATTTGTTACCGGTTCAATGATATGTGTGGATGGAGGCTTTTCAATATTCGGAGGGGTATAAAATTGGTTGACTAAGTGAGTATTAGAATTTTTATTAGCTTTAAATAACCAATTGACCCAACTTAGTCAACCATTAAACTTAATCTAACTAATTCAACCAATATGATCAATCGTCGAAAGTTCATTCAAACCACTTCCGTTGTGGGAACCAGTTTTTTGCTGGCACCGCATTTCGGTAAAGCTGCCGGATTTTTCAAAGGATCGCCCAATGAAAAAGTTGTAATAGGTATGATGGGTACGCATAGCCGGGGTTTATACCTCGCCCAAAATTTTGCCAAATTACCCAATGCCGAGATCGGATATGTATGCGATGTGGATTCGAATGTAGTAGCAAGCACTATTGCTGATATTTATAAGCGTACCGGCAAAAAGCCCGAAGGTATAACTGACATCAGGAAGCTGCTGGAGAAAAAAGATGTGGACGCGATTGTTATAGCCGCTCCCGATCATTGGCACGCACCTGCAACCATAATGGCCTGCCAGGCAGGTAAACATGTGTACGTCGAAAAGCCCTGTAGTCATAACCCACATGAGGGAGAAATGGCGGTAGCTGCTTCAAAAAAATATAACCGCCTGGTGCAAATGGGCAGCCAGCGCCGGTCGTTTACCAATGTACAGGGGATGGTGAAGGAATTGCATGATGGCGTTATCGGTCGCGCTTACTACGCCAAAGGCTGGTATACCAATCATAGGGCAAGTATAGGAATTGGTAAAGAAGCATCCGTGCCATCTAATCTTGATTATGAGCTTTGGCAGGGGCCTGCGCCACGCAAACCGTATAAGGATAACCTGATTCATTATAACTGGCATTGGTTTTGGAACTGGGGAACAGGTGAGGCATTAAATAACGGCACGCACGAGCTGGATGTGATCCGTTGGGGCTTAGGTGTCGACTTCCCCAGCAAGGTGGTTTCTACCGGTGGACGTTTTCATTTTAAGGATGACTGGCAAACGCCTGATACTCAAAATATATTGTATAATTTCCCTAATAATACCGCGGCAGAATGGGAGGGACGCAGCTGCAACGGTTACAATATGGAAGGCTTGGGCCGTGGTGTGATATTTTATGGCGATAAAGGAACAATATTTTACCAGGGTGGTAATGGTTACACCGTATATGACGGAGATAACAAGTTTGTAAAAGAAATAAAAGACGATACAGTGGTGGATGCCACTAACAAAGTTAGCCCCACAGAAGCGCTGGATGGTCAGCACATGAAAAACTTTGTTGATTCGGTACGTGGAATAACTCATTTAAATTGCCCTATTGAAACCGGTTTTAAATCAACACTACTGCCGCAACTGGGAAATATTTCTTACCGTGTTGACCGGGTTTTACATATCGATACGTCCAATGGCCATATTTTAAATGACCCCGAAGCGATGCAGCTTTGGAGCCGGACGTATGAAAAAGGATGGGAAGTAAAAGTGTGATTACTGCCGGTTATTAGGTGTTCCAATTTGTGAAGAGTACCACCTGGTGCTAAGGTACTTACTTGTCTGTTTTTATCTTAATATAACTTTGGTAGCTCCGTAACCGAATTTTTCTTTACGGGCGTCCATAAAAGTGGCAATCTTTTGATGTTTGCTTAATATTTTATGGAGTTCGTGCCTTAAAATACCATTGCCAGCACCATGGATAAATATAATTTCGGGTAATTGGTGTACGATTGCCGCATCCAGCGTTTTATGAAAATGCGCCAGTTGCACATTCAATATTTCGGTACTGTTTAAAAACTGGTGGTCATCACGCAACTTTTCAATATGGAGGTCTACTTCGTTGCCGGGCTTTTCAAGTGTGGTTTTTTCTTCAGGTGTTTTATAAAAGCTTTCCTTTAGTTTTTGGGCATCTATAAGAACCACCGGTTCATCCAGTTGTATAAGCCATCCCTGCTGGCCCAGCAACGGCAGTTGTTTTTTTGAACCGGAAAAATCTTTTGCTTTAAATTTTTCGTTAACAACAAGTGGAGCAGGTGGCTCTACGTTTTGTTTGGTAAAAAACAGGATATTGAAAATAAATTTCGGCCAAAGCTGTAAGTCTGCCAATTGGGCCGAATAAATGTTAACGGCAGATTTAGGGGCAATGATACCGGCATATTCACCTTTGAAAGAATTTTGCTTGTCTGTAGTTAAGGTTGCCAGCAACTGGAACGAGGTGTTATTTATCAGGTGAAAGTGTACCACAGAGTTAGCTTTGGCATCATTCACCACGCCAATATAAACGCCTTTGGTGCTAAATTCGCCGACTGGTGGTTTTTCTTCTTCAATAAGAGTTTTTACAGAACCGGCAGGTTGATATCCGTGTACGGTGGTTACCTTGCTGGCCAGTACAGGGATCTCAAAATCATCCTCACCGGTTACCCCAATCATTTTATCATCAATGATGCGGGTAACAAAACCTTCCATTTTCTCATCAACAAAACGCACAAAATCACCTAACTTATACTTCATTATCACAGATTTAAATGATGAATTTGATTAACAATTCAATTCACCCAGACGTTTATCAATTTAAAAATTTATTCGGGGTCACTGTCACAGATTTGCAGGCAGCCGGATTGTTATATGCAAATTAATTGATGGCTGAAACGGTAGTTAATCTCTTGAATCAATAATCCGTTTAATCTATGATAAAAAAAGCCACCCGCCTAAAGGCAGATGGCTAAAAATTAGTTATTTAATACCCCTATTAAAATAACTGTCGCAAAGTAAAAAAATATTTATTGGGGTGCAAATAGAAAAAATATTTTTTTGCAACAATTTTGCAATTAGAAATCCTTGCACAGGCTTTTGGTTTGGTATACACTGTTTTAGCATATACTCTCATGAAATTATTCATAGACTTTGTAAACCTCCAATTGTTTTATCTAATTTGCCTTGAAATTAACTTAAGATGTATAAAACATTTATTCTATCGGCCTTTTCCTGCCTTGTATTAGTTCAGGCACAGGCACAGGATCTTTATGTACCACGCGATATAAAGCGTGCCTATAAAAATGAAACCCGATCTCCAGATGGCCGCCCCGGGAAAAAGTATTGGGAAAACCATGGCCATTACACCATTTCGATAACTGCTTTACCTCCTGATCGTATGGTAAAAGGTGTGGAGCAGATCACCTATTTTAATAACAGCCCGGATACGCTGAAGCGGCTTAACATGAAGCTGATATTAAACATACATCGCCCTGGTACAGCCAGGTTCGGTAACACCGGCGCTGATTATTTAACTCCCGGTGTGCAAATTGATTCATTTGTAATAAACGGGGCAAAGAAGGAATGGGATAATAATGCCAATTCATCAACCAACCAAATGGTGAGCCTGTCTGCACCTTTGTTTCCGCATGATTCTGTTAAGCTTGATATTGCCTGGCATTTCGAAGTGTCTAAGCAGAGCGGGCGCGAAGGAATGATCGATTCTACTACTTTTTACCTCGCTTATTTTTATCCCAGGGTATCGGTTTATGATGATTATAATGGATGGGATACCTTGCCATTTCTGGATGCACAGGAGTTTTATAATGATTTTAATGACTATACACTTAACGTAACGGTGCCAAAAAATTATATTGTTTGGGCTACCGGTACCCTGCAAAATCCCGGTGATGTATTGCAGCCGGAATATGCAAAAAGGCTGGCACAGTCAATGACGAGCGATTCAACCATACATGTAGCTACTGTGGAGGACCTTGCCAGGAAAAATATCACCAAACAAAATAATGAAAATACCTGGACCTGGAAAGCCACCGATATAAGTGACATGGCTGTTGGAATAAGTGATCATTATGATTGGGATGCTGCAAGCGTTGTGGTTGATGATGCCACACATCGCCGCGCAAGCATGCAGTCAGCTTTTGCCGACCAGTCAGTGGACTTTCATCATGCAGTACAAGCAGGTCGCAATTCGCTGGGATGGTTGTCTCACAATTGGCCGGGAGTTCCTTACCCATTTCCAAAAATGACTTCTTTCCAGGGCTTTGCCGATATGGAATATCCCATGATGGTAAATGACAGCCACCAGAACGATATCCATTTTGCGCAATTTGTGCAGGACCACGAAATAGCACACACCTATTTCCCCTTTTACATGGGCATTAACGAAAGCCGCTATGCCTTTATGGACGAAGGCTGGGCAACCACATTCGAACTATTAATTGGTACTTCAGAAGTTGGTAAAGCAAAAGCAGAATCTCTGTATAAGCAATTTCGTATCAACAGGTGGATACATGATCCTGCCACTGCCGAAGATCTGCCTATCATAACGCCATCCAGCGAATTAAGAGGTGGTTATGGTAATAATTCCTACGGTAAACCATCATTAAGCTATTTTGCTTTGAAAGATATGCTTGGTGACGACTTGTTTAAAAAAGCGCTGCATGCTTATATGGACAACTGGCACGGAAAACATCCTATTCCATGGGATTATTTTAACTCCATGAGCACAGGTTCAGGGAAAAACCTCAATTGGTTTTTTAACAACTGGTTCTTTACCAATTATTACATAGACCTGGACCTAAAAAATGCATCAAAAACTGCTGGCGGCTATAGTTTTTCTATTCGCAACATCGGTGGTTTTGCAATTCCGTTTGATATTAAAGTTACTTATGCTGATGGTACTACTGCCAGTTTTCATCAGACGCCGGTTGTATGGCAAAACAATCAAAGGGAAATAAGCATAGCTGTTAAAACCAACAGAACAATTAAAACGGCTGTATTGGATGGAGGCATATTTATGGATGCCGATGACAGCAACAACAAATGGACAGCAAAATAAGCCGCTGTCCAACAGCGTAGTTTTTACTTTCAAAGGTCTATAAAACAATAAAACCCGGCTTTTGGCCGGGTTTATTGTTTTATAAGAATGTAAATTACATGTTTTGTATAGAATTATTTACATCGTTTGAGCCATTCTTAACTTTTGTCTTAGCCTCATCAAATTTGCCCTGTGCATTATCCTTTATATCATTCGCTGCTGATCTTGCAGTATCAACGGCAGTATCTTTATAGTTTGATGCGGCATCAGCGGCGCCGCTATATTTTAGTTTTGCTTTATCAAAAGCACTGCTGCCATATTGCTTTAGGTCATTTGTTGCTGATTGTGCTTTTTCTTTAGCGGCATCAACAAGATCACTGATATAATCAGCAATGCCATCTCTGGTTGTTTCACCTTTTTCAGGAGCCAACAATAATCCTAATGCCGCACCTGCTGCTGCACCTATTAAAAGTGCTGCTATTACTCTTGTGTTATCTTTCATTTTTTTACTTTTTATAGATGTTTAGTTTCTTTGATTAGGGTTATGCAATAACGGTGCCAACCATTTGGCCTCCTCCTCTAAATCTTCCCTTTAGGGAAGACATTTTTTATTTTTTTGAAAAATATTAAAAATCTCCGCCCAATGGCAGGCATTGATGCAACTGCACAAAAAAGGCATCCACTTTTCGGTGGATGCCTGGTACGTTAATGATTATATTATACTTAGATAACCTTTACATTTACCGCATTTAAGCCTTTTCTTCCGTTTTCTACTTCAAACTCCACTTTATCATTTTCACGGATTTCATCGATCAGGCCTGTTGAATGAACAAAAATGTCCTGGCCACCAGTTGCTGGTGTAATAAAACCAAAGCCTTTTGTTTCATTAAAAAATTTTACTGTTCCTTCTTTTTGCATTATTTTATTTATTAAGGGGCGCAAGGTAAGCATAATAATCTGTATTGTGCAAATATTTTGTGCCGTGATTAACAGTTGGAAATTGCTTTCAAAAGAAGAAATGTTGCAGAATACGGCTCCTGCTACATTTCAGTTTTATTACCAAAGGATTTTATTAAACTGTACTTTTGCCCGAAATTGAAAAGGACAGTTAGCAAGTGTCTCAAAATATATATAAATGAAGGCTTTTATTTTCGACCTTAACGGTACCATGATCAATGATATGACCTATCATACCAGGGCATGGCAAAATCTTTTAAATAATGAGCTTGGCGGCAATTTTAGCTGGGACGAGATAAAGCCGCAGATGTACGGGAAAAACCCCGAAGTGTTGGTCAGGATGTTTGGGCCGAATCGATTTACCATGGACGAAATGAACAGTTTATCCTACGAAAAGGAAAAGAAATACCAGCAGGAATTTTTACCGCACCTGGAATTATTACCAGGGCTGCATGATTTTCTTGAAAAGGCGTATCAAAAGGATATACCTATGGCTATAGGTTCTGCCGCTATTCCGTTTAATATTGATTTTGTGTTGGACAACCTTAATATCCGGCATTATTTTAAGGCGATTGTAAGTGCTGATGATGTGCTTTTAAGTAAGCCTGATCCTGAAACTTTTATTAAGGCTGCCCGGCTTTTAAACGTATCGCCGGTAAATTGCCTGGTATTTGAGGATGTGCCCAAAGGCGCGGAAGCCGCAGCTAATGCAGCAATGGAGGCTGTAGTAATTACAACAACACACCAGCCGGACGAGTTTAAACACCTGCCGAACGTTATTCATTTTGCAAACGATTTTACCGATAATTTTTTAAAAGAATTGGTTGTTTGAGTTACACCGGTTTTTGACACATATTAATCAACTTAATCAATCTCCGGTAAAAAATTCCCAGGATAGCCCGCCTGCACGGTTTACACAGTGCAGGTGGGTCGGGTTATTATTTATTCAGATTATCAACCCGGTCATAAAATTCATTTTGCAGTTGTAAAGTTTTTGTGTCTGCTTTTACTTCTTTTAATGCTTTGATAAATGACGCTATTTCATGATCGGTTACAAATTTACCAAATGCGGAAGTTGCTTTATCTCCTTCACCGGCATAGTGGTTAGGGTAGGAGGAGTACCACCAGATAGGCGTGTATAACCCGGGCAAACTTGATCTTTTTTGATTGGCGCCGCTTTGATCCGTGGCACGGTCCATTCGCATCAGATCGGGCCTGTAATAGAGCAATACGGAGGTTTCGGTTTCGCCGGCATGCTGGTCGCCGGCTATCTCAGATTTATGCATCTTTTTGTATTCCGTAGTAAAATCTGGATCACTTTCAGGCCGGTACAGATAAACTGCGTAATTATGGCGTTTGTTTAGCAACGATTGCATAAAGAATTCCAAAAATTCGGGATTGCCGCCGTGCCCGTTAAGTATCACGATCTTAGTAAAGCCATTACGCGCAATTTCATCACAGGTAGCTTCCAGTAGCTCATAAATTACTTTACTCGGGAGGGCAAAGGTTCCCGGCTGGTGCCTTGCCTCATTGATCTGACCATAAAAATAATCCGGGAAAACCACAGCATATTCTGATTTTACAGCCCTGGCTGCCCATTCGCGCACATGGATCAGATCGGTACCGATGGGGGAATGCGGGCCATGCTTTTCAAGTATCCCGATAGGAAGGATACATGTTTTTGATGATTTTTCCAATGCCTTTGGGAAATCACCTGCCACCAGCTCATCCCAATGGGTCGGAATATCCTGTGCAAAGGAATAGCCTGAAAAAAGTAATGCCGCAAAAATTAGTAAATAGGTTTTCATACGCTCAATAATTGGTTGGTTTGTTTTTGATAGCAGAATGAATGTACAAACTTTAAAGTAAAAGCTTGGCGCTTAGAAAAAATAACACTGTAAAACGTTGGTTACTTTTCTAATATAAAAGTAATGTTTGTCCAGTTGGCAGCAGCTGTTGCACTGTGAATAGTTTCCTTGATTACCCATCCTTCATCCAGAAATTTATTTACAAAGCTTACTTCATACGCCGAATGACGGTTAGTAACAGATTGTTCGTAAACGTTGATATTTACGGTAACTACTTTTTGTGCCATAATTTATATTGGTTAACTACCAAAGTTATCTATTTAAGTTAAAAGTAACAAAGGCTCAATATCTAAAGACCAAAAGTCAGCTAATTTGCTCGGTTTTTACAGGCTAAACTAGTTTTGGGTATGATGAAAATATGTTTTCGCAGGCGAAAATTAATTTAGGTAGTGATAAAAATCTTTTTTTAAAGGCTAAATGCTTATTTTATCACATTGATTTCTTTATTGAAAGTTGAGTATTATATTAGGCAGCAAAAATTACCTTCTTACCTAGTCATCCTGTCACTAATGAAAAGACTGTTTATCCTTATTCTTTTTTTTACCTGTGCTGCTCATGCGCAGCAAAAAATTACATGGCCTCATCACAAAAAATCAGTAATTGTACTTACCTATGATGATGGATTGAATTCACAGCTAAATACCGCCATACCGCAGTTGGATTCTGCAAAATTACCGGCAACATTCTTTCTTTGCGGCGATTTAAATTATGTGTCAATTCCAAAATGGCGGGCCGTCAGTAAAAAAGGGTTCGAGCTGGCGAATCACACCATTTATCACCCTTGCGTAAGTACGGATGACAACCCGGTGGCTTCAGGAAATTACACGCCTTATACCATCGTCCGCGAAATCGGTACGATGAATAATTTATTATACGCCGTTGATGGAAAAACTGCGCGGACCTATGCTTATCCCTGTACAGAAACAACGGTTGGCGGTAAAAGTTATGTTATCGCGCTCAAAAAATCAGGCTTAATTAAATATGCACGTGTAGGCGGTGATGTAGATGCGGTAATTACTGATTTTAAAAACCTTGATCCTCTGTTGGTGCCTGCTTATGGCTTAAATGGAAATAATACGGGTGCTGAATTGATTGCCTTTGTAAAACGGGTACAAGTTAGCGGCGGCATGGGCATATTTATGTTTCATGGCATTGGCGGCGATTATATTTCTACTCCTGCAGCATCACACCGGCAATTGCTGGCTTATCTTAAAAAGCACAAAAAAGAGATATGGATTGCTACCTTCCAACAGGCCATGGATTATATTTCGCAACAGGAACATTTAAAATAATGAAGGAGTATATTAATTAAACTTAAAATTTGGCCAGGTTTTAGCAGTAGCGGTGTAATGAAATTTAAAAGTATCCATTTTATCCTTAACCCTGCTGCCGGTTCAAAAGAACCCATTTTATCACATATCAATAAGGTGTTTGGTGAAAGCGGGATTAAATGGGATATTTCGCTTACCAAAAAGGGCGGGAATGCTACTAAAATTACACAATCATTAAAAGGAAAAACCGATCTGATCGCTGTTTATGGCGGTGATGGCAGTTTAACTGAAGTTGCCGCAGCGCTATACGGCAGCGATATGCCAATGGGCATTGTTCCGGGCGGTACAGCCAACGTAATGGCAAAAGAATTAGGTATTCCCTTAGACACATTAGAAGCCCTCGAATTACTTAAAAGCGGCCGGAAGAAAATTGTTAAAATGGACATGGGTTTGCTAAACGATCATCCGTTTATGTTAAGGGTGAACCTTGGTATAATGGCAGAGATGATCATAGACGCTGACAGGAAACTAAAAGACAGCCTGGGACAAATAGCCTATGGCATTACCGCCATTCAAAGCCTGGTTAAAGCTGAACCTATAAACTACCACTTGCTTATTGATGGAAAAAAGGTAAATGAAAAAGGCGTTGCTTTAACCGTTACCAATTCAGGAAGTTTAGGGATCAAAGGCTTTGACCTGCTACCGGGTATCAGCGTAACCGATGGCTTTCTGGATGTTATTTTACTGACTGACTCTGATATTATGTCTGTTTTAAAAGTTGCCGGAAGCACATTGCTTCAAAATGATTCTGAAGTACTTAAACACTGGAAATGCAAAGAAGTAGTTATTAGATTGGAGAAAGCAGAACCATATATTTGTGATGATTGGGAAAGTAAAGCAAAAAAACTCCATATTAAAATAGTGCCCGGAACTTTAAACGTTGTAGTACCTTCCGCATAATTGCAATTAAATTGGTTTAATAACACGCACGATAAAAAATCAGCTTTGTCATGTTTGAAAAAGTAAAAAGCACCATCGTTGGAACAGGTCTTGTTTTTGACTATTTGTATGATAATATTTATCGTGTAATTACCGGGATGCCCCGGCTAAAGAGATGCCAGATAACCGCAAATCTTTTCCTGGGAAGCCAGTATAATTTGGTTGGGTTAAAAAAACTTAAAGCTTTAGGGGTAACGGCAATAGTAAACATGCGGATGCATGATGCCTACGAAGAAGCAGTTTACGAAGGTATAAAATACCTGCATTTACCCACCGTGGATAACACCCCACCCCCAATGGAAATATTAATGAAAGGTGCAGATTTTATTGATGAGGAGATTAAAAATAAAGGCATCGTTTATGTGCATTGCCGGCAAGGTTTGGGCCGCGGTCCAACTATGGCAATGGCTTACCTGATAAAAATCGGTATGACTTATGAAGATGCCTATAAAATGATAAGAAAAGTAAGAGTATTTATAAATCCCCGCCCGGGGCAAATTAAAAAGCTTAAAGAGCTGGAAGCTTATTACAGGGAGCATAAAAGTTAGACGGCAGTTCGAAGAACTTTTTAAAGACCTCTCCTTTGAGGTGGATTTAGGTGAGCCAACGAAATTATGTTATTTTTAAAAAATCTTAACATTAATGATGCCGCCCGCCAAAATCGAAAATATTGATTGGATAAGTAACTTAAGAATCATCGCGTTATACGCCGTTATTATATTGCATTGCACTGCCCCGTTATTAATGCAATATGGCAAAGTGCCGCTGTCCGATTGGTGGGCAGCTGACTTTTTAAATGCGGCCGTACGTTTTGCTGTTCCTGTTTTTGTTATGATCACCGGTGCCTTATTGCTGCATCGTGAATATGAAATAGGCAGTTTTCTTAAAAAGCGCTTAAGCAGGGTAGTGGTTCCTTTTCTTTTCTGGAGTTTGGTTTATATTTGGTATGCATGGTATAACGAAGAAATTTCCTTTGGCAGCGATGTGTGGACAAACATAAAATTGGTGCTACACCTGTTAAAGGTTGGCAGTTCTTATCATTTATGGTATGTGTACATGCTCATCGGGCTTTATTTTTTTATACCCGTTATAGGCAAATTTGTACGTAATGCAACGGAGCAGGAAGTGTTATACTTTTTGGTGGTTTGGTTTGCAGTTATGACGATTACCCAGCCATATTTAATGCGTTTCAATCCGTCGGTTGATATGCATTATTTTGCCGGTTACGCCGGATACCTGGTGTTGGGACATTACCTGGCCTTTAAAGATTTTAATATAAAAAACCTGCGTTTATGGATGATCCTGCTGTTTGTTTGCAGCATAGTGCTAATTGCCGTAGGCAGCCGGTTGGTTATTGCTTATCCTAATTTGCCGGGTACAATGTTTTACGAGCCGGTAAGTCCTGCTGTACTAATGCTTTCCGCAAGTATTTTCATGGTTTTTAAATATACGCTGCCTAAAGTACCGCCGGTTATTATCCGCATCAGGGATTTTGCGGGTAAATATAACTATGGCATTTACCTGGGCCATGCCCTTGTTTTGTATTTTCTGGACGATCCTTTTGGTATCAGTTATAAGCTTTGTACACCCGCTGTCAGTATTCCCTTAACAGCGCTGATCTGCTTCCTAATAACGCTGCTGCTTGTATGGTTGATCAATAAGCTGCCATTTGTAGGAAAGTGGATTTCGGGATAGCTTGCATCACCCAAAATAAAGGTTCAATTAATTAGTATTTTTTTAGGAGATTTGCCCCCTTGCAAACCCTTGCTGATTTTATCGGATGAAAAGACTTACGGAAAGGAATGCGGCATCATACGCAGCTATATTGATCTTAATAACATTTGTGCTGCGTTGCTTTATTGCCGCTTATACAGGTCTTGGTAATGGTGAGTCGTATTATTTCAGGGGATCACTTCATCTTAGTTTAAGTTATTTTGATCAGCCGCCCTTGTTTTTTTGGTTAGGGGCATTGAGTATTAAGCTATTCGGCCTTACTAATTTTGGTATCAGGTTTCCATCGGTACTCCTTTTTGCAGGCACAAGCTGGCTGTTATTTGTGATCACAAAAAAGCTATTTAACGCTAAAGCCGGTTTTTGGGCGGTATTGGTCATGAATTTAAGTGCTGTATTTACCATTGCTGTTGCCGTTTGGTATCAGCCTGATGCCCCGCTCATGTTTTTCTGGCTGGTGGCTACTTATTTTATTGTTCAGCTAATGGTTGCGCCCGGTACAGAAAATTCAGAAGTTTCGCGCTATACCAGCAAGACCTGGTTGCTATGGATAGCGGTGGGCATAAGTATGGGCCTTGCAACACTTAGCAAATATCATGTGCTTTTTTTATTTGCAGGCGTGTTTATGTTTATCGCCACCAATAAAAATCAACGTCACTGGCTGCGCCATCCGGGGCCGTATATTGCCATCCTGATCACTATAATTATGGCGCTGCCTATATTGTGGTGGAACTATAATAACAATTGGGTATCTTTTGTTTTCCAGGGATCAAGGGCGGGCGTACAGGGAGAAAAATTTCACCTGCATTTCGATTGGTTTTTTAGGAGCATAGCCGGACAAGCAGCCTATCTGCTTCCGTGGATCTGGTTCCCAACCATCAGACAGCTTTTTATTTCATATAAACTGCGAACCCAATTGCTGGCTTACAGTTTTATATTCTGGATGGCCATATTGCCCATCGTATTTTTTACCGTAGTCACCTTGTGGTCAGATCTGCAATATCACTTTCACTGGCAGGCGCCAGGTTATATGATGTTGTTTATAGCTCTTGGCTTTGGCGTTGATAAATCTTTGAACAGCGGGGGAAAGGCAAAAAGGCTTACCCGCCGATGGCTTAATTTTTCTGTCTTTTTTACCGTTATTACGATAGGAGTGCTTACGCTGCATATGGTTACTGGCTTCTGGACTGCATATGGACCAAAATCAGTAGTGCATTATTTTCATGGCGATACCGTAGACCCAACTATACAGGGTATTGATTATACCGATATACAAACCCGTTTTCAAAAAGAAGGCTGGCTGCAAAACCCCAATATTTTTACGGGAAGTACCAGGTGGTGGCTTACCGGCAAATTAGACTGGGCACTAAAGGGCAAAAAAGACATTATAGTGTTTAATGCCGATCCGCGGAATCTTGCTTTTTTAGTCGATCCAAAAAAATTGATAGGTAAGGACGCGATCATCATTGGAGATAAGCATCAGCTATATGTTAATGCAGATGCAAAGCCATTTTTTGACAGTGTGATACAACTGTCGGATATTCCTATTATTCGTAATGGTGTTGAATATACCTTACAGGTTTATTATTGCAAAAATTTCCATCTTCCTGCCCAACCCAGGATGGATTTGCCCGTATACAGGCAACTGATAGGGTTACCGCCATTTGGAAAATAAAGTGGCACGAATTAACACAAATTTACACGGGAAAAACGGTTGGGATTATTAATGGCTTTTTTACAGATCAGGATTCATATTATTAAAGTTTTATTTTGTAATTCGCTTAAATTCGTTTTATTCGTGGCTATTGCTTTCCCGCTGGCACTGGCCGCTCAAACCACCACAATTATTCCCCTTCCAAAATCATTTGCAAAAACTGACGGCACCTTTCAGATAAATGGCAATACAATCGTCGGGATGAATAGTGATTCGCTGCTACCCTTGGCTAATTACCTCCAAACAGAACTGCAAAAGACAAACGGGCTGTTAATTGCAGTAGATCCAAATGAAGTGAAAGCGCTAATTGATCTTCAATTGGTTAAGGACGACAAGGTTTCGGGTGCGTATAGTTTAAAGATCGAACCTAATAAGATCACCATTATTTCATCAGGCAGGGAGGGTGTTTTTTACGGGATCATATCGCTTTTGCAAATGATAAAGAAACTGCCCGATCATTCATTAAACCTGCCCACCTGCGAAATAACAGATGCGCCCCGCTACCAATGGCGGGGATTTATGCTGGATGAATCCCGGCATTTTTTTGGCAAACAAAAAGTTAAGCAGCTGCTAAACTGGATGGCTTATTACAAGCTTAACAGGCTGCACTGGCACTTAACCGATGTTGATGCCTGGCGTATCGAAATAAAAAAATATCCAAAGTTAACGCAGATCGGCAGCATAGGCAATCATACAGACTCGCTTGCCGAAGCAAAATTTTACACCCATGAGGATATTAAAGAGATTGTTGCCTACGCGCAACAGCGGTTTGTAACCATTATTCCCGAAATTGATATGCCCGGCCATGCTACCGCAGCCAACAGGGCTTACCCTGAATATAGCGGTGGTAGCGTTACCAAATATCCAAATTTTACTTTCGATCCGGCAAACGAAAAAACTTACCAGTTCTTAGCAGATATATTAAAAGAAACGAATGCCCTTTTTCCGTCACAAATGATGCACCTGGGTGGGGACGAAGTGGCTTTTGGGATCCAGGCATGGGCCGGAAGGCCCGCTATTACGGAAATGATGGCGAAAAATAAGTTCACTTCACTTTCCGACCTCGAGCATTACTTTTTTCGCCGCATGGCAGATACTGTACTCAGATTAAACAGCAAACTCCTTTGCTGGGATGAAGCTGTCGAAACCGATCTGCCTGCCGATAAGACGATCATATTCTGGTGGCGGCAAAATTTTCCATCGTCATTAAAGCTGGCACTTCAAAAAAATTACCAGGTAGTGCTTTGTCCGCGGCTCCCGCTTTATTTTGATTTTGTGCAGGATAAAGATAATGTATCGGGACGCAAATGGAGTAATACCTATTTTAATAGCGTAAGCGATGTTTATAATTTCCCGGATAAGCAAATGCCGGCAGACCAGTTACAATCAAACCTGATCATCGGCATACAGGCAAACCTGTGGACAGAAACCGTAGGATCAGAAAAACGGCTGGACTATATGATCTTTCCGCGGTTGGCTGCATTATCAGAAGCCGCCTGGACAGATTCAGCAGCAAAGGATGAGCGCTCCTTTAACGAGCGGTTAAGATCAGATCTTCCGCTTTATGATAAAGATGGAATTTATTATTATAATCCTTATAGCCGGTTATTGCATCCCGAAGCAATAGATTTTGCTCCTGGCATTATAAAATCTCTGGTTAGGTTTAAACACCATCACCATGGATACAGGTCAGCCCGGCATAGTCGCTTTAAAGAGAACAGGGGTATCCAACACGCTCCAAAACATCGTATTAAAATTAAGAAAAAGAAAAAAAATAATAAGCTGTTATAACTTATATTAATAACCTATAACACTGATTTGTAACATATTAGCTACATGGAATAAAGCTTATGTTGTATCCTTATTTTTATTTCTTAACTATTCTTAACAGATATGAAAAAATCTATACTTTCAATTTTATTATTTTTATTCGTAGCCTCCGTATTTGCACAGGGAAGGCAAGGTGGCGACTCAACCCGAAAAAATGCCATTCCAGGAAACTTTGCCGGTAATACTGCACAGCGTCCGCAGCCGCCAAAGCCCTATAAATCAGTTATTACAGATAAGTCAATTAGCCGTAGCGGTTTATTTAAAGTGCATAAGGTTGAGGATAAATATTATTTTGAGATTCCCGATAGTATATTAAATCGAGAAATATTAGTGGTAGCACGTATCGCCAAAGCAGGGGCCGAGGTCCGCGCTGCTGACGGCTATGCAGGCGACCAGATTGGCAGTACCGTGATACGTTTTGAAAAGGGACCAAACAGCAGGATCTTTTTAAGGAAAATTTCTTATAGCGCTTATAGCCCTGATAGCACAAAGGCTATGTACCAGGCGGTACAGCGCTCAAATATCCAGGCCATTGCTGCGGCATTTAATATCGCGGCTTATTCGCCTGATAAGGATGGCAGTGTAATTGATGTTACCGACTATATTAACAGCGACAACGAAATTTTCTTTTTCGGTTCCCCGCAGGCTAAGCAACGCTGGAGAATGGGAGCCATAGCCGCCGACAGAAGCTACATCGATAATATCAGGACCTTTAAAAACAATGTAGAGATCAGCACGGTAAAAACGTATGCACAAACTGCGCCAACGGCTCCGGGCGGCAGGGGTGGTGCTCCAACACCTTCACCAGTAGCTGGTGGCGGCAGCAGCACAGGTTCAGTTACGGTCGAGCTTAATACTTCGCTGGTAATTTTGCCAAAAGTGCCAATGAAGTCGCGTTATTTTGACCCTCGAATCGGTTATTTTACCGTGGGTTATACTGATTTCGACGAAAATCCGCAGGGTGTGAAAAACATCCAATTAATTGCCCGCTGGCGTTTGGAGCCAAAACCCGGTGATATGGCCAAATATATGCGTGGTGAACTGGTTGAGCCCAGGAACCCCATTGTATATTACATTGATCCGGCAACTCCCAAAAAATGGGTGCCGTACCTTATAGCCGGTGTTGAAGACTGGCAAAAAGCTTTTGAAGCAGCCGGATTTAAACATGCGATTATTGCAAAAGTGGCTCCCACTACAAAAGAAGATTCTACCTGGAGCCTTGATGATGCCACACATTCTGTAATTGTTTACAAACCATCTGAAACAGAAAATGCCAGCGGCCCGCATGTGTCAGATCCACGCAGCGGCGAGATCCTGGAAACCCATATAAACTGGTACCACAACGTAATGAAGCTGGTACACGATTGGTATATGATACAAACCGCCGCGGTTGACCCGCGTGCACGTAAAATGGAATTTGATGACAAACTGATGGGCGACCTCATCCGCTTTGTGTCGTCGCACGAAGTTGGCCATACCCTGGGATTACGCCATAATTATGGCTCCAGTTCTACGGTGCCTGTGGAAAAATTAAGGGACAAGGCGTTTGTAGAAGCCAATGGCCATACGCCGTCTATTATGGATTACGCCCGGTTTAATTATGTGGCGCAGCCCGAAGATAAAATAGGTTCGAAAGGCCTTTACCCGCGCATCGGCGATTATGATATATGGGCGATTGAATGGGGATATAAAATATTACCTGGTGAAAAAGGGGGTGCTGCAGATGTGCCTTCCTTGAATAAGATTGCGGTGGAACGTTTGAAAAACCGCCGCTTATGGTTTGGAACAGAAAGCAATCCGGATGACCCGCATTCGCAAAATGAAGATTTGGGTGATAACGCCATGAAAGCCAGCGATTATGGCATCATGAATTTGAAACGTAACATTGTAAAGCTGCCGGAGTGGACCCGCGAACCGAACCAAGGGTATGATGACCTGGAAAATATGTACACACAGCTAACCACGCAATTTAACCGTTATATGGGCCACGTAGCCAAAAATATTGGCGGCATTTACGAAAATCCAAAAACTGTTGAACAGGAGGGTATGATTTATGAATATACGCCGGCAGCCACACAAAAAGAGGCAATGGAGTTTTTAAACCACCAGCTTTTTACCACACCAACATGGATGCTCGACGAAAAAATACTAAACCAGATTGGAGAAACACCCGTACAGGTTATTTATCATAGCCAGGAGCCTATTTTAAACCGCCTCGTTTCGGCACATACTTTAAATAAGCTTTTAGCCGGTGAAGCAGCCGATGGCCAGTCAGCCTATAAAATAACCGACTTTTTTAATGATATGAATGGCAGCATCTTTAAGGAGGTGAAAAATAATCAGCCAATTGATGTTTACAGGCGCAACCTGCAAAAATTATATGTAAATAAGTTGATAGAGCTGATCAAACCGAAAAATCCCGCGGAAGATATGGCTGCAGCGATTCCGGCCAGAACCGGTGGGCGCCCAACGCAGCAACGGGAACTGGAAGAAACAGACGTGACATCTGTTGCCAAAGGGCAGCTAAGAATGATCAATAATATGATCAAAACGGCTATGCCTAATATAACTGACTCTATGAGTACCTACCATTTGCAAGACTTATCAGACCGGATTAATGAAGCATTAAATCCTAAAGGTTAATTTAGCGCCCTTATTAAATAATGAAGCCGCTTTATTTTGTAGAGCGGCTTCTTCGTTTTAGCGGTTGTAATGCAAAATTTTGTTTAATAATTACATTTTTTTCATTACCCGGTGAATGCAGATCATGATATTTTTGTTACCCGGATAAAAACCAGTTACTTTACTATTTAAACCAGCTATTTTGAAAAACATTAGCAGCCTTCTTAAATTTTGCAAATTGCCAGCCACATTGGTGATCATATTGACATGTTTATCGTTAACAAAAGACGCCTACAGCCAGGCCGAAGTGGAGCCCTGGGGAAATATTACCGGTATCCGTAAGCATGGCCAGCTTTTTGAATTTGAATCGGGTATTAAGGTATTACACAGCAATGGACAATTTACATCAACCGGAAAAGAACGACAACGCCCCCACTTTAAACGGAACGGCGATGAGCGGGAAGTGACAACCAGTATTGATAGCCTGTTTTTTGATGAAACTGTTAAGGATATAAGCGGCGGAAAAATTACGGTAGATTTAAAGGTAACGGCCCATACAGATGCCTCTTTTAAGGGTGTTTTCTTTTGTATCACTTTTCATGAAGCCGATTATTTAAATGGTCAGCTGCGTTTTATTGACGCGAAAAACAGTTCATTAAACCAGTTAAACCCGGCCGGGGTGAATTATGACGATACAGGCAAGGGGATTGAATTTTTGGCCGCCACCCGTCAACTCAAAATAACTTTTGATGAAGCTGCACCCATAATGATTAGAAAGGACACCGCCCGGGGAAAGACGGACTTGCTGCTTATGGTGGCTGTTAAGGCAGATAATGTGAACAGGGGAGATGTAATCGAAAAATCATACACAATTAAAGCCTCCGGAGATATTGATAGGTCACCGGTTAACCTTGCCATTAATACCCAACAACAAGGGCGTGAATTTGACGGGCTTGGCGGTAATTTTCGTCTTCAAAATCCTAAGAATGATCCGCAGGTTATTGATTATTGCCTGCAAAACCTCCGGGTAGCTTATAGCAGGGTAGAGCTACCGTGGCGGTCATGGCAGCCAAATAAGGATGTTGATCCCACTGCCGTTGCCGATTCCGGTAAACTCAATCCCGCTGTCACCAAAGCAATGCAAATGGCCCACCGCCTGGATAGTATGGGTATTCCTATAATCCTCTCAGCATGGTTTCCGCCTGATTGGGCAGTGACAGGTAAGGTTAATTTTCGCCCGGTTAATGGTGTTTGGGGAAATCCGCTCAATAAAGACAATATGGATGCCATTTATAAATCAATAGCTGATTATATTATCTACTTAAAGAACAAATACGGTACCGAGATAAAGCTGTTTTCATTCAATGAATCTGATCTGGGTATTAATATTCGCCTAACTCCCCAGGATCATGACGATTTTATAAAAGGATGCGGTGCTTATTTCGCTGCCCACGGCCTTAAAACCAAAATGCTGCTTGGTGATAATTCTGATGCAACTACCTATAAGTTTATCTATCCTGTGATGAATGATCCTGAGGCAAAACCATTTATAGGTGCTATATCTTTCCATTCGTGGCGGGGCTTTGATAAGGAGACCCTCCAGCACTGGGCTGATGCAGCTGCTCAACTTAATTTGCCTTTGCTTGTTGGCGAGGGAAGCATAGATGCTGCCGCCTATAGTTATCCAGATATTTTCCAGGAACAAACCTATGCGCTCCAGGAGATGAATTTGTATACCCGGCTATTAGCCATCTGCCAGCCTCTATCTATCCTGCAATGGCAGTTAACATCTGATTATTCGCCGCTTATTGGCGGAGGTATCTTTGGAAATAATGAGCCGTTGCATCCCGGACAACGGTTTTGGAACCTGAAGCAATTATCCATAACTCCGAAAGGGATGTTTGCTATGCCAATAACCAGCGACAGGGCCAATGTATCATGCGCGGCGATGGGTGATAACAGCAAAGGTATCTATGCAATTCACCTGGTAAATAACGGCACCAAACGGACAACAACTTTAACAGGTTTACCTGCCGGGGTAAAGCAGTTTGCAATTTATACAACCAGTAAGGAAGTAAACATGAAACAACATGTTGTAAAAGTAAAAGATGGCGTATTAAAATTTAAGCTTCCGGCCACAAGTTATATTACGCTGATAAGCCAATAATATCTTTTGTTTACTTTTGCCGGTGATGAAGAATGACCCTTTGAGCATTCCCCTTTTTGAAATGCGGCTGGAAGAAATACACCGTGCAGATCCGTGGTTGAGGTACGAGATTTCCATCCGCGATTTCGTCGCTTTATTCCCGATCCGGTATAAAAATGGCTTGCCTTTAAAGCCAGAACACCCCGCAGTTTTTGGTGTTGACCGCGAGGTGTTTCTAAAAGTTTTGGTAGCATTTAGTCAGTGTTTTAATTGAGTCAAATGCTTACGGATTGGTTACACTTGTATCCTGGGCAAGCGTGGCGTCATCCGGCGTTTTTGCCAGATCGTTATTAAGCGCGTACAATGCATCAGTATCAGCTGACGCACCGCCGGCAATTTTAATTTTCGAAAGCAGGTCGAGTGCCATGGTTTCTTCTTCCGTTTGCTCTTTCACAAACCATTGCATAAAATTCCAGGTTGCCCAGTCTTTTTCTGCCATGCTCATATTTACAATATTGTAAATAGACTTGGTATTCTCCACCTCAGAATTGAATATTTTTTCGAAGCATTCATTGACACTTGCAGGCTCCGGACCCGGATCAGGTATTGCAGTAACAACTACTTTGGCGCCTCTTTTTAAAATATATTCGAGGATCTTCATCATGTGGTTCCGCTCTTCAGCCGAATGCCTGAAAAGGAAATTTGAAATGCCGTCGTATCCTTTATCGCTGGCCCATGCCGCATATGCCAGGTAAATCTGAGCATTGTGCGCCTCTACAGTCATTTGATCATTTAATACTTTTGCAAGCGCATCTGAAAGCCGGTTTGTTTCCATGTGATTTTGTTTAATGAACAAACCACCAGCACAGGGAAAAGTTTAATTTATTTAAAACTGAGGCATTAATAAATTAAAGACATACTACCGCTGCACCTGAAGTATTAGGTGTTGTTAACTGTTTTTTTAAACTGCGGTCAGTATTAAACGGTGTTTTGGTAAACAGGAATTGCCTATTTATAAACTGATAAATGAGTAGTTTTTATACTCAGCATAAACGATTTTCCAACCGATATTTTTATGCTTTTGTTTTGAAGCATGGCCTTTATAGCTTCGTCATTTTTCATCGCTTCATAAAGGTCGCGTGCAACTGCTGATCCGCTGATGTTATTGTTAACCTTGCCGTTTTCCAGAGCTATATTAAATGTATAACCTGATTTCCCACGGTCTCCTGCCGATTCAAAATCTGTTATGTTTAATTTAAACTGCTGTTCTTCGTTAAGGCTCCTTTTTAAGTGCAAACGGATAACGGGGATATACCTTTTCCAGGTAGTTAAGTATTTTCTTTCTTCCATGTAAGACGATAAAGGTATAATAAAAATCCGCATGAATATCTAAATTCATCAACTGATCTTTAAAATCATTGTGTAACAGGGTATTATAGAAAAATAAAATTGTTAAAAAATTATTCCGCAATCGATTGCAGTAATTGAAGTGTTTTGTACTTTAGTCTGCTGAAAATCCAATTACCTTTTTATCTATAATTAAATGAAACATTTAGTCGCCAACAGGTTTGTTATACTGTTAATAGCAGCATGTCTTTTTTCGTCTGTAGCTTTTGTGAAGCACAGATCTTATCAGTACGATTTTCAAAATCCTGCATTGTCAATTGATAAACGGGTTGATGACCTGGTTTCGAAATTAACATTGGAGGAAAAAGTATCACAGATGCTGAATACTGCGCCTGCTGTTGAGCGCCTGGGTATCCCGGCCTATAACTGGTGGAACGAATGCCTGCATGGCGTAGCGCGCACACCTTTTAAAGTTACTGTATATCCGCAGGCTATAGGGATGGCGGCAACTTTTGATAAAAACTCTTTGCATGTTATGGCTGACTACACCGCCGAAGAAGGGCGTGCAATAAATAACGAGAGCCTAAAAAGTGGGAACAGGAAAATTTACCTGGGCCTTACTTACTGGACACCCAATATCAATATATTCCGCGATCCCCGATGGGGCAGGGGACAGGAGACCTACGGAGAAGATCCGTATTTAACGGGCGCGTTGGGTAATGCGTTTGTAACGGGCTTGCAGGGTAACGATCCTAAATATCTTAAAGCCGCGGCTTGTGCAAAACACTATGCGGTTCACAGCGGCCCTGAATCATCAAGACATGAATTTGATGCTGAAATAAGCGATTATGACTTATGGGATACTTATCTTCCTGCTTTTCATAACCTGGTGGTAAATGCAAAAGTTGCAGGTGTTATGTGCGCTTATAATGCTTTTAAAGGCCAGCCATGTTGCGGGAACGATTTATTGATGAATAATATTTTGCGGAACAATTGGGGCTTTACCGGGTATGTAACGTCCGATTGCGGTGCAATTGATGATTTTTACGAGCGGCACAAAACAAGTAAAGATGCAGAAAGCGCTGCAGCCGACGCGGTATTGCATGGCACTGATGTTGAATGCGGAAATGTCACCTATAAAACTTTGGTACAGGCTGTAAAAGATGGAAAACTAACAGAACAGCAATTGGACGTATCGCTCAAAAGACTGTTTACTATCCGTTTCAGGCTAGGAATGTTTGATCCGCCGGAGATGGTTAAATATGCACAGATAAGCACAAACGTATTGGAAAGCCCTCAACATAAAGCCCAGGCATTAAAGATGGCAAGGCAATCCATTGTTCTTTTAAAAAACCAGGATCATTTACTGCCTTTAAGAAAAAATTTAAAAAAAATTGCTGTAATAGGGCCAAATGCCGATAACTCCCTAAGTATTTTGGGTAATTACAATGGCCAGCCCTCTCAATTGGTAACCGCCCTGCAAGGCATCAAGGCGAAGCTTGGCCCCGAAACCCAAGTGGTTTATATGAAAGGTACCGATTTTGTTGGTGATCCGTCAAAAAAGCCTGATTTTACAATGCTTGCTGATAGTGTAAAGGATGCTGATGCCATAATATATGTAGGCGGCATTTCTCCTCAATTGGAAGGGGAAGAAATGAAAGTAAGTAAAGCAGGGTTCAGCGGCGGCGACCGTACGTCAATTGCCCTGCCCGAAGTGCAAACCCAATTGCTGAAAGCTTTGCAGGCCACCGGTAAGCCGGTAGTTTTTGTGATGATGACCGGATCTGCAATAGCTATTCCCTGGGAAGCTGCACACATCCCATGTATTTTAAATGCATGGTACGGCGGCCAGGATGCCGGTACCGCAATTGCTGATGTTATTTTTGGCGATTATAATCCTGCCGGACGACTTCCCGTTACTTTTTACAAAAGCGATACAGACCTGCCTGCATTTACCGATTACTCCATGAATAACCGTACTTATCGTTATTTTAAGGAACAGCCATTATATGGCTTTGGGTATGGTTTAAGCTATTCGAATTTTAAATATGACGAGCTGAATGTACCATCAACTATTTTACCGGGTAAAATTGCCACAATTAGCGTACGGGTTACCAACACCGGTAAAATGGATGGTGAAGAAGTTACAGAACTATATATCTCCCATTTAGGATTAAAAATAAGAACGCCGATAAAGGCCTTAAAAGGATTTGAAAGGACATTTATAAAAGCAGGGCAAAGCAAAGTTATCCATTTTGAATTATCCCAGGGAGATTTGTCACTCACACAAGCCGATGGAAGCATGAAGGAGTTGAAAGGAAAAATAATGATCAGTGTTGGCGGCAGCCAGCCGGATGCAGAAACTATCAGGAACAAAAAAACCGTAGGTAAAACAGTAAGCTTAATTTGAGTGTTGTTATGAAGTATTGACATTAAAACTTGTCTCATTTTATGCTTCAGCTTGTCATTATTACCACCTGTTGTTTTGATTTGACAATGCTAATTTTGATAACCAATTAAATTAAAGCATCATGTTTAAAGACACAAAAGCGGTAGGCAGTTTCTCAGTAAACGACCTTCAAAAAGCAAAGGAGTTTTACCATGAGTTACTTGGTATAGAAGTTCATGAAGATAGTATGGGCATCATGGATCTGCTTATATCCGGTGGAAACCGGATAATAGTATATCCCAAACCAAACCACCAACCGGCTACATTTACCATCCTCAATTTCCCGGTAAAAGACGTTGAAAAAACAGTTGATGAACTCATCGGCCGGGGAATCACGTTTGAACAGTACGGAGGAGAGATCAAAACCGATGAAAAAGGCATAATGCGGGGCAATGGTCATGGCCCGGACATTGCCTGGTTTAAAGATCCAGCCGGTAACATATTATCTGTGCTGCAAGAGAGATGAGAAAAAAGTATGCTGCCGACTCTGATTACTTATATCTGGGTTAAAATTGCTTTGGTAAGAGTTGAACATTCTGATCAAATAAAACTTTTTTACCGGTGAGCATAAAAGCTTTGCGAACATTAAAAGTGAGGTTTGTTTTTTCGGGTGCTTTTAGTTCCATTCGTTTTTTAAAATGGATCAATACCCTGTCGCCCTTTTCCATCATAGCCAGGTCCTGCTGCGAGCCCGATATTTTCTCTATCGTAATTGTTTTGGTGTGGTGCAGTGAACTTTTTTCATCGGTTGTAAGATCTAACGAATCCGGGATTATTTTAACCGGGAAGTCCGCATGGTTTACAATAAATAATTCGGCATGGAGCGTGTCTTTTTGATAGTAAGTTTTTAACCGAAAATTTAAGCCTGAAATGGCTATTTCCTGCTCGCTTAGATAAACAAAAGGAGGCTGTGCTACCTGTTTTAAAGTTTCAAGATATTTTTTTTGTATTTCATTAAAACCTGCTTTGGTATTGAATGAATAGCCGGTGACTGGTATTTTATTTTTCTTATTAAAAGCAATAAATTCGTTTTTTTTCGATCGTGATTTAAGCGCAAGGGATAACACATTGTCGTTTCCTGCTACCTTATAAGAAACTGAAATAGCATAAGCAGGCCTGATATTACCCGGCAAACCGGTCATTTGATATAGTTTGAGATCGTTGGTAGGGTTAAATTTTAAAGTCAGGCTGGTGTCTTTCCCTTTCCCTAAGGCAAATGGCATAAATCCCTGGGTAGGTAATGATCGTATTCCGTCATCAGTAGCGATAACAATTTCCTGTACCTCAATACTTCCATCTGCAGAATTCGTTAACTTAATTTCGGAGGTTAATTCCTGTTTAACCACATCTCCCGAAAGGCTAAAATCGGCTGACAGCGCTCCGGAGGTAAGCGGTTCTGATACATATACTAATTCATTTTTGTTGCTTTTGGATTTCTTATTAGATGTGTTGCAGCCGTAAAATAGGATAGTGGCAATAATGATCACAAAGAAGATGGACTTCATTTTATTTTAGGTGGATTTAATTATTTATAAAATTGCATGAAGAAATATACCCAGCTGGCATATTTCTTCATGCAAGGAGATAATATCAATAACCGGTAATTGACCAGATTGAATAGGAGTAAGGCGGCGCCTGGATCAGTACCCGGCCATCTGCGGCCACAGTTTGTATCCAGCCAGATGCACCGGTATATTCTTTAATTTGTTTGTTTGCCCAATTAGAGGTAACCCATTGCTGTTGCCAGTTAGCCGTTCCGTTAAAATAAACAATTACACCGGGTGCAGCGCCATATCCGTTTCTTCTGTCGATGTACTGATCGCTGGCAGACCATAAGTTGGTAGTTGTACCGCCTGCTAATGTTCTGTGTATCCATATCAGGTTATTCATCTTGTTTTTATCAAGCCATGTTTCATAATCGCTGTAAAATACACATGGATAACCTTCGTGAGTCATAATATAAGCATAGGCCGATAGTTTATTACCAATGATATCTGTATCATGATTTGAAACGAAAGTTACTGCTTTGGAAGCATTCCTTTTCAATAGCATATCATCATTTAAATGGGTAAGGTCATTGCTGTCAAATGCAGAGTGCATGGCGTAAAAGCAGGCAAAATCAAATGCAGAGGAAGTGCCTCCTGCGGCGTTAACCCAATTCTGTAAGTTTGCTGCGTTGCCATCCCAGTTTTCGGCTACGGCGAAGCCACCTGCGCTGTTCACATAATTTTGAACAACCCATGCGCCAAACCCCTTTACATAATCAAACCGCCATCCATCATAATGCATGGTGTTTTTATAATAACGTGACATACTATATGAGGCATTATATATCCAGTTAGAAACATTTGCCTGTGCATGGCAAAGATCCGGGAATCCACCGAATGAGCCCTCATCTGAGGCATGTATGTTATTTGGGTGAAAATCACTGGCACTCCTGTTAAATTTACCAGAAAGCGGGGTGAATTTAGTATAAGTATTGGTGCCGGTATAAGGGTTTGCCTCTAAAGTACCGCCGCTGCAATGGTTTAATACCATATCAGCATATACCTGTATGTTGTGGCTGTGTGCATTGGTGATCAGTGTATTAAGATCAGTTAAATTACCAAAACGGGTAGTTACAGAACCCATTTGATTATAAGTACCAAAATCAAAATAATCGTAAGGATCATAGCCCATGCTGGAGCCGCCGCTTTGTCCCTTGGTTGCTGGCGGTAACCAAATGGCAGAAATGCCTGCCGCATCCCACGACGCTATTTTACTGTTTATGGTGCCCCACCAGGAACCTGCCGTTGTATTCCAGTAAAAAGCCTGCATCATCACCCCACCGCCTGCTCCCGGCGCGGCATCAGTGATAAGGGTTTTGTTTTTAATTGCAACCGTGGTAACAGGTGCGGTTTCTGTTTGGACAGCCTTTTTACACTGGGAAAAACTAAATAACGCCAGGAAAAGAACTACCTGGAGCAGCTTGTACATGTTTTTTTTCATAATTGTTGGTTTAAGTAAATTGGTATTTGATTTATTGTTAATAATTTAATTTCCGGGAACGTTACCGAAACAATCGTGCAGTTATTAACTTGATGATTAAAGCATATAATTTGTTTTATAAACGCATGCCTCTTCCATTAAGAAAAAAAAGCTTATCCTTAAAATGACATTTGCTTTAACTATCTTTTTTAGTTAGAAACTGAAATAGGGTAACAGGTATTATTGGTTTATAATTTGTGTAGCGATACACACTGAAGCTAAGGTACGGTAATGAATAATATTTCCAAATTAATTATCTAAAATTATAAAATTAATCTTTAATAATATTTTGCTCTTTATATTAACTTAATAGAAATATTATTTTAGATAATTTGCGTTACGATTAAAGTTTAATTTTCCGCCTAATTACAGCTGTGGACTATTATTTTAAGATACATGGATGTATTTGATACACTAAGTGTTTTTCACTTAAGGTTAATTTATTACCGGTAACGTTCCCGAAAAAATAACCCTGATTTCTTTGTAAAGCGAGTTCTAGTGATAAATTCAACGCTGATTTTCTGCGTGATTTAGGTTTCTTAAATCACTTTTAATATTTCCGATACTATAACCTGCAAGTAATTACCACAAACATTTAGTAAGATATATAAAATTAAAAAGCCTTAACTTTCATTGATTGTTCCGGAGACTTAGGTGCTTTTTCGATGCTTCTTAAATTACAACAATGGAAACAAAATATAATGCAATCAGTTCAGGTTATAATATAACAAGACAGGCCGATCCTTATTTAACTGGTCGCCTTGTTTGTTTTTTGAAACCTGAACCTGGTGATCTATTTCTGGATATAGGCTGCGGAACCGGAAATTATACCATTGCTTTGTCAAACCTTGGATTAAATTTTACAGGAGTAGATCCATCCGAAAATATGCTTCAGGAAGCGCGAAAACGTAGCGGGAAAATTAGCTGGCTGAAGGGATCAGCTGAATGCCTCCCAGTAATTGATGATACTTTTAATAGCGTGATAGCCACATTAACTATTCATCACTGGACAGATCTGGAGCAATCTTTTAAAGAAATTCACCGGGTAACCAAAGAAAACGGAACTGTTGTGTTATTTACTGCAACGCCTGAACAAATGAACGGCTATTGGCTCAACTATTATTTTCCCGAAATGTTAAAGTCATCAATTGATCAGATGCCGGCGATGGATAGCATCAAAGATGCTTTGACAAACTCAGGGTTTGAATTAATAACTACCGAAAAATATTTTGTACATGAAGATCTGCGAGACCATTTTTTGTATTCAGGAAAGTATCAACCCAAGCTTTATTTTAATGAGACGATCAGAAAAGGGATTGCTTCATTTTCCGCGCTTGCTAACGTTGACGAAGTTGAAAAGGGGCTTTCAAAGCTTTCAGAAGATATAGAAACAGGAAAATTTATAGAAATACAAAACAGGTATAATAATGAGCATGGAGATTATTTGTTTATTGAAGCTAAAAGTCTCCAAAAAACTTTTACCAGGTAAATGAGCTGGTATTACCGATTATTTGCCATTTTAAGTATATTTTTAACCCGGTTGGTATCTGTTATATCATTACTGTATTCGTCACCATAATTACTGCCCATAATGATGCGGCTGTTTCTATAATCCATTTTGCTTTCTACACGTATCTTAGCAGAGGTATGTACTTCTGTCGCCTTTGTAAAATATACCAGGTCGGCGACATTCGTTTCACTGATCCCGCTTCCGGGCATAATCTTTATGCGGCCCGCCGCTTTTTCAATTAAGTGTGCAAGTACGTTAATGCCTTCCATTGCGGTGCTTTTTCCGCCTGATGTTAAAATCCGCTCACAACCCAATTCAATAATATCTTCCAGAGCCTGGAACAGATCGGTACACATATCAAACGCTCGGTGAAATGTTACCCCAAGGCCCCATTGCCTGGCCATATTTACCAATTCAGCACAACGCTTTTTATCAACGGTGCCGTCAGCATTCAATATCCCGATAACAATGCCATCACAGCCTGCTTCAATGCAGTACCGTACATCAGCCATCATTATATCAAATTCCAAATCAGTATATAAAAAATCACCTCCGCGGGGCCTTATCAAAACATATAATTTAATATGCAATAGCTTACGGGCCATTAATATTTGTCCATGTGACGGGGTTGTTCCGCCTTCGTATAAATTTTCACAAAGTTCAATACGTGCGGCTCCTCCATCCTGTGCCGCTAATGCTGATGTTACAGAATTAGCACAAATTTCAAGTATTACGGGTGGATTCATTATTATGGGACGGCTTATGTTAAAAATAGTTACAGCAAATAAAATCCTTATGGAACACTTTTCTCTTTTTTACGAATAATTTTTCGATTGGTTATAATAGATACTTACCTTAAAATCACCGGGTTCAATTTTTAGACAATAACACAGGTTTTAATAAAAGCTTTTGCCGGGAATGATCAGGTCTTGCTTTTCTGCATTACAAACGGCGAATGAAAATCCTTTCTGAATAGCAAAAGCACCATATTCGCCCTTTTTATTGATGGCCAAAAACCCAACCTGTATCTCTTTTGCAGTATCCGGTTTCTTTTTTATGATGCGCCTCACCGCTTCTTTACAGGCATCTTCAGGTGAAAGGCCCTGGCGCATCAGCTCAACCACCAGGAAGCTTCCTACGTTACGTATCACTTCTTCGCCAACGCCGGTTGACGTTGCGCCGCCTATTTCGTTATCAACGTAAAGGCCCGCACCAATTATGGGACTATCGCCAACCCGGCCATGCAATTTAAAAGCCATGCCGCTTGTAGTACACGCTCCCGAAATATTCCCCTTTGCATCAATTGCAAGCATGCCGATAGTATCATGGTTATACTGGTTACCGGGAATATGTTGTTTATTTTCGAAATTAATTACCGGCGAATATTTAGCTGTTTTAAGCCATTCTTTCCAGGCTTTTTCTGATTCGGGGGTAAGGAGTTTCTCTTTTTTAAAGCCCTGCTCAACGGCAAACTGGGTGGCGCCCTCTCCAACAAGCATCACATGGGGCGTTTTTTCCATTACCAGGCGCGCAACAGATATGGGGTGCGCTATGTATTCAATACCCGCTACTGCACCGCAATTACCCAGTTCATCCATGATACAGGCGTCAAGCGTTACATGACCGTCGCGGTCGGGATAACCAGCCCGGCCTACGCTATGATTGTTCATATCCGCTTCGGGGATCTTTACACCTGCCTCAACAGCATCCAATGCCCTGCCGCCATTTCCGAGCGTTTTCCAGGCTTCCTGGTTAGCGGCAACGCCGAAATCCCAGGTAGAAATAACAATTGGATAGTTAGCGGCGGGTTTTATTAAGGTTGATCTTGCAATTGCGGATGAGGAAAGGGCTGCAAGTGAAGCACCTGCAGCCGACACTTTTATAAATTTGCGACGGCTATACATATCCGCTAATATATAAATTAGGTTTTCAAAAATGCCGTAATCTATCTTTATTGATACATTATGTAAATCAAGGGTTAAAACATATTAGTAATTTTATTAAAGAACTGTTTGATTATTAGCTTTTTAGTTATGTATAAATTAAAATAAAGCACTTTGAATAATATTTATAGTCTCGACTCAAAGCATCCTGTGATACGTAGTTACTTAAGTTTAGTTTGAGCTAATTCCTTTTGGTAACTGATGTTAAAAGCTGGCCGGGGATGTACGAGAAGAAAAACGCTTGTACCTTTTTCAAGAGTCTGTTGGTATCGGGCTAATTTCAAGATGCGATCTTCAAACTATTAAAACCTAATAAAGTAACTCTTAGCTAGCGTTTGTTTTTAAATGGGCCAACAACTATTCATTAAAGCGGATAGGTTGATCAACAATAAATTGCTTTTCTAAAACAATACACTTTACTATTACATGCTTTGGCTTAAAGGACACTGTACTTAATTCTAACAGATAACATAAATTATACCAACTTGTGCTTATTTAGTAAAAATTAAAAATTTATCTTATAGTTAATAAATTAAATGATTATTTCCATTTATGGAATAGAGGTTGAGGCAGAGTATAAACCAGCATTATTATTTCACTTAAAAATTTATAAAATGAAAGCACTCGTTTATTACGGACCTAAGGATGTTAGAGTATCCGAAATGCCCGACCCCCAAATTGAACAACCAACTGATGTACTTATAAAGATCACTACCACTAACATTTGCGGTTCAGACCTGCATATGTATGAGGGCAGAACTGACATGGAATCGGGCCGGATATTCGGTCACGAAAACTTGGGAGAGGTGATTGAAGTAGGCAAAGCAGTAGTAAACCTTAAGGTAGGAGACATGGTGTGTATGCCCTTTAACATAGGGTGCGGCCACTGTAAAAATTGTGAAAGCGGGCTTACCGGCTTTTGTTTAACAATGAATCCAGGCTTTGCAGGTGCAGCTTATGGCTTTGCCGGAATGGGCCCCTATAATGGCGGTCAGGCTGAATATTTACGAGTGCCCAACGGAGATTTTAATTGCCTGAAATTGCCCGAAGATGCGAAAGAAAAAGAAAATGATTATGTAATGTTATCTGATATTTTTCCCACAGGCTACCATGCAACCCAACTGGCAGGGGTAAAACCAGGGGATAATGTAGTTATTTATGGCGCCGGGCCAGTTGGATTAATGGCCGCCCTATCTGCCGGTATCAAGGGAGCTAACAAGATTATGGTAGTGGATAATCATCCCGACCGTTTAAAACTGGCTGAAGAGCTGGGCGCAATCCCAATTGACTTTTCAAAAGGGTCTGCTGTTGAGCAGATAAAAGAAGAAACCAATGGGTTGGGTGCTGATCGTGGCTGCGAATGCGTAGGTTATCAATGTTGCGATAAACATGGACATGAACATAATAACGTGACGATGAACGAACTTGTGCAGGCTGTAAAAGCCACCGGCTCCATTGGGGTGGTTGGCGTTTTTGTAGCCAAAGACCCTAAAGCCGATGATCCGCTTGAACAAAAAGGCCATATGGATTTCGATTTCGGTAATTTCTGGATGAAGGGAATGAGCATGGCAACAGGCCAGGCCAACGTTAAAAACTACAATCGCCAGCTTTGTGAATTGATTTCCAGCGGTAAAGCTAAACCATCGTCGATTATCTCCCACGAACTTTCGCTTGATGAAGCACCGGATGCATACAAGCATTTTGATGCACGTGATAACGGATGGACTAAGGTGATCCTGAAACCGGGAAAAAGCCCGGAAAAAGCTAAAAGGGCTGTTGAAGAACGAGAAGCAGTCGCCGTTTAATCACAATAAAAGAAGGCTATCGGCAACCGATAGCCTTCTTTTATTGTGCCTGTAAGAAATATCACTGTTATTTCATGCTATCATGAATTTTTTGGATTGCATCGAGATGCATTTTTAGCGTGGGCAAAGTTTTGACAGCAAAAGCTTTTAAATCCGGATCTTTACAGTTTTTGGATGCATCTTCAAAAGCTTTAATGTCCTTTTTATGATCGTCGATCATATTGCTCACATAAGCCTTATCAAAATCACCCGCTGATTTTTTTGAGAGATCATCTTTAGTCTTTTGCTCATCCGAGCTAATAGCTGTTGGTAAAGTAATGTTTTTTGTTTTGGCCAATGCAATCATTTCGTTATTTGCCTTGGTATGATCGGTTACCATCATTGCACCAAAATCTTTTACTTTCTGATTGCTTGCCTTTTGCTGGGCAAGTGTGCCTAATTCCACTTCGGCCATCCCGCCATTTGCGGCCTCCACGGCAAATTTAGCATCATCTTTATCAACACCTGCACCTGAGGTGGCGGATTTTGACGTGTCAGTCGCTGCGGTTTTAGTAGTGTCTTTTGCCGCATTGGCACTATCGGCAGCTGCCTTACTGTCCTTGGCATTATTATTACATGCCATAAACATGCCGGATATGAGCAGTACCGGCATGATAAAATGTAGTTTTTTCATAATTTTTTGTTTAAGTTAAATAAATGTGTGTCTAATTAACAAATTGCCTATTTGTTGGTTTTTGTTAACTGTTGAATTTTCTTATGGACAATATAAATCGCTAACTTCATTATGTTGGTGTACATACTATTCGAAGTGAATTTATGATACCAATTAGTTGATTCATGTATGGCAGGCAGGTTGAAAACCATTTATTGATTTTAAATGTATTATACAACTAAAAAGTATATCGAACCGGGAGCAAAATCAACCTCCTTTTTAAAGAATAAGTGAAAAGATGAAACTTGATAAATTTTACGAGCATGTTTATAGCTGGGTATTACAATATGGCCCTGGTTTTATCATTGGGATATTGGTTCTGATAGTCGGTTTATGGCTCATTAAACTATTTGTTAACTGGTCGCATTCGCGCATGCATCAAAAAAACGTCGACCCTTCGGTAAAGCCGTTTTTAATGAGTCTGCTTGCCGTGGCTTTAAGGGCGTTGCTCATATTAGGGGTAATGCAGATCATTGGTATAAAAATGACCTTGTTTGCAGCTTTGGTTGGGGCATTTGGTGTTGCTGCCGGTCTGGCACTTTCAGGCACGCTGCAAAATTTTGCAAGTGGCGTTCTTATCCTTTTGCTAAAACCTTTTGCAGTAGGGGATAATATTATAACGCAGGGAATGGAAGGTACTGTTATGTCCATCCAGATATTTTACACATTAATAAAAACCTATGACAACAGAGATTTGATTGTTCCTAACAGCCAGTTATCCAACCAGGTTATAATTAATGTAAGCCGGGAAGGCAGCCGGCGATTGGAGATCAATATGAAATTTAGCAATAGTATTGATATTAAACAGGTTAGATCTATTATTAACGCGGCAATTGATAAGTCGGAAAATATACTTGCCACCCCCGAAAGAAGGATAGGCGTGGGTGAATTGCAGGCCGACGGTTATATATTAAGTATTAATGTGTGGATAAACGCGCATGGATTTCAGGATACTAAATTAGCTGTACAGGAAGCCATTCTGCAGGATATAAAAGATGCAGGAATTAAAATTCCGGGTATGTGATTTTACAAAACATATATGGTTATCCATAGGTAAATATGAGATTATTACTGAATATAATATTTATTGTAACTGATTATTGAATCAAGCCGACCGTCTAGTACGGTTTTGAAGGGTGATTTGCTAATTTTTTCTATTAAATTATTATGATTATTATAAGTACTAAACGATAATTTTTTCCGCCGTTACCAGGCGTTTGTTAAGTTTTAATTATGAATGAGTTAACGATCTTACGGATGTAATATTATTCAGAATTTCTCCAGAATCTACATGATGATTTGCTAAAAATCACCCATCGTATGATCAGAAAAATTTACTTATTCCTTTTATTTATTTTGTTTGTATCCTTTGTCTCAGCCCAAACCGCTGTTATAAAAGGCAAAATTTCAGACGGTAAAACAAGTGAGCCATTACCGACTGCTTATGTTCTTTTAGACGGAACAAATAAAGGCTCCAGTACAGATGCCTTTGGAAATTTCGAAATTAGCAAGCTCGAACCCGGTAAATACAAAATCAAAATTAAATACATTGGTTTTGCCGAATATGAAAAAGAGGTTGATATAGCACCCGGTCAGGTTTTTGTAATCAATATTCCACTTTCTGTTAGTTCGCAAGACCTAAAAACGGTAAATATTTATGGTAAGCTAAATGCCAGTAATGAGTCGTCGTCAAGGCAATCCGAAAAAAAAGCCGGTAATGTCACTAACGTTTTGTCAGCAAGGGCAATGGAAAGGTCGCCGGATATCAATGCTGCCAATGCGCTTACCCGGGTTTCAGCGGTAACTATACAGCGCAATAGCGGATCTGATGAGGCTTATGCTATAATAAGAGGACTTGAGCCACGGTACAATAATACGCTGATCAATGGCGCCAAAGTAACCAGTCCGGATCCGGTATCGCGATTTATTTCGTTAAGCATTGTTCCATCCGATTTGTTGGACAGGATAGAAGTTAGTAAAACACTTACGCCCGAAATGGAAGGCGATGCTATTGGCGGTACGGTTAACTTGATATTTAAAGATGCACCAGACCACGAGTACTTTAAAGCAGATGGATCAATTGGTTATAGTGCGATATTTTTTAACAGGAAATATGATGATTTTAATCAAAGTGCAGTTTTAAGTAAAAGTCCGTCTGAAAGGTTTGGTCCTAATTATGTTGCGCCACCGGGATATTTTACCAGGGCAAATCTTGATTTTACAAAAAAAACTGCACCTCCTACAGCATTGGCAAGTTTTACCTATGGCCGCAGGTTTTTTAGTGATAAGTTAGGTTTTATTATAGCAGATAGTTATCAAAATCAATATTATGGTACTAACTCGCAATTCAATATTGCTCAGCCTGATTCCCGTCCGGGACAAAACTTTCAACCAGTTATATCAGATATTGCAAACAGAACATACTCAACCCAGCAGTTAAATAATGGTTTATCTGCACATTTAGACTATAAGTTTGACGATAAAAACAAGATTGGTTTGAGTAATGTATTCCTTTACACTTACATTGCACAAGCACGTTTAAGTATTGATACTTCAATAATTGGTGGTAATGGTGGTAGGGTAGGCCCTGGTACAGGTACGGTATTTAATGATAACCGTTCTTACATACAACGGCAATATGTTGAAAATTTAAAATTGGATGGTAAGCATATCCTTTCAAATCATTTTCAGTTTGATTGGGCCGGTTTATATTCAGATGCAATAGCCAACTCACCTGATAGAGCAGATCTGTCAACAAATCATTTGATTAATCCTGACTTCACAAGCACACCTAACTACTTTGATGCTATATCAAGGATATGGGAGAAAAATGAAAATAAAGACCTTAGTGCTACTGCCAATTTAAGTTATAAAACCGGGTTAGGCGCTCAAAGTTCGCTGGAATTAAAAGCTGGTGGATTATACCGCCATAGCACCCGCTATACTAATCAAAACGCATACACATTACGACCTTCAACTGAAACAAACGGGGTTAAGGCAGAATTTACTGATATATATAATGCACCATGGGTAGTATATAATGTTACCGGTACTTCCACCAGCGATAAAGCTAACTATACTGCCTATGAAAATATAACTTCAGAGTACGGTGAATTTAAATTGACGCTTAATAAACTTGATATTATAGGCGGCGTGCGTGTTGAAGGAACAAAACAAGCATACTTAACCCACCCGGTTGTAGTTGATATATTCAGTGCTGCGGTGAAAACTTACACAGATGTTTTACCTAGTTTAAATTTAAAATATAGCTTAACAGATAAATCAAATTTAAGGGCATCCTATTTTAAATCAATTGCCCGCCCTGCTTTATATGAATTGGTACCAACCGCCACACTCGGAGAAAGTAGTGACGTAACAGGTAATCCACTGGTTAAACACTCTGAAGCAGACAACTATGATATACGTTATGAGCTTTATCCTAAAAATGAAGAACAGTTTTTTATAGGTGGTTTTTACAAAGAAATTAAAAATCCAATTGAATTTGCATTAGTCAGCCTTTTAGGGGGACAGGAGCAAACCAGTCCGCAAAACTTTGGTACAGCTAAAGTGGCAGGCGTTGAAGTTGTATACAGCAGGTATTTCGGCAACCTGGGTATATCCGGTAATTATACTTATACCTATTCAAATGTTCAATCTCCAAAGGTAGATCCTAATGCAGCTCCTGTAAATAACCTTCCCGTTTATAAGTTACAAAACAGGCCTTTGCAAGGCCAAACAGGCGATGTATTTAACTTATCGTTACTGTACAAAAATGATAAGCACAAAGAGTTTGTGCAATTAGCCTATACTTATACAAGCAGAACTTTAGCTTTGGTATATCCTGATTACGGTTATGATTATTATCAGCAACCCCAATCATTTCTTGCCTTATCAGGCGAAAAGCAGGTAAGCAAACATTTTACGCTTACTGCTAAAGTTAATAACATTTTAAATACACCAACTACATTAAAGATCAATAACCTGGTGCAATCAAAAGATTTGTATAACGCGAGTTTTAACGTTGGTTTCAGGTATTCTTTATAATTTAAATTCGACAAAAATGAAGACAATACA
>JAQBOU010000032.1 GCA_028287865.1 Mucilaginibacter sp. | reverse complement strand
CTTCTTTATTCGATACTTCTTCGCCGCTTTCAGTCTGTATAGCTTCTGAGAAAAATGATTTTAATAAAAAGGTGCCGAATTCTGTTTGTACATATTTTGAATTAGCAACCCTTGATACGGTTGAATTATCCATATTTATTCTGTCGGCAATGTCCTTAAGGATCATTGGTTTTAGATTTTTATCATCACCGGTTAAAAAAAACTCGTACTGATATTGCATAATAGCATTCATGGTTTTTAAAAGCGTTTGCTGGCGCTGTTTAATAGCATCAATAAACCATTTGGCCGAATCGAGTTTTTGTTTTACAAACTGTACGGCTTCTTTAAGTTTTTTATCCTTTTGGGATGCCTTGTCATAATGTTCAAACATCTCCTGGTAGGAGCGGCTTACCCTTAGCTCCGGCGCATTTTTGGAGTTTAACGTAAGGAAAAGTACCCCGTCATTATTTATGATGTGAAAATCGGGTATTACCTGTAGTTGCTTTGTGTTTATTTCGTTTGAATCACCTGGTTTGGGGTTGAGTTTTAATATTTCGTTCACCACACCCCGTAACTCGGTTGATGACATGTTTAATGATTTCTCAAGCTTATCATAATGTTTGCGTGTAAACTCATCAAGATAGTGCTCTACTACCAATATCGCCTTTTTTATAATCGGATCATTCGCATCTTTTTTACGCAGTTGTATTAACAGGCACTCCTGTAAACTGCGGGCGCCAACACCTGCCGGGTCAAAACTTTGAATAACCTTCAGCATATCCTCCACCTCTTCATCTTCGGCAATAACATTTTGTGAAAACGCCAGGTCATCAGTAAGCGACATTATAGGTCGGCGTAAATAGCCGTCATCATCCAAACTGCCAATTATCTGCCTTCCAATCCTGAAATCTTTATCAGACAATGGCAATAGATCAAGCTGTTGCTGAAGACTTTCAAAGAACGAGCTTTGAACGGCAATCGGTATTTCTTTGCGCTCTTCGTCGTCATCTCCGTTTTGATCATAGCGTGAACCATACTCATTCAGGTTGTCTTCCTGCAGGTAATCATCAATGTTAAATTCATCAGCCTCGCCTTTCTCTTCATCACCGTTAAAGTTATCTTCTTCAGGATCCCGGTCGGGGTACTGCTCTTCAGGTTCATTTAAATTGGTAAGACTCAGGTCTTCAAGAGCCGGGTTTTCTTCCAGTTCCTCTTTGATCCGGGTATCCAATGAAACAGTGGGTACCTGTAACAACTTTATAAATTGTATTTGCTGAGGTGAAAGTTTTTGTAAAAGTTTTTGTTGAAGATTTTGTCTTAGCATAATGAGATGGTGGCAAAAATACATCAATTACCTTTAACTTAAAAATAAGTTAAAATAAGCGTTGCCAATTGTTGATAAATGAAAAAAATAAATAATTTGTTTGGAGCTTTTAACATTTTACTAACTTTATTAAAACTTAAAATAATTTGAATGGCTTTTGTAAAGGAATTTAAGGAGTTTGCCATGCGTGGCAATGTTATTGACCTCGCTGTCGGTGTGGTTATCGGAGCTGCATTTGGTAAAATAGTTACTTCACTGGTTGCCGATGTTATTATGCCGCCAATAGGTTTTATAACAGGCGGTGTTGATTTCTCTGATAAAAAGATTGTACTCAAACCGGCAGATCCGGCACATAAAGTATTGGAAACAGCAATTCATTATGGAAGTTTTATAAACGCTATAATTCAGTTTCTTATAATTGCATTGTGTATTTTTATGGTTGTTAAAGCCATTAATTCATTGAAAAAAGAGGAGGCTGCTGCTCCTGCACCCGATCCGGGACCGACAAAAGAGGAGGCTTTGCTTATTGAAATAAGGGACTTGCTGGCTAAGGGACAAAAATAGTCCTTAATATGTTTTGAGCAATTTAGGGTCAGTTAAAATAATATAATCGCCCATTTGTTTAAATTTATTCCAATCGGGATTGATAAAACTATCGTCGGCATACGCAGCAATGTTCAATATCCGTACATCAGGCGCATACTTTTTTAGTTGTGCAACTGCACCTAATTTTTCTTCGCTGTGGAAACCGCCGTTTAGGTGTAATATTTTATAATGGGCATGTTTTTTTAAAAAGCGTGCAATCGACCATCCCATTGTGGCATCCCATAAATTTTGGGCCTGGTATATTTGCATACCTGCCATGGCTTCATGGCCTCCCATTATTTTAAAAAACTTTTCATAGTAGGCGCCTGTAGCAGTGTCAATTGGCAGGGGAGGGAGGTAGGTCAAACCCGTAGCCGATAACCGGTTCAGGCTAACAAGACCCGAACGGCTTACCATGCTTGTATATCTCCCCGGAGCGTTAGCTGCTATAACCGGAATATGGTTAGCCTTTGCATATTCAACTAAAGGCCGGTAATCATTATAATTAGGCCATGCACGGGCATCCCGGATAAAATCCTTTTCGCGGATAAGGCCGTTTAAGTATTCATCTAATACGGTTTGACAATCTGTTTCAAACATCTCCATGGATAAGGCAACCTTTCCCGGAAATTTTTCGGCCAGCTGTTTCAATAACGAATATTCAAGATAGTGGCCGGTCGAATCATCATGTTCCTCGCCAAAGAATAAAACATCCGCTTTATCCACCTCTTTTGCTATATCATTTAATGAAATCTGTTTTTGCTTCGAGGTACTGTATGTTTTATAATGTGAGGCCAGTGTATCCTGGGAGTAAGCGAAAAAGGGTATAATAGAAATAAATAATATGATAACGGTTTTCATAGTTAGATAGTAATTGATCGAAACGCGCTTTAGCTACGCAAACTTATTCAACTTAATCAACTTTTTAAACTTAATTCATCTAATACTTATCAATTACTATTTGAAATATTTAAAAAATACACTACATTTGCGCTCTTGTTTTTAAAAACGACGAATAGAATAAATAGCCATGAAAAGAACGTTTCAGCCCTCACAAAGGAAAAGAAGAAATAAGCACGGTTTCCGTGAGCGCATGTCAACTGCTAACGGCAGAAGAATATTAGCAGC
>JAQBOU010000018.1 GCA_028287865.1 Mucilaginibacter sp. | reverse complement strand
TTGAAAATGCCGGTAATGGTCAGCGTATTTCATGATTTTGGATTTGATTCATTAGGCCTTACAAAAGAAGATTTTTTAAAAGAAAATTATGTAACTCAAATAGGCTATCCTCCATTAAGAATAGATATTTTAAATGCCATTTCGGGTGTGAATTTTGATGATGCTTACAAAGGGCGGATACTTGGGGAGAATGGTGATTTTCTTATCTCATTTATAAATATTTCTGATTTTATCGCCAACAAACAGGCAACCGGAAGGGCAAAAGATATTGGAGATATTGAGGCACTTCAAAAATCCAAAAAAACTTAATGATTCGTCCTTTGCCGAAATTTAATTGTGATGCTAGATTACAATACCGAGATCCTCTTGATCACAGATTCGGTTCCGGCAACTATCCTTACAAAATAAAAGCCCCTGGATAATTTACTGTTTAAAGAATAACTAAATTTTTGTTCGCCAGGTTCCAGGCGTTGCGAAAATAAGGTGGTAATATCGTTACCCAAAACATCCATTACTTTAATGGTAACTAAAGAATAGCGGGAAAGATCATACTTTAAATTAATCTGATCAGTAACCGGGTTGGGGAATACCTGTACATTGTTTAACAATTTATCATCCGGTTTATACGCGTTAACCTTTGTAGTTGAAATAACTGCAGGCCGTAATGGCGGCAAAACTAAATGCAATCCGTTTTTAGCAGTGACTTTTGATGATTTTGCTTTAAGGAAGTGTGAGTAAGTAGTATCAATTTGGGAATAGGCAATACTGTTTATAAAGGCAAGGTTCATAAATATTGCCAACGCAATTACGGTACTCCATGAATTCTTAAAAGTAAATATTCGCCTCATTCTTTAATATTACTTACAAAAGTATAAATAAAGCCCGGATCAATTTAAATACTTGCGGTTTTATGTACATTATTAACAAAATTTAACAAAATATGATTTAATGTGTTATAAGTTTAGTTTCTTCGCTCCTTAGCGCTTAATAATATAATTGATATTTGTTATTTTTAATACTTTTGAATTTTAAAATATAGTGTCAAATCATAAAGATCTGCAAAAATTAACGGTCTCAGGGCTGTTGATCAGTTTAGGAATAATATATGGCGATATCGGTACTTCGCCATTATACGTTTTTAAGGCTATTGTTGGTACCCAGCATATTTCAGAAACATTAATTTTAGGAGGGGTCTCCTGTATTTTCTGGACGCTTACTTTACAAACCACTTTAAAATACGTAGTAATTACCCTAAGGGCGGATAATAAAGGAGAGGGCGGTATATTTTCCTTATTCTCGTTAGTAAGGCGCCGTGCAAAATGGCTTATTGTGCCGGCGGTGGTTGGTGGATGTGCACTATTGGCTGATGGAATTATTACACCGCCTATTTCGGTTTCAGCCGCAATTGAAGGATTAGAAGCTTACTATCCTCATTTACATACCGTACCCATTGTTATATCCATATTAGTAGCATTATTTATTATCCAGCAATTTGGAACATCCCTGGTGGGTAAGGCTTTTGGCCCTATGATGTTTGTTTGGTTCACTATGATGGGAGTGCTGGGGATTTTGTTTATTGTTCAAATGCCAATGGTTATAAAGGCATTAAACCCTTATTACGCTTACCTTATATTAAGCACTAATCCAAACGCCTTTATAATTTTAGGCGCTGTATTTCTATGTACCACAGGTGCCGAAGCTTTATATTCAGATCTGGGCCATTGCGGACGAAGAAATATTCAGATCAGCTGGATATATGTAAAAACCAGCCTGGTGCTTAATTACTTAGGGCAGGCAGTTTGGTTGCTGCAACATAATGGAACAGTTTTAAACCTTGATTTGCACAACCCTTTTTATGCAATAATGCCTCCCTGGTTTCTGCTATATGGTATAGGCATAGCAACTATGGCAACTATAATAGCCAGCCAGGCTTTAATTTCCGGCTCCTTTACCCTTATTGCCGAAGCGGTAAGGTTAAACCTATGGCCAAAGGTGCGTATAAATTATCCTACTGAGCAAAAGGGCCAGCTATATGTTCCAAGTGTTAACTGGCTGCTATGCGCAGGCTGCGTAGGCGTTGTGTTACTGTTCAGGCACTCTGATCATATGGAAGCCGCTTACGGATTAAGCATTACGGTAGCCATGCTGATGACCACCATCCTGGTATCGAACTTCCTGAGAAGGAAAAAAATGCCAACTTATATCATAGTTACCTTTCTTGTGGTTTACCTGTTTATTGAAGGTGCCTTTTTAACAGGCAACCTGGTTAAGTTTGTACATGGAGGCTGGTTCACTTTATCGGTTGGTTTTGTTTTATTTACTATTATGTGGACATGGCATACTGCCCGTAAAATAAGGAACCGCTATGTTAAGTTTATTGAAATTGACGATTATTTTAGCATCATTAATGAATTAAGTGAAGACGAATCTGTGCCAAAATATGCTTCTCAACTAGTGTACCTAACGAGTGCAAACTTCAATTCAGAAATAGAATCAAAAATTATTTATTCCATATTACAGAAACAGCCCAAACGTGCCGATGTTTACTGGCTGGTGCATGTGGACGTTGTAGATGAGCCCTATAAAAAAGAATACGAAGTTGACTTTTTAGTGCCCAATAAACTGATCCGCGTCGACTTTAAACTTGGATTCAGGGTTGAGCAGCAAATAAACCTGTTGTTCAGAAAAGTTGTTGAAGATCTGGTAAAAAAAGGTGAGGTTGATATAACAAGCACTTACAAATCCTTGAACAAGCACAAAATTGTAGGCGATTTTAGGTTTGTGGTGATAGAAAAGGTACTCTCGCGCTCCCATAACCTTTCACTCTACGAAAGTTTTATAATGGGTTTCTATCTCTACCTTAAAAAGGTTAGTCTATCGGAAGAGCGTGGTTTTGGGCTCGATTTGAGTTTTGTTACTGTAGAAAAGGTTCCGTTAATGTTGACACCTCCGGATGCTGTGGAGATTCAACGTGTAAATTAAATTCTACAGAATTTTCACAAATTGTTGGGCTATTATTACACCAATGTTAAAATGGGGTAAATTGAAAAACAAACCCATCCTGATATTGTTAAACTTAAAAATTATCGACTATTGAAAAAGATCATACTTGCCCTTTCTTGTATCATTTCGCTTAACGTGAATGCCCAGGTTGTAGATACTGCAAAAAAGAAACTTGGAGACACGATAAAAAAGGACCTTTTTACGGCGCCGGATACTGTTAAAAAACTGCATAGTAACCCAAAATCATTAATAATTCCTATAGCAGCAATTGCTTACGGAGCACTTTCCTTTGAAATTAAGCCTATCCGTAATCTAGATTATTATATTCATGGGGATATAAAAAGAACAGATCCGGGATTTAATACCAAGGCCGAAAGCTATTTCCTGTTTGCTCCGATTGCCGTGGTATATGGATTAAACCTGGTTGGTGTTTCGGGTAAAAATACCTTTATTGACCGTACAGCTTTATTAGGACTATCCGGCGGGATATTGGGCATTTCAGAACTGGCGCTGAAACATGCTACCCACCGTTTGCGTCCAAATGGGGCCGACTATTATTCTTTCCCATCCGGGCACACCGGTGCCGCGTTCCTTGCTGCTGAATTTTTAGCACAGGAATATTCCGAAAAATCTCCAATTTATACAGTGATAGGATATTCTTTTGCAGTTACTACCGGTATTTTCAGGATGTATAACCGCGACCATTGGTTTAGCGATGTGGTTGCAGGTGCAGGCTTCGGCGTACTGTCTACCAAGGCAGCTTATTTAATTTATCCTTATCTGCGTAATAAGCTAACCCATAAAGATAAACATGGGCGTAGCACCATGGTTATGCCTACCTACCAAAATGGTGTACCAGGCTTGTCATTTGCCATGCGTATGTAGTTCTTTCCGAAAGTGGAATATTGAGAAGTTGTTATGACACTTAAAGACTGCCATATCAACTTTGATCTATTTGTACCGTATCTTATAGATCAATATTACGCTTGCAAATACCAGTGTTATTGCATTTGCAACTGCAACAGGCAGGCTTCCGCTCATAATACCATAGATTAGCCATAAAAGGGTACCTGTAGTAAAAAGGGCATACATTGGTAATGAAATACCCGACGTGTTTTTTGTTTGTATAGTTTTAACAGCCTGCGGTAAAAAAGATACCGTAGTTCCAAATGCAGCCAAATATCCAATAATGGTTGTAATATCTTTCATGGTATTATTTTATTGCCACCATAGTATTAGATTATACAGGTTGTTGAATTTACAAATTCACAATCATTAACAATGTTAGCACCTATTCCGCTATTTTTTCTTTGCCCAGTACACTGTGTTTGTAGCTATAAGTAAAATATACCACCAAGCCAATTATCAGCCATATTAAAAATCTTAACCAATTTGTGTATCCCAGCTCTGTCATTAAATAAAAACAGCTTAATAAACCCAGCACCGGTATTAGCGACAGATTTTTAATAAAAGCCAAAACAGTGAGCACTGCCGATAATATGATGAACAGGAAAAAAGGGAAATTTTCATGTGCATTTTCACTGGTAAATAATGTTGCAATGTCTTTATGGAATGCGTAAACACCGCCTATAAAAACGATGGGAACAATCCATTTCGCGTTGATATATGGAAGATGAAAGCGGCCGGACTGGGCAGCTTCGCGCGGTAACAGCAATACGCCGCCACAAACTAACACAAATGCAAACAAGGTACCAATACTGGTAAGATCGGTTACTTCGGTAAGGTTCATGAACAAGGCTGGTATTGCAACCACAAAACCAGTTACTATAGTTGCAAACGAGGGTGTATGATATTTTGGATGAATGCGTGAAAACGCTTTAGGTAATAATCCGTCCCGGCTCATGCTCATCCATATACGTGGTTGCCCAAGCTGAAATATTAATAGTACACTGGCGGTAGCTATAACTGCGCTAAAAGAAATAATCCCGCTTATTTTTGTCAAATGCACTTTTGTAAATACATATGCCAATGGATCGCCAACGGCCAGGTCTTTATAACTTACCATGCCGGTTAATACCAAAGCAATCAGTATATAAAGTACGGTGCAAATTATAAGCGAATAAATCATTCCCCGCGGCAAATCGCGCTGCGGGTCTTTACATTCCTCGGCGGTAGTAGATATAGCATCAAAACCTATATAAGCAAAAAACACACCCGATACGCCTTTCATTACACCGCTAAAGCCATTAGGCATAAAAGGATGCCAGTTTGCAGGTGTCACATAAAAAAAACCTATTATTATAACCATTATCACAATGGCAATTTTTAAAAAAACCATCGCATTTGTGGCCTTTTTAGTTTCGCGAATGCCTATATAAACCAGGTAAGTAATAAATATTACAATGGCCAAAGCCGGAATATTGGCTATTAGCCTGAAACTGCCGAAACCCGGTGCGGTATCCCATGCCGCGGCCCCCTGTTTAAGTGTATCAGTAATCTCGGCAAGTTTATGTCCTGATGTTAATTGCTGTACCGCATTATGCGCCTTAAATGCCGAGAAATAATCCATGGTAAGGTATTCAGGCATGTGAATATGAAAGCCTTCCAGTAAATTAACAAAGTAGGTGCTCCATGAAATGGCCACCGC
>JAQBOU010000265.1 GCA_028287865.1 Mucilaginibacter sp. | reverse complement strand
TAAAAAAAGCGCCCCGTTTATGGAGCGCTTTCTTTAATAAGTTTGGAATTGGTGATTAATTACCACCACCGCCACCCTGCATCCTGGCGCGCATGTCGTCCAGCATTTTTTGATAAGCTGCAGCCTGATCAGGGGTTAAAATAGCCTTGATCTTATCGTTCGTAGAGGTTCTGATAGGCGTCATCCCCGCTCTCATTGCATCCCGGTCACCATTGGCAGCTGTTCTTATACTATCCATTTTCACTGCCTGTACTTTTAAAATGGCAGTTAATTTGGTGGTCTGCTCGTCGCTAAGCTTAAGCGTTGTTTGCATTTGCTTGGCTCGGTCTTCCGGACTCATTCTTGTACCGCCACCTTGTGCACGGCAAAATGCTGTAACTCCCAACAAGAGGCAGCATATTAACATAATTTTTCTCATTTTCTTAGTTTTTTAATGTAGGATAAATATAACTTGAAATGGTTTAACAATGCCGGTGTAACTTAATTGTTGCTTTGTAAGTTTGAAATTGACCGCTGCATTTGAGCCATCATGCTGGTTAAACTTTCTAACGTCGGTTCGGGAGTAGGCTGCGGGAAATGTGTTGAGATATAAGCCTTTGATTTCCATATTTCTAAAACGTCATCGCCGTTGATTTCGTAAGGTTCATAAACAGGGTTATCTGATACCAGTTTTAGCTTCTTGTTTTCTTTAAATTTATTGCCAATCCTTTTATAAACAATGCCTTCGGTCTTTGATATAATTACGTAAGTTTCAGCAGGCTTTACATCGGCCCAGTTTTCAACATACTCGCCTATAATAATAGTACCGGATATTAAGGGAAGCATTGAATCCCCTTTTATCTCAAAAGCACGATAGGTGCCCTGTTTAAACATAGGTAAATAAAATTTAGGTAACTGTGCTACATACTCCGGATCAGCATAGCCGTTTAAATAGCCTGCGCTTGCTTTTAAAGGCACCAGTTCAATATTCTCATTATCATCCTTGTCCACAGAAATACTTAATACACGCAGGTTTGCAGGGTTGCCCTTTGGCTTGGGCGCCCACTTTTCATTAATGGTTTCATTAATAAAATCATCAATTGATATATCAAAAAACAATGCTATTTTTTTTAGCAGATCGTATTTTGGATCAGCCCGTTCCTCTTCATAGGCACCTACCAACGACCGTTTTATGCCGATCTGATCTGCAAACTGCTGTTGTGTAAGGCCTTTCTTTTTTCTGAGAAATTTAATATTTGATGGAATATTTGACATAAAATTTGGAATTGCTAAAATTATTAGTATTTTTATGCTCATAAAATTAGTAATTATTTTTTACTCAGCAAATTTTTTATCAAATGAAACGTTTTATTTATATCATTACCGACAGAAACCGCAATAATTTACACGTTGGATTGTCTTCTGACCTGATTAAAACCCTTGATTTTTATCGTCAGATGCCCACATTATTTTTTGATAATGCTAACCAGCTTAACCGTTTGGTTTATTTTGAAGAGATAAATACTGAAGAGCAAGCTATGGAAAGGTTTAAAACAGTAAGCACCTACACCAGGCCGCAAAAAGAAAAAATGATCAGACCTGTAAATCCGGACTGGATAGATCTGACCATTGGATTAAACTTTGAAAGCGGGATAAGAGTGCGTCCGCAATTTCGCCCGTCAATCAATCATGCAAGAAAAGCAATTACTTTTTAATAAATTTTAACGCGCCGGAATTCATGCAGTATCTTTTACCGCCGCGATCGGCAGGGCCGTCGTCAAACACATGGCCAAGGTGGAGGCCTGTGCTTCTTTCAATAACTTCATCGCGGGTCATGCCATCGCTGTTATCGCTTACTATCTCAATTTTTTTGGGATCAACAGGTTTTACAAAACTCGGCCAGCCTGTACCACTGTCAAATTTATCAGCAGAGCTAAATAAAACTTCGCCTGTAGCGGCGCTTACATAAACACCTTTTTCGTGGTTGTTATCATACGCATTGTGAAACGGTGGTTCTGTTCCGCTTTCAACCATAATATAATACTGGTTAGCCGTAAGTGTTTTTTTCCACTCAGCGGGTGCTTTGCTCATTTTACGTTTTGGATCGTATTTTTTTAATTGCTGACCTGAACTTTGCTGACAACCAAATACTGTAATAGCACTTAGTAAAATCATTGTGAAAATAGCTTTCTTCATTATTTTATATTTTAAATTTAGTCGCAGGAAGTTTTAGATCCTTACAAATTAAATACGAAATAACCGGCGGACAGGTTTGTCATGAAGAGGTCTGATTATATCGCTTTTGTTTTGGGGATCAAAACCGAATTTACTACATGCAGCATTCCGTTGCTTTGCTGAACGTCGAACTTGCTGATAATACTTTCCCCTCCGTTTTCATCAATTAATACGATATTCCTGTTACCGTCAATTTTAGCAGTAATAGTATTTCCCGCAATAGTAGTAAATGTCGCCAACCCATTTCCAGAATTGATTTTTCTTTCAATGTCTTTAGCTGTTACCCTGCCGGCAATAGCATGATAGGTTAAAATCAAGCTCAGGTCAAGTTTATGTTCAGGCTTTAAAAGTGTATCAAGCTTTCCTGCCGGAAGCTTTTCAAATGCCAGATCTGTAGGAGCAAATATAGTTATAGGACCCTTGCTCTTAAAAGTATCTGTTAGCCCGGCATTTTCTATAGCTTTAACAAGTACTGTATATTCTTTTGATAATGTTATATTTTCAACTACATCATTTGATGATACCATTGCTGCACCATCCACTATTTTTGTTTTCCCCCACTTCGCCCTAACTGTATCAATAACAGTATTTGTAACAACCGTTTTCTGGGCAAATATAATAGTGCAGTTAAAAACCAGAAAAGCAAGTACCATCCATTTTTTCATCCGGCAAAACTAACATAAAACATTTAATTGTCGTTTATATATCCATACAGATTAGACAGTTTTATGTCAAAATATTTAACTAAAAAGAAACGATTCTTTAATTTTAATTAAGGAAGCTACCTTTAATCACCAGCCCGGAGTAAATCCTAAGCCGAAAACAGGTTTATTAACATCTGTCCGATTGAAAGGAAAAGCCAGGTAGGGTTCCAATATAAGGGCGCCAAAGATATTTACCCTTACTGAAATACCCGCACTGGCTGCCGGGACCCGCTGATTTGTATTATAGATAGTTGCACCGCTGGCATCTTTGCCTGTTGCATCGGGGCCTGACTGGAACTTAATTTGATTTCCGGCATTCCAGGCCAGCCCGGCATCGAAAAATAAATTAAGTTCGGTAAATAAAAAGCTTGATTTAAATTGAGAAAGCCTTTCGGGACCTGTGAAAGGAAGCCGCACCTCAAAGTTTGCTACAGCTATATGGTTGCCTGACAACTGGTCAATAGTAAATCCATTTGTAGGTGTCTTCTTTGTATTGTTATAAAACGTTTGAGCTTCATATCCTCTTATTAAAAAAGGATACCCTAAATATAAAGGATAAAGATTACCGGTACTGCCAAAGCGACCGTAACCATATAAACGGGCGGCTAAAGTAAAAGGCTGAACCCGGACATATTCACGCAGATCAATGGTTGGCGCAAAATAGTGGTAAGTGCCAAAATCATATTCGGCTTGCAAACGATAGCGATAACCGCTTAATGGCGATGCTATACCGAAATAGGAATTATCACCGACTAAAGCAGTATTCACGTTATAAATGGTGAATGGTATTAAACTAACGCCGTTATTATTGGGATCGGTATTATAGATGGAATTTGGGACATGCGTATGGGTATAATTGAGCACGTTACCGCTGGAATCATAAATAGTGCTGTACCGGTCAACACGGTAGTAATAACGTGCGGCTCCTGTCCCGAATTCTACCCTTGTTTTTTTGGTGATGGGATAGGCAGTAAACAAAGAAAGCTGATCCTGAAAAATGCGGATCAGGTCATAATTTTCAGCAGTAGCAGGAATGGTTTTGGTGCTGTTAACCTGGTATGTTGCAGGCACTACACTATAATTAGCCGTTTGGAAGGGAATATGCGATATGCTGGCACCAAGGTTCCATCGGCCTGTTTGGTTAATATAGGCAAATTCACCGCCAACATCATATATCTGTCCGTTAACCGCTACGCCGGCATAGATCTGGTTACGTCCCAGAATATCGCTAAAAACACCCTGTATTCCGGTTGACAAACCAGTACCGAACTGGCTTACAGAGGCACCAATACCGCTGCTTGCCAGGTAATCCATTTTAAACTGTGGTTTATAAGGCACCGTTTTTATAGAGTCTGTTGGGATTTTGGGGTACGCGAGGTAGTTGTTTAAATTAGAATTGATCAGATCTACCCCGACTGAATGCGCCGGCGGCAATAACGCTGCATTGAAGTTAGTAGCCTGCCCATCAACTACCTGTGGTTTAAAATCAGCTGCCTTAGCATTGTAAAGCGAATATTTTTGAGCTCGGTAATAAGAATAAACGATATCATTATTATTTGAAATACTTAAAGCAGGAGAATATTCTGTAATACCCGAAATTCCGGTGAACAGATCAGTCATTTGTTCCACTTTCCCTGTTGCAAAAGTATAACGGTACATATTGCGAAAACCGTCACGGTTAGACAAGAAGTAAACCTGGGTTCCATCAGAAGAGTACTGTGGATTTAAGTTATTGGCGCCATCAAATAATTTAATATCTGTTACCTTTCCAGTAGCAAGATTTAATTCAGCAAGATTAAAGGTAATATCCTGTGATAATGACTTATCATAAGTAGTCCTGTCGCTCGAAAAAATGATTTTTTTCCCGTCCCTCGAAAAGCTTGGCTGGTAATCAGAATATTTGTCGTTTGTTAACTGGGTGATTTTTTTAGTATCGAAATTATACATATAAAGGTCACCCTGTCCTTCAGCCATACCCTGAAAAACCATATTTTTCCCATCAGGCGACCAGGACAGGTTACTGAATTGCTCTGCCTTGCCCATTGATACATCATCTACAATGGTACCTGAACCTGCATCAACCACCAGCATGTGGTTGCGGCCTTTATTAAACACGCTAAATGCAAATCGTTTACTATCCGGCGACCAGGTGCCTGCCGATTCAATAAAATTAAACTCGTCTATATGGGTATTGGATATCTTACTCGTGAGCTTTCGTATAATAGCGCCCGTTTTTGCGTCCGCCATGAAAAGATCGATCGTAAATAAATTTTTCTCAGATAAGAAGGCCAGGTATTTACCATCGGGACTTATCGAGGGAGCTACGTTTAATTTCCCCGAATTTTTTTCATCAATTAGTCTGTGCCCAACCGGGATTTGCGCTGTATCTTTTAAATAAGGTTTATAGGTGGTCTCAATGGCGTTTTTCCAAAGGCTTGACAATGTTTTATCGTCATATCCAAACGTGCGCTTTATACCATATCGCAGACCAAGGCGTGCAGTATTTTTAAAAAACGGAACAATAACAGTGTCGCCATATGTTGAGCCTATGAACGACCAGAAAGCTTCTCCATAACGGTAAGGGAAATATTTGTTGCTTTCTGTTAATGCTTTAACCGTCGGAATGTCGTGGTTTAAATAAGCATCGCGCATCCACATGGCCGTATAGGAATCCTTTTTACCCAATGAGAGGTATTCGGCCATACCCTCGATCATCCATAGGGGTAAATTGTTTATATTTTCGAAGCTGGCTGAATCTTTGCCAAGCAGCATATGGTATTGAAAAGCATGTACCAGCTCATGCCCGATCACGTGCCTGGTAGTTTGGTTGGTTTCCATAACAGGCATAACTACCCTGTTCTTTAGTCCTTCGGTAACCCCGCCGGTTCCCACATCAATTTCACCGTCAATGGCAGTAGTTTGCTGAAAATCCGGATGATTTGCATAGAGGATTATCGGATTTGGCTTTTTAAAAGTATCCTTGAAAACCTGCTGATGTAACGTATACCACAACTCGCTCTCCTGCGCAAAACGCTTGAGCATGCTGTCATTTTTTAAGTAGTAGTAAATCTCGAAATGTGGTGTTTTGTAAACCTTAAACCTAAGGTTTTTATAGCGCACTTTATTTTGCCCGAAGTACTGCGCTTTGGTTTGGAGGCTTAGCAATAACAGACAGCTGCTTATGGCTAAAATAAAGCGTGGATTTAGTAAATATTTATTCATATAGTGATGAAATAGATACGTACTAAAGTAGTTAAAAGTTGCCTGAGTTATATTAAGAAATTAATTGGTTGATTAAGCCTCATTGTTAAAATATTCTAAGTATCAACAAACTCAATCAACCAATTAACTATTTAAGGGCTTGCGTAGTATCAGGAGCCAAGACTTTTGTACTATCAAGCGGCCTGTACAAACTATCTGTAGAAGCAGAGTCAACTACGCGCGGCGAAGGGCAGTCATATTTTTTGGTGATCTTTACCCATGGTTTAGGGAACGCCCCGTAAGTATAACCTGATTTTGGATCGGCATAAACTTTTGTCATAAAGGCCCCAAAAATAGGAAGTGCGGTGTGTGATCCTTCACCTGTTTCTGAAGTGGTAAAATGAACGCTTCGGTCATCAGCACCCACCCAAATACCGGTTACCAGGTCCCTGGTGATACCCATATACCATCCATCTACATAACCGGTGGATGTGCCTGTTTTTCCGCCAATCTGGTTATCTTTTTTCCACAGCCCAGGGTATTCCCACAGCGCCTGTGAGGTGCCGCCCGGTTCTTCCATGCCTCCCCTGAACATATATAACATCAGCCAGGCTATTTCTTCGCTAAGAACTTTTTGCGATTTTAATTCAAACTCATCCAGCACATTTCCATCCTGATCGGTGATCTTCGTAACCAATAAAGGATCAATTTTTACGCCTTTATTTAAAAAAGTACTGTACGCACGTACCATTTCGTAAACAGAAACGTCATTCGATCCTAATGATACCGACGGTACCGACTTTAGAGGGCTTTCGATACCGCATTTATGTGCATACTCAACAACCTTATCCCAGCCCACGGCCTGGGTTACCTGGGCTGTTATGGAATTTACAGATTTCCCCATAGCCCAGCGTAAAGACATTTCCTGATAAGAGAAACGAAAATCGGCATTTTTGGGTTCCCAAACCTGCTCTTTGCCTTCATCCACATATTTAATGGATACCGGTTTATCAGTGAACTTATCACATGGGCTAAAACCATTATCCAAAGCGGTTAAATAAGCAAAGGGTTTAAAGGTGGAACCTGCCTGCCTTTTTGACTGGTTAACGTGGTCGTAGTTAAAGTGTTTATAATCTATACCACCTACCCAAACCTTAATTTTGCCGCTGGTAGGCTCTATGGTCATCATCCCGGTATTTAAAATACGGGTATAATACCTAATAGAATCAGCGCTTGAAAATGTAGTGTCTTTTTCACCGTTCCAGGTGAAAACAGTCATGCGTTTTGGCTTCTCAAAATATTGATTGATCAGCGCGGTATTGTTGTTGTATTTTTTTTGAAGTAACTGGTAAATTGGCAAATGTTCTTCGGCTTTTAACAAAAAGTCGGTTATCTCGTTTCCGTTCAAATCACGCCATGGGTTTTTCTTGCCCCAAAGGTTATCAAATCTCTTTTGAAGCATTTTCATTTTTTCAGCAACGGCCTCTTCGGCATATCGCTGTAGGCGGGGATCAATGGTGGTGTATATTTTAAGGCCGTCCTTATACAGGTCATAGTCATTATCATGCAGCCATTTTTTTAGCCATCGTTCAACAGCCTGGCGTATATAAGAATCACCTTGCGCTTCGTCTTCTACATAACTTAGGTTGAGCCCAATTGGCTTTTTGACATTTTCGTCATAACCGGTTTTATCGATGTACCCATATTTCATCATTTGTGACAATACTGTATTCCGCCTTTCTAATGAATGTTCGGGATTGTTTATCGGATTATAGGTAGAGGTAGCTTTAAGCATACCTATCAGGGTAGCCGCTTCGGCCGGATTAACTTTATCGGGTGTTTTGTTAAAAAATTTTAACGAGGCCGTTTTGATCCCAAAAGAATTGTTGCCGAATGGAACTGTATTTAAATAGAGTGTAAGGATCTGCTGTTTGGTATATACGTGTTCAATTTTAAAGGCGGTAAGCCATTCTTTACACTTATAAACTATAGTCCTTATAAAAGGCACATGTTTTATAATTCCCTGCGATTTCTTTTTACGTGTTTCGAAAAGGTTTTTTGCCAGTTGCTGGGTAATGGTACTGCCGCCGCGCCGGTCGCCTTTGGCCGTTGAAAGTATGCTGGTGAAAAATGAATAAAAGTCGACACCATGGTGTTTATAAAACCTTGCATCTTCGGTAGCAATTAAAGCATTGACAATATTTGGTGAGATGTCTTTAAATTCAACCGGCGAACGGTTTTCTTTAAAATACCGCCCTATTAATGTTCCGTCTGCATAATAAACTTCGGATGATAAGGAGAGGGTAGGGCTTTTAATATCCTGCATGTCAGGAGAGTAACCAAACAACCAGAGAAAATTTAGCTCTATCGAACAGAAGAATAGGACAACAAAATAAATAAAGATGGTAAAATACCTTAAAAATCGGTTTTTTATACGTCTGAACATTGGGTAAAGATGTAAAATTATGGGTCTAAATCATAGCCCGGTTTAACAAATATTAACAACGTTAATTTAACAGGTAAATTTTAGTTTAACTTAGCCTGTCTCATTTTTGTTGTATGAAAGACATAATTAATAAATTTAAAATAACTAACGGTGAAAAATTTTCACTTAAGGATCATGATACAGGTTATTCTGCTGATTATAAGAAAGATGATACAGAAAATATCCTTGCTGATCTAATCCGGCAAATGGCTAAACTGCAATCAGCATTATATGCCGGCAACCGTTTTTCTCTGCTTATAATATTCCAGGCAATGGATGCAGCGGGAAAAGACGGCGCCATAGCACACACCTTAACAGGTTTAAATCCGGAAGGATGTGAAGTTTATAGTTTTAAACAGCCAAGCGCAGAAGAACTGGATCACGATTTTTTGTGGAGGCATTACAAGGCCTTGCCCGAATTTGGGCGTATCGGCGTTCATAACCGCTCGCATTACGAAAATGTATTAATAACAAAAGTGCATCCTGAACTGCTGTTAAAGGAAAAATTACCTGGTATTATGCATGTTAAGGATGCTGACAAAAAGTTTTGGGACCGCCGGTATAAAAGCATTCGCTCGTTTGAAGAGCATTTGACAAATAATGGCACCATCATTATTAAATTCTTTCTTAACCTATCAAAAAATGAGCAAAAAGAACGCTTTTTAAAACGAATCGACAACCCTGAAAAAAACTGGAAATTTTCAGCGGCTGATATTTATGAAAGGGAGTTTTGGGATGATTATATGAAGGCTTACGAAAAAGCCATTCAGGAAACAGCCACCGATCATTGTCCCTGGTATGTGTTGCCGGCCGATAAAAAGTGGTTTACCCGGATTGCTATTTCTGCCATTATACTGGATACATTGAAGGCTTTGAAATTAACTTACCCGGTATTGCCAAAAGAGGAAAAAGATAAACTGGAAGAAGCGAAAAAGCTTTTGGAGAAACAATAATTTATTCTTTAAACTTAGTAGCGATTGAGCCTTCAAAAACTTAAAAAATTGATATCATTTCGATCCGTCGGGAGGCAGGGAGAAACCTTTACAACCAGAATAGTTCGCTTTGCACGTTTAATAAGATCTCCCCGTACCTCGAAATGACATGGATGTTACAGGTCAATAGCTTCGCCCTGTTGGGGAAAGATAAGATTCAGGTGAAGTGAATTTTCTGTGATAAGTTGCGTTTTAATTTTATCGATACTAACCTGTGGCGGCTTAAGGTGGGTAATTATTACCTTGAATCCGTCCAATGCTTTATTGCCGGTTAAGTTGTCCAGTTCATCCATTTCTTTCATCAGCCAATGCGGGGTTAAATGGCCGAATAATGTTTTATCCGGCTGTTCATCAGGGAAGGATGCTTCAATCATGATCGCTTTTAACTGTCGCGTCTTAATCAACGGTGCTATTGACTGCCACAGGTTATACAGGTTATGGCTTTTTTCAACCTCATCAGGACCGGTGTCACCAAGATATAGCACATAAGCATCTTTACTGCGTACCAAAAAAGCCGTACTTGTTAAATTTGAATGGCTTAACGGGAATGCTTTTACGGTCATCCCCGTATTTTTAAGGGCGGTGCTGCCGGCAGGTTGAAGTACCTGGTAATGGTATTTTTTTAATAAAGGTGCTTCACCTTCGTCAGCGAAATTTGCCCAGCTTTCCCAGGTAAAATAATGTGTTTTGATGGTTTCTATACAGCTTGTCAGCCCGTATATTGTTTTAGCGGTATCATCAGGCGAGTTAATAATGAGCCCGCCAATATGATCCAAATGCGCATGAGAGATCAGGTAACCTTTTATATATCGTTTAAGCACTTGCTCCGCAGGGCCAGAAAAAACTTTATTACTGATCGCTTTTTCAATGCCATAGTGCAAGGTGCCTGCATCAAAGCATATATAATTATTAGACCCCTTTGCAGCAACCATGTAAGCTGATAAATTGCTTTCGTCACTTCCGCCTTTAACTCCAAGCGGAACAATTCTGAAACTTTGAGAATAACTCAAATGTAGTATGAGTAAAACTCCCATTAACAAGAAGAGCAGCCGTTTGTGAAACATTGAAGTATAAAGTTTTGGTGATTAAATATAACAATCTATATCATACAACCATGCCCTTAAAGCAATGATCTCCTGATCAGTTACTATGCCATGTTTGTTTAAAGCAAGATAGGCAGCATAAAGATTGTTTCCTATCGGTTCGCCTGTCGATATAACAGCCGTTACTAACTGAATTACCTTTTCACAATGTTCGTACATGGGTAATTCCGAAACAAAATCCTCATAATAATCGTGCGGATTTCTTTTTTGCACCACAGTAGCATCTGTAAAACCAAGCTGATATCCATGTAGCCACATAATCGGTTGGGCCACCAGGCCGCGCAATATGTCAGTGAACCTGAATGTTACAAACATCGGTAGGTACATTAATGGAAAAAGCTCCTTTCTGATCAATGTGTTTTGTGTGTTAAATGGCGCGATAGTATTGTTTGATAAAAACAACGGATCACGTTCATTAAAATAACAGGGCTGATTGTTGGTTAACCTATAAACAGCGTCAACATCGGGGTCCTCGTCGGCAAGTCCTTGCCAGATGCCAATTTTTACCTGTTTATTTTTTAGCAGTTGAAAGCTCTCTTTATGCGTGATCAATCTTAATGGGAGCCCTCTTGGCCAGATGTGCTGATTAGTGAAAAGACTATAAATATTTATAAAACCTTTGTCTTGTTCAATTCCCTCAAATGAGCCTTCAAATGGAGGAAAGCTCCAGTTTGGCTTTGGGATATTGTCGTCATCGCTGTCAACAATTGTGATGGCTCCATTCTCTATTGCGTACAAATATCCCAGCATTTTACGGCAATAATGATTATATGGTAATACTTCGTTTAGCTTATAATGAGCAGTGCGTTTATCATCGACAGGTATAAATATTGTGTTATCACAGTTCCAGTCACTGGGAGTCTTTTTATCACCCACTACAATAACGCTATAATCATTGAGCCTGGAAAATTTATATACCGCTTCAGTAGGTTGAAATATGGATGTAATAACAATGGCGGACTTCATACTACTTGCAGTTTTAATATTTGATCCAATAAACCTACCCTTTTTGAAGTATAATGAGGTCCTAAAAAGCGTTCATTGTGAGCTTTTATCTGTCGCGGGTTCTTCTCCAACAAAATGTTAAGCTGATCTTCAAACCCTGAATAATCATCGGCTGATGGATAAAATTCCTTTAACCGGAAATAAGAGGTGTCTGAATTTTGCGGATAACGGGCTATAATCGCGCATCCCGCTGCTACCATTTCAAATAATCGTGGCGTAACCGGATTAAAACCGCCAGTACGTTCCTCGCCGCCATCAATACCGGGTGTAGAATAAAAAGCTACTTTGGTCTGCTTCAATAAATTGATGTAATCCTCCCGTTTTTGAAAGTTGCCTATTAAACCTGTTTTATTGGATTCAAAGCATAATTGATTGCCGGTATGCTTTGCCCTAAGATATTCAATTTCTGGATTTTTTTTTTCGTATTTCTTTAGGTATTCAAAAAAAATGGCAGGGGTGCGGCCTGCCAGTATGATATCGTATTTTTTATTTACAGTATGTGTTGGTGCGGTTTTATATTTGTTAGAAATGCTTAAAGGTAAATGAGCGATATTTAATTTACAATCATTTTCTTTTAAAAAATCAAATGTTTCCTTGCTCGAAATTAATATCAGTTTACAATTTTTATAAACCCGGTAAAAAGCTTCCAGATCCTGTGTTTTCCAAAAATCAATTATATAAGGAATGGTGTGCTTACTTGCAGAAAACCCAAATGAATTTTGAGGAAACATTTCAAAATAAAGAGATGTTGGTTTTACCGTAGATTTATCAGCAATTTTCAACAATTCATTATCACGTAAATTCAACCTTCGCGATAATGAAGATAAAGTCCTGTCAATAAATTTGGTAACAATAGCTGCTTTACGCGAATCTGTAAGTTTTAAATTTAAATGGTCTTTAAATACATCTTCCCATTCATATACTAAATCCCAGCTAGGCCAATTTTGAAAAAATCTGTCGGTGTATATGTTTTGAATGTTCACTTATAAATAATAGCCGGTTAATTTTGGATAGTTATTCCATCGTTATTCATCCGCAAAAATTTGAAGTAGCGGGTGAGTTTAAACGATAAAAATAAACTATTTGCTTCAATTACCTGAATCTTATTCACTTTAAAAATCCGGTTATGACAATTACAAAATCTTAAATTCGTCCATATCCTTTAAAAAGGGCAGGGCACGTCTTGTTTTCTTTACTTCGTCTGCTATGACAGGGAATGTGTATAGATCTTCCTCATCCCGCTTGTAATATACAACCTTGCCGTTTGGATCAATACAGGTTGAATCGCCGGAATGATAAATCTCATTACCGTCGTGCCCTACGCGGTTAAGGCCTATTACATAAGCCTGATTTTCAATTGCCCGTGCAGGTATTAAAGAACGCCAATGTAAGGAACGGCGCTCGGGCCAATTGGCTACTATCAACAACAAATCATATTCTTCGTTTACATTACGTTGCCATACCGGGAAACGGAGGTCATAACATATCATCGGGCAAATTTTCCAGCCCTTTAACTCAACTATCAATTTTTTACTACCTGCAGTATAAGTCTCATTTTCTTTTCCTAAGGCGAACAGGTGCCGTTTGTCATAACATTCGTAAGTGCCATCGGCGCGCATCCATATCAGGCGGTTATAATATTTTTGATTTTCTTTTATAATGATACTCCCGGTTATAACACAATCATACTGGCTGGCTATGGTATGCATCCATTTCATGGTTTTACCGCCCATAGGCTCCGCTAATTTATCTGCTTCCATAGAAAAACCGGTATTGAACATTTCGGGCAAAATAATAAGATTGGTTTTTTCGCGGATACCGGATAATCGCAGTGCTATATTCTGCAGGTTTCTGTCAATATTTTCCCAAAAAAGGTATCCCTGGAACAGGGTGATCTTAAGATTATCCATATGTTAGTTTATGGTTAATGGTTTAGTCCAATTGCTAAGGCAACGAGCCGTAGTTTATAATTCTAAGTCAGGTAAGATAGCCATAATAAGTAGTTAATAAGCCATTGTGTATGGGTTACTCACTATGGATAATTAAACTTTTACCAATCTATCAACGGCTTTATCCAGTGTTTCTTGCCTTTTTGCAAAACAAAAGCGTAAAACATGGTGATCTGTACCCTTGGTATAAAACGCAGAATTAGGGATAGAGGCTACTCCAACTTCTCTTGTCAAACGCAATGCAAAGTCACTATCCTTCTCGTCTGTTATGTTATTAAATGTTACCGATTGAAAATAGGAACCAAAACAAGGCAGCAATTCAAACCGCGTTTGTTCCAGTCCTTTTCTGAAATAATCGCGCTTTTGCTGAAAAAAGGCGGGCAGCTCTAAATAATTATTTTCATTTTTTAAATATTCAGCAATGGCATATTGAATAGGTGCATTAACGCTGAACACTAAAAACTGGTGCACTTTTCTAAATTCCTGCATTAAAAAGGCAGGTGCCATGCAATAACCAACTTTCCAGCCGGTAGCATGAAATGGTTTGCCAAATGAGGCTACTATAAAGCTGCGCTGTTGCAATTCCGGATAGCGGGCCATACTGTGATGTGTTTCGCCATCATATATCAAATGCTCGTAAACCTCATCGCTTAATATTAAAATGTCCTGGTTTTTTACTATGGCACTTAATTCTTCAATATCTTCTTTATGCAAAATTGTACCGGTAGGGTTATGCGGCGTATTAAGAATAATCATCCTTGTTTTGCTATTGATAAGCCTTTTTACCATATCCCAGGCAATGCGGTAATCAGGCGGCTCAAGCTCCAGCGATTTTACAATGCCGCCCATCAGTTTAATTGCAGGCGCATAGCAATCAAAAGCAGGCTCAAAAATAATCACCTCGTCATTGGGATTAATGACCGCTGTAATAGCGGTAAAAATCGCTTGTGTACCACCGGCTGTCATGGTTATTTCTGTATCCGGGTTATAAATAGCCCCGTATAGTTTTTCTGTCTTTTTTGCTATTTCTTCACGGAGGGCCAGCACGCCCGGCATGGGTGCGTATTGATTATGCCCTTTTTTCATTGCATTGTTTACCAGCTTTATCAGTTCTGGCGAAGTATCAAAATCAGGGAAGCCCTGTGAAAGATTTATGGCGCCAACTTCATTTGCCAAAGCCGACATTAAGGTAAATATCGTAGTTCCGGTTTGGGGTAATTTTGAAATAATGGGTGTCATGCAGGGGCTAAATTAATGAAAATGAGGTAAACGCTGAAAAGTAAAAAGGCAAAATGTAGGAAATTTCAATAAATAACGGTTAAAACCTTTTACTTTTCATCTTATCCTTTCGCCACTAATATTTACCTTAGTGGCATGAAGCTAAAAATCCTACTGTTATCTATCTTAACAGGTATTATTTGTTCTTGCAGTCATAGTGATAAAAAATCTGTACCGGTTATTGGTTTTGTTGATTATTTTGAAGATGCTACCATAGCCCCGGCGCGTACAGGCTTTACAGATGCATTGAAGAAAAATGGTTTTAGTGAAGAACAGAAAAATGTAAAAATAGAATACCGGAATGCACAGGGAAGTATACCCACTTTAACGCAAATTGTGAATTATTTTATTTCGCAAAAGGTTGACCTGATGGCCACCTGTACTACTTTGTCATCCATAACGGCCGCACAAAAAACTAAAACTATCCCTATCTTTATGATGGTGTCGCCAACTGTTAAGTTGATGCAGCTACAGGATACAAGCGGGCGTGCCAATTTATTTGGTGCTGTGGAGGATCTGAATTATATTGATACCTCTTTTTCAAACATCCCCGGGTTTTTAAAGTCAAAATCCAGAAAGCTGGTTGTTGGTATGATATACAATCAGTCTGAACCGCAATCGGTTGATGCCAAACAAAGAATAGAATCGTTGGCCGCTAAATTAAATATCACACTGATCGCCTTACCTTTAAATACATCAGCTGATGCGCAACTGGTTACAAAATCGCTGCTAAATAAAAATATTGATGCTTTTTTTGCCAATCCTGATAATACGGTTTTTGCAGCCTTTGAAACGATACTAAAAAGCTGCGATCAAAAGAATATCCCTATCTTCACCAGCGAAGCCGGCCTGGTACAAAGAGGTGCCGTGGCTGCATTTGGTGCCGATATTTACCAATGGGGCTACCAGGCCGGTGAACAAGCAGCCCAATTTTTAAAAAGTCATAGCACAAAGGGTTTACACCCAGAAATGGTTAAAGTAAGGAAGCGCGTATACAATCAGGCGGCTGCTAAAAAATACAATATAAGCGTTCCATCAAATTTTGAAATTATTAAATAATGGATTTTTACCTGACCGCTTTATTACAGGGACTTTGCTTTTCGGCACTTGCGTTGGGGATTTATATTTCAATGAAGATTTTTAATATTCCTGATATTACAACTGATGGCAGTTATACCTTGGGAGGCGTAGTTACCGCCATATTACTAACCCATCATTTACCAAACTATATTATTTTACCTGCGGTAATTGCAGCCGGCGGCGTGGCAGGTGCATTAACAGGATTCATTCATACTAAATTGAAGATAAACGCTTTGCTGGCTGGCATCCTTGTAATGACAGCTCTTTATTCAGTAAACTTATCGCTGATGGGCCGGTCAAACTTGCCGCTTATAAATGTGACTTCATTGTTTAATCTTATCAGTATAAGTCCCGATCCCAATCATAATACATTTTGTATTTTGTCCATATTTGTAATTATTATTACGCTTTTAATTGGCTATTTGCTAAAAACAGACTTTGGTATTGCCATGCGCGCCACCGGCAATAGCGAAACAATGATCAGGTCGTTAGGTGTAAATACCGACAGGGTGAAAATTATTGGTCTTGCTCTCGCAAATGCTTTAACCGCGATAAGCGGTTACCTCATTAGCCAGTTCCAGGGATTTACAGATATCAGTATGGGTATTGGGATAGTGATAGTAGGGCTCGGTTCGGTAATCATTGCTGAAACGCTCATCAACTGGCTTCGCATTACGTCTGTATGGCTTAGTTTAATTTTAGTACTTGCCGGGGCAGTGATATTTCAGTTAGTTTTAGCTGTTACACTGGACATTGGGGTCGATGCTAATTTACTTAAGTTGGTAACGGCTGCGTTTGTGTTGCTGATAGTAAGTTTACCAAGATTAAAAAGTTTCCTATAAATCTCCCTGTTGAGGTGACTGGAGAACGCTTTATTATATAATTGGTATTTAAAAAATATTATAAAAAATCCTCCCTACCGGGGAGGATTTAGGCGGGGCATATGATAAACATTAACAACATTCATAAAGTTTTTAATCCCGGCAAGGCTAACCAGGTAAATGCGGTTAATGGAATTACCCTGCATATAAAGAACGACGAGTTCCTGGTAATTGTCGGCGCCAATGGCTCGGGTAAAACAACTTTGCTCGATATGGTTGCCGGTAGCGTTCTGCCAGGTTCCGGGAATATTATTATTGATGGGGAAGATGTTACCAGGCTACCGGATTACCGCCGGAGCAGGTGGGTAGCCCGTGTATTTCAAAACCCGATGAGCGGGACGGCGTCTGACCTGAGTATTATTGACAATTTCCGCCTGGCCTCCATCCGCACCCGGAAAAAGGGTTTATCAATAGGAATAAATGACACCTTTAAAAACCAGGTAAAAGAAAAAATATCCACCCTCGGTTTGGGTCTCGAAAATAAAATTGATCAGCCCATGGGTACTTTGTCTGGCGGACAAAGGCAGGCACTTACTTTATTAATGAGCGTAATGGACAGCTGCAAGGTCTTATTGCTGGATGAGCCAACCGCCGCCCTTGATCCGCGTTCATCCGATATTGTTATGCGTACTGCCGAAGAGCTGATCAGAGATTACAGGCTTACTTCAATTCTCATCACACATAATTTAAAAGATGCCTACAATTATGGCAACCGCATTATTTTAATGGGAGAGGGGCAAATACTAAAGGATTTAAATGCCGGTCAAAAATCTGCTTTAAAGCAAAATGACCTGTTTGACTGGTTTGGATAAAATGATAACACCAGCCATATTACAACTGGTGTTATCACTCTTAAAGTAGTTGCGACTATTTAGTTACGTTAGCCGCCCTAACCTTTTTTACTTCCGCTACGGAAACAGCGCTCGCCTTATTGCCAAAGCTTTTGCGTACAAAGGTTAATACATCTGCAATTTGCTGGTCTTTCAAATCGCTGTGCGGTGTCATATTATTGGAATATTTTTGCCCGTTAATTTCCACATCCTCTTTAAAGCCATTTAAAACTATTTTAATTAAGGTTGTTTTATCACCCAAAACATAACTTGTATTGATCAACGGAGGGTTCATGTTTGACATGCCGCCGCCATCAGCCATATGGCAGGCAATGCAAATTTGCGTGTATACTTTTTTACCATTAACCATGGCAACACTGGAACCATGGTGAACTGGCTTTGTTGCGTGTTTAACCTGGGCATAGCCATAACTGAAAAACAGTGAGCATATTACCAGCACAGTGCCGATTAGTTTAATTTTCATCAATTACTTTTTATAGGTGATCTTGTAAATAGTCCCTTTATTATCATCGGTTACATAAAGTGAACCGTCGGGACCCTGGGCAAGTCCGCATGGGCGATGCACTGCACGGCCTGAGGCTTTTTGTGCTTCTGTACCTGCAAAACCGTCCGCAAAAACTTCCCATTTGCCATCAGGTTTGCCATTTTTAAATGGTTGAAATACCACACAATAACCTGCCTGTGGTTCCGGTGCCCTGTTCCATGAACCATGGAATGCTATAAAAGCGCCATTTTTGTATTTTTCGGGGAACTGATTTCCGGTATAAAATAACAAGCCATCAGGAGCATAGTGTCCGGGATAAGCTGCTACCGGGTCGATAAACTTGCTGTCAGCAGGTTTTTTACCATCGCCTCCATATTCAGGTCCAAGCAGATTTTTGTGCTGCATCCAATCGTAATAAACATAAGGCCAACCTGCATTATCACCTTTTTTTAAGGCGAACATACATTCAGCCGGTAATTCGGCAGACTGGTGAACGGTGTATAAATTAGGGAAAAGATCATGCAGGGCATCGCGGCCGTGCTGCATTACAAAAAGCTGGTTATCCTGCTGGTTCCAGGCCAAACCAACCACATTCCTCAATCCTCCGGCATACCGGATACCGTCGCCGTAATGCTGATCAGGCTTGTCAGCCTTAAACTGCCATATTCCGGCCGCTGAGTCTAAAATAGGGCCTCCTTTTTTATTGGGATCATAATCACTGCAAATATTTGAATATGCACCTATATTAACATAGATGTTGCCATCATTATCCAATGCAATGGCTTTAGGTTCGTGCATTCTGCGGCTTAGTAAACCTGTAACGATCTTTTCAGGTTTATCAGGATTGATAACCTCTTCTTTTTCATTTAGCTTATACCTAAATACTTCTGTATTATCGGATGCATACAAATAACCATTTTTAATGGCGATGCCAGTTCCGCCAAAGTTGGCAAAACTTGATTTTAATGTTGTTTTGTCGCCTTCTTCATGCAATACCAAAATTCCTTTACCGCTTTTTGTTCCGGCAAGGTGTACATAAATATCATTTTCAGGGGTTACCACAAGGTGTCTCGCACTGCCTAAATTATCGGCAACAGCAACAGCACTAAAACCGGTTGGCAGTGTAAGACCTGCATTAGCAGCTTCATTTGCACTTCCATTATCAGCGCTTTTACATGCATTAAATACAATTAAACCTATTACTGCGAATACTGGCAGCAAAAAGATTAGCAATTTTTTCATTTTCATAAGCTTTAATTTAGATATTCAAAGTTATAGAAACTACTGTAACTTGAGAGATATGTTTTGTAGTAAAGTAGTTACACCCTTAATTTACAGGTAAATCTGTGCACTAATTAATTAATGAGTAGCTGATAAAAGCTGAATTTTTAATAACAATTGAATTATTGAATAGAAAAAAATTAATAAAATAATATACTGTTTTAAATAATTTTTCATCCGTAAACAAAATTTAATATTGAAAATATTGTTTATGTAAATATTAAATTCTTAATTATTGATTATGTATAAAACTATTGGTAAGTATGATTAAACTATTTGTTTTTTCTATAGTCATAGCTATATAAAATTTGAAACAATGAAATGATCATCGGCGACAAAATAAATAAGGCCAGTGAAAACTTCATAATATAAAAAAAAACAAATTAAGACTATGAAAAAGTTAATAATATTATCAGCAATTGCAATGAGCGGTTTAATATATAATACTGCTGATGCACAGATTGGACTACGCGTAGGTTTTCGTTTTGGTCCGGCAAGGGTGGCAGTTGAGCAGGCCCCGGTTTATACTGACGGTGATGACTATTACTATTTACCGGATGTTGATGCGTACTATAGTGTAAATGAACAATGTTACTATTACAATGACGGTTACAATTGGATTTCAGCCGCCTATTTACCCGGCGCTTACCGTGATTACGACTGGAGAAACGCAGCAAGGTATGAAGTAAGGGCTCCAAGACCTTATTTACATGATGATGTTTACAGATCAAGGTATAATGGCCGTCCGGTTGCAGAGTGGTCACACAATGAATATAACAATCGTTTTGAGAATGATTATGTGAATAGAGATCGGAGAGGAAATGAGGGATATAACCAGCATTTCGACAATCGTGAACAAAGGGGGTTTAGTCAGCCGGTACAGTCATACAGGGAAGGTAACCGGTATAATCAACAGTTTGATAACCGCGGACAAAGAGGTTTTAGCCAACCTGTACAGCCAAGGGGTGATGCCGGAAACAATCAGCACTCTGATAACCGCGGACAAGGTGGCTTTAACCAAAGGTCAAACCAAAATGATAATCATGTAAATGACGCCAGAGGTGGTAACCAACATTTTGAACAAAGCTACCAACGTGGTGGTAACGATAACCAAAGGAGCAGGTAATATAACGGATTGTCGATTGAATATATATAATGAGAAGGGGCGCTGTAAAGCGCCCTTTTTTGTTATAATTAATTTTTAATAGTTTCTTGTTGATGCATCTGATCAGGAGTTAGCATATAACAACTCAAAGGGTCTGTAAAATAAACTGTGTCAACCCTTGGCAGGCCCCCATGGGGGCCTGCCAAGGGTTGATTGCTAATTCAAATCTAATATCATTCTCCCAGGAAACCAAATGGCCAGCTTTTGAGCAGTCATT